>SVES01000052.1 GCA_015057305.1 Pseudobutyrivibrio ruminis | reverse complement strand
TCCTCCATTTGTTGATTATACAATACTTGAAGGGAATATCTCATTTTGTTTTGTACTATTTAGATGCTAACACTACTTATAGTAGTAAAAGACATAGAAAAATCAAGGCAGTTTTATCACAATCTGTTCGGTCTGGATATGCTGTTAGACAACGATGGCAATATGATATTGACTGAGGGTCTGGTTTTACAAGAGGAAGCTATTTGGAAAAAGTTTTTAGATAGAGATGTTATTCAGGAAAATAACGCTACAGAATTATATTTTGAAGAGCGAAATATAGAAGATTTCGTAGAAAAGCTTGAGAGACTCTATCCAGATATTAGGTATGTAAATAGATTGATGACTCATTCCTGGGGCCAGAAGGTTGTACGTTTTTACGATTTGGATGGTAATTTAATTGAAGTTGGTACGCCTATGAGATAGAATAATTCTAAGAAAACAAATGTATTAGTAAAGGTAACATGATGAAAAAGACTATGATTAGAAAGTTAATATACGTTCTCACATGTCTTTTTTTGTTGTGCAATTTTTTCTGTTTTAATAATGGTGAGCAGAGTGCATCCGAAGCATTTAGTTATGACGATAGACCTTCAATCACTATCCATGTACCTAATGGTGCCCAGATGGAAATCAAAGATGAAAAAAGCACTAGCTCCAATACTGTATATACAGCTACAAAAGCAAATCAAATAAAAACAATCTCTAATGTAAGATTCGTTTTATTGGCATTCTTTTTACTGATACTAGGATGCCTATATTCTCTTAGAAATTCTAGTATATGGATATTTGAATCGATATATTCTAGAACATTTATTATCCGATTTATTCACAGTAAGGATGGGCGAAAACGCCGCTAAAACTTCAATTATCATTTTTAGCTTATGACAAGAGTCATAGGTCTATTTTGCGTGGAAAGGATTTTATAAAAATGATTGAAAATATATTAATTGGAGTTTTTGCTGTAATAATCCTAGGTGGTGCAGTAGCAGCATGGTGGATTGAAAACGGTCCTGAGAAAAAGGATAAGAGTGAGAGGGATAAATAATATGGTTTATATATTAGTAGCAATAATATCAGTTTTATGTTGGTTTGCATGTGTAGGAATAGCTAAGTTTGTTGATTTATTAAATAAAAAACAGGATTGGTATATTAAACTTAGTGAAGAAATAGAAAAGAATAATTAGCAATATTATTGTGGGCTCGTCATGAGCCCACAAAGTGTTTACATGAGATAAGAAAAATTTAGATGAATTTTACCTACATAAAGTAAAGACTTCTTGTGGGCTACTTAAGGAAAAAGCCCACAAGAACTTGGCTTTGCCAAGCAATATTTTCTTTTAGAAAATATTGGTCAATATCCGGTTTTTGATTTTCTGATGAAAATCAAAAACCTATAATATTTGAAAAACAAAAAGGAGGAATGTACAGATTGTTATTCAACATATTAGTTTTAATACTTGGATTTATTGCACTTGTAAAAGGTGCAGATTGGTTTGTACTGGGAAGCTCGGACATGGCGAAAAATCTAAAAGTGCCTTCACTAATCATCGGACTTACAATAGTGGCCTTTGGAACCAGTGCTCCTGAGCTTGCAGTAAGCTTGACAGCCGCTATAGAAGGGGCAAATGAAATATCAGTTAGTAATGTGGTAGGTTCCAATATATTTAACATATTAATTGTACTGGGAGTATGTGCCGCAATTAAGCCGCTAACTGTAGATAGAAAGATACTAAAGCGAGATATGCCAATATCTTTAGTAATCACAGTATTTACATTATTTGCATGCTTTAATTACGCTGTCCTTGGTAAAATAGATTTTAAGGGCTTTGATGTAAATGAAAATGTGGGCATGATTTATAGGTGGATAGGCATAGTGCTACTGATTGGATTTGTAGCTTACCTGTATTTGCTTGTAAGAGCTGGAAAAAATGGCAAAGCTGATGATGAAAACACAGATAGCCTGCCTATGATAAAATGTATCGGACTTATAATAATAGGATTAGCGCTGATTATTGCTGGTGGAAAATTTGTTGTAGAAAGTGCTAAAGAATTGGCAAGAATGGCAGGAATGACTGAGACACTAATAGGTGTGACCATAGTAGCCGCTGGTACTTCACTGCCGGAATTAGTTACATCTATTGTTGCAGTCAGAAAAGGCGAAACAGGTCTTGCCATTGGAAATGTGGTTGGCTCAAACATATTTAATCTGCTATTCATCCTAGGCATATCAGGAACAATTAGCCCAATGGCTGTGAATCTTGCAACAATAACTGATTTTGTAATATTGATATTGTGCAGCATTCTAACATACATATTCTCAAGAACATCTGAAAAAATCGTTAGATGGGAAGGGTTAACTATGGTGATGCTTTACATAGCTTATGTAGGATATGCAATATTGAGGCACTAAGAGGATATTTATTAGCACACTGATTATATGTTAAAATCGACGTAAGTAATTGTGCTAGTAGACGAGGAAAAGAATATGCATATAGAAAAACTGAAATGCTATATAGATTTATACGAATGTCGAAATTTCACTGAAACTGCAAAGAAAAATTTTATTTCTCAGGCTGCCTTAAGTCAGTTTATAAGCTCCCTGGAGAAGCAGTTTGGGTTACAGTTTTTTGATAGAAATGTTACGCCAATACAGCCAACATCGGCAGGAACAAGCTTCTATGAGGAAAGTAAGATTCTCTACAAGCAGTATCTAATCGCAGTTGAAAGGATGGCTAGGGAAAAGGAAGATGCTATGCCACCCCTTAGGATTGCATATTCTTCGCCAGTAGATATTCAGACCTTAATCACTATTATTCCTTCCTTTAAGGAGAAGTATCCAGATGTAGAGCTGCAGCTTAATAAGATAGATTTAGGAGAAGCTGCAGATTACATAAATAAGAGCTTGTGCGATATTGTAGTTTCTTTCTCGACAGAGTTTCTCGAAGGGGAAAACATTAAGTACAAGACATTAAAGGAAGGTAAATATCTAGCAATAGTTGGAAAGGGCCATGCATTATTTGATAATACAAGTATCACTATTAAGGAATTATACAGTTATCCTCTGATAATGCTTAGCAAAGAAGTAATTGGTAGCATGTACGATAAAATGATAGAGAGAGCCAGAAGTGAGGGATATGAGCCAATCATAGAAAAGACAGTAGATAACGTGGAAACAGAAATGTTTTCAATTATTACAGAAGGCTTCATTGGGTTCTGCCCCGAAAGCCAAAGCTTGGCAGAATATGGAGATGATATCAGGCTAATAGAGCTGGAGGATAGCCCTCATAGATATATCGTGGCTGCGGGATATTCAAAAACAAATACTAACAGGACACTGAAGGAATTTCTGAAATTTATTTGATCCATGGCATTTTCGTTTATTTTTAATTCATAGAATAAACAAATAATTATTGTACTATCCTTGGAGATAAGTTTTATTTATAACCTATTGTTTTTTTGAATTGGACGTTTGATAAAAATTTAACTATCATGAATATAGTTAAAAGATTAACAATTGGTTTAGTCGAAAAGGAGGAAAACATGGGAAAATTATTATTAACAGGTGTTGACGGAAACTTAGGTTCAGAGGCAGCAAGAGTGCTTTTAACTCTTGCAAACAAGGAAGATCTTATTTTTGTAGGCTACAGCAAAGAGGCTCTTGATAAGTTTGCTGCACAGGGTGTTGAGACACGTCAGGCTAACTTCAACGAATACGAAGGTTTGGAAGAAGCCTTTGCAGGAGCAGAAAGATTAGCTCTTATCTCTATGCCATTCGTAGGTGCAAAGAGACAGAATGCTCAGAAGAACGTTGTTGATGCTGCCAAGGCTGCTGGCGTTAAGCAGATTATCTACACTTCACTTGTAAATGCTGGTGATGAGACAAACCCTTCAGTAGAGAAGAAGGATCACATCTATACAGAGAATTATATCAAGGAAGTAGGTCTTGACCATATCTTTCTTCGTAACTCACAATATGCAGAAGCTATGATTACCAACTATTTCACATATGTTAAGGGCGATGGAGTTTTAAAGAATAGCCAGGGTGATGGTAAGATGGCTTACATCTCTAGAAAGGATTGCGCAAAGGCAGTTGCTTACGCTCTATATAGAGGTGCTGAGTATGACCACGCAACACTTGATATTAATGGACCAGAGCTTATGACAATCACAGAGTTTATTGAGATAGGAAACAAGGCTACTGGAAACCATGTTACTTATAAAGAGCTTACAGATGAGGAAAACTATCAGGTATTTGATGCCATGGGCGTTCCAAGAACAACTGATGGTGTATTCAAGAAAGGTTCTGAGGCACCATTCTCATCAGAGGGTATGGTTACATTTGCTCAGGCTATCCGCGAGGGCAAGATGGATACATTCACAGATGATTTCAAGAAGCTTACAGGTTCTGATCCAATAACAGTTCAGTACATGTTTGAACACAGCGATGACTTCCAGATTGGAGAGCGTCACTCAAAGGATGCATAAATAATCATATTCCCTCCGAGGTTTTGCCTCGGAGGGCTTTTTTTTATGGTGAAGATTAGATATGATATAAGGAAATAATGAGATGGATATCCTGCAGGAATTAGGGGATATGCCTAAGAATTAGTTTAATGTAAAGGTTGTAGATAGTTGTATTGAAGAAATGGGAGAACAATAATGGGATTTAGAATTGAGCATGATTCGATGGGTGAAATCAAAGTAGCTGATGAGCATCTGTGGGGAGCGCAGACACAACGCTCTCTTGAAAATTTTAAAATAGGAACGGAGAGAATTCCTATGGAAGTTATTAATGCTTTTGCGGTGTTAAAATCAGCGGCAGCCACAGCTAATGAGAAACTGGGAAAGCTGGATGCTGAGAAAGCAAGAGCAATTGAAGCTGCATGTAAGGATATTTTAGATAACAAATATCAAGATGAATTTCCACTAAAGGTTTGGCAGACAGGTTCTGGCACCCAGTCAAACATGAATGTAAACGAGGTAATCGCCCATATCGTAAATACGGAGCATCCTGAAATTACAATTCATCCAAACGACCATGTAAATATGTCACAGTCTTCTAATGATACATTCCCATCTGCTATGAATATGGCGGCGGTAATAATGATACATGAGAAGCTGATACCTGCAATTGATGAGCTGATTGCAACCATGAAACACCTGGAGAATGAGAACTATGATGTTATAAAAATCGGTCGCACTCATTTGCAGGATGCAGTACCACTACGTTTTAGTCAGGAAATATCAGGCTGGCGTGGAATGCTAGAGGAGTCAAGAAAGCAGATTGTCGAAGCAGCAAATCACTTGCGCAAAATCGCCATCGGGGGTACCGCTGTAGGAACAGGTCTTAACTGTCCTAAAGGCTTTGATGAGCTGTGCTGTGAGGAAATAACAAGGCTTACAAACCAAACAGTTGAGCCAAGCGATAATAAATTCCATGCTCTCACATCAAAGGATGGTTATGTATATACAAGCGGAGCATTAAAAGGACTTGCTGCAAATCTTATGAAGATTGCTAATGATATTAGATGGCTTGCCAACGGCCCACGTTGTGGACTGGGAGAAATCACCATTCCAGAAAATGAGCCAGGCAGCTCTATCATGCCAGGCAAGGTTAATCCTACACAATGCGAGGCTATCACTATGATAGCTATTCAGGTTATGGGAAATGATGCCACCATAGGCATCGGCGCATCCCAGGGAAACTTTGAGCTGAATGTATTCATGCCAGTGCTTGCCTACAACATGATTCAGTCAATCAGACTGCTTTCAGATGGAATCAATTCCTTTAACAAAAACTGCGTATCAGGTATCAAGGCAAAACGTGATAAGATGGAGAGTAATCTGAATAACTCACTGATGCTGGTCACATGCTTAAGTCCAGTTATCGGCTATGAAAATGCAGCAGCTTGTGCCCACAAGGCTTATGTTGAGGACAAGACACTAAAAGAAGCAGTACTAGAGCTAGGATATTTGACAGAAGCAGAGTATGATGAAACAGTAAGACCAGAGAAGATGATATAGCAAACAAAGGAGAATAATCATGGCAGATGTATCAAAGGAATCACTAAAACTTCATTATGATTTAAAGGGAAAGCTTGAAATTAAATCGAGAGCTAAGGTGGACAGTTCAGAGGCCCTATCTCTTGCTTACACACCAGGTGTTGCGGAGGCATGCAAGGAGATTCAAAAGAATCGTGAAAAGGGCTGGGAGCTTACTCGCCGTTGGAATACTGTGGCTGTCGTCACAGACGGAACAGCTATTCTTGGTCTTGGTGATATAGGACCCGAGGCAGGTATGCCAGTAATGGAAGGAAAATGCGTTCTTTTCAAGGAGTTTGGAGATGTTGATGCAATTCCACTTTGTATCCGTTCTAAGGATGTAGATACTATCGTAAATACGATATCCCTTTTAGCAGGCTCCTTTGGTGGAATCAATCTGGAGGATATTGCAGCGCCACGTTGCTTTGAAATAGAAAAGAAGCTAAAGGAAAAGTGCGATATTTTAGTATTCCATGACGACCAACATGGAACAGCTGTTGTAGTAGCTGCGGCTCTCATTAATGCAATCAAGGTGACTGGCAAGAAAATGGGCCAGGTAAAGATTGTAATCAACGGTGCTGGCGCAGCTGGTTGTGCCATTGGAAAGCTTCTTGTTACAATGGGATTTGGAAATGTTATTCTTTGCGATATCAATGGAATTATTTGTGAAGGTGATGAAGGTCTTAACTCAGGACAGGAAGAGATGTCACACATTACAAATAACAATCATGAGCATGGAAATTTAGCCGATGCTATGAAGAATGCTGACGTATTCATCGGTGTATCTAGAGCTGGTCTTGTTTCAAAGGAAATGGTTGCCAGCATGAACAATGGAATAGTATTTGCTATGGCAAACCCAGTTCCAGAGATTATGCCAGAGGATAGCAAGGCGGCTGGTGCAGCAGTTGTGGGTTCAGGCCGTTCAGATTTCCCAAATCAGATCAACAATGTGCTTGTATTTCCTGGAATTTTCCGTGGAGCTTTAGACGTTAGAGCTACTGATATCAATGATGCTATGAAGGAGGCAGCAGCTTATGCAATTGCTGGTCTTGTTTCAGATGAAGAACTTAGCCCAGATTACATCATACCAAAGGCTTTCGATCCGAGGGTGAAGGAAGCAGTTGCTAGTGCCACAGCAGAGGCTGCAAGGCGTACTGGAGTGGCAAGAATATAAAAATTTTTAATTAAATAATCAAAGGGGGTCTATATGAACGAGAATATTAGAAAACGTAACCAACTGCTGGCACAGAAGGTTATCAAAGGATTAGAATCTCGCAATATGTCAGGTTATTATGCGGCTGACAAGAATGAGGCATTAAAGCTTGCCTTAGAGCTTATTCCTGAGCAGTCATCAGTTACTATGGGCGGCGCTATGTCTGCCCATGAGATAGGCTTGGTGGAAGCTCTTAAAAATGGTAATTATAATTTCATTGATAGGGATGCTGAAGCGGATAAGAGAGCGGCAATGCTAAAAGCCTATGATGCCGATTATTTCCTTACCAGTGCAAATGCCATCACTGAAGATGGTGTTATGGTCAACATTGATGGAAATTCTAACCGTGTATCGGCAATCGCTCAGGGACCTAAGCATGTAATTGCTATCGTTGGAATGAACAAGGTATGTGATGATGTGGATGGAGCCATGAAGCGTGCCAGAAACGTGGCAGCCCCAATAAATGCTCAGCGCTTTGGGCTTTCTACACCTTGCGCTAAGACGGGCTCATGTATGAACTGCAAGTCACCAGATACAATCTGCTGCCAGTTCTTAATTACTAGATATTCTAGACATGAAGGAAGAATCCATGTGATTCTAGTTAATGATTCCTTGGGATTCTAGTTGAGTACGATGTTTGGATATATAGTATCTTTAATAAGACAAAGTTGAAGGAATTCTAACTATGAAGAACAATGATAAAACAAATGTAATGCGAGTCCTTGATGCAAAAAAGATTTCATACGAAAGTCATTCATACGAGCCAGATGCAACTATGACTGGTGAAGAGATTGCAGGTGTGCTTGGTGAGCCTGCAGAAAAGGTTTTCAAGACTCTTGTAACCCAGGGTAAGACTGGTGCTTATTACGTTTTTGTAGTGCCGGTGGTAGAGGAGCTTGACCTTAAGAAGGCAGCAAAGGCGGCTGGGGAAAAGTCTATTGCAATGATTAAGCAAAAGGATTTGCTTTCCCTTACAGGCTATGTTCACGGTGGTTGCTCGCCGATAGGTATGAAAAAGCAGTTTCCTACATTTATTCATGACACAGCTACAGCTTACGATAAGGTGTTTGTAAGTGCAGGCAAGGTAGGCTTTCAAATAGAACTAGCCCCAACGGATTTGATAAAAGTAGCAAATATTAAATCTGCTGACCTGGTATAACCACTTAAAAAATTTTAACGAAGGGTCAAAAAATGGAGGCAGTTAAACATTTTATAAAAAACGAAATAGTTCTTTGTGTGGCTGGAGTATTGGCATTAATATCAGCAATTATAGTCCACCCCAGCAAGAACTACCTTAGTTATATTGATTTTAGAACTTTAAGCATATTGTTAATGCTGATGATAACAATGGCAGGGTTACAAAAGCTTTCGGTATTTAGACAGCTTGGAGAGCTTCTAGTGGGAAAAATGAGCACAATAAGAGGGGTTGTTTTGATACTCATTGGGTTGTGCTTTTTTTCAAGTATGTTTATTACGAATGATGTTGCATTATTAACCTTTGTACCATTTTCAATAATTACACTTTCCATATCAAATAGAAAGGATTTGTATATTATTGTAATAGTGTTGGAAACCTTGGCAGCCAATTTGGGGAGCATGTTGACTCCTCTTGGAAATCCGCAGAATCTGTATCTGTATTCCCTGTCAGGAATGAGCATGGGAAGATTTATAAAATTAATGTTGCCATATAGCTTGTGTGCGGCAGCTTTGCTACTCTTAAGTACTTTAATTTTTGTAAAAAATGCCAAGATTACGCTGAAAGAGAATGACAGAAAATCTTATGAAAGAACTAAAAGAGAAAAGATGCTTATCGCCATTTACATAGGGGCGTTTTTGCTTTCTTTATTTGTGGTAGCGAGAGTTATACCATATGGTATAGGGTTGATAATAGTAACTATAGTGGCAATAGCATTCGACAGAAATGTTTTAAGAAAGCCAGATTATTCATTACTGTTTACATTTATATTCTTATTTATTTTTATTGGAAATATAAAACAGATTCCAGAATTTAGCGTAGCTATTAGCTCTTTGATAAAACTAAATGAGGTGGGAGTTTCTATAATTTTAAGCCAATTTATTAGCAATGTTCCAGCAGCAATATTGTGTTCAGGCTTCGCAGAAGATTTACAAAAGATTATTATCGGAACTAATTTAGGCGGAATGGGCACACTCATAGCATCTATGGCTAGCCTAATTTCCTTCAAGCAATATAGTTACATAGAAGGTGCTAATCAAAAAAAATACATTGGTGTGTTTACATTATTAAATTTAGTATATTTGTGCATAATGATAGTAGTATACTGTACTATGTTGGCTTAAGAAATTTCAAACATTATAGGGGAGGCTTAAAATGTCATACGCAGAATATGCTAAGCATTATCTCACAATGCCAGATTGCATATTATTTTTGTTGCTTACAATACTGTTGCTTGTAGTGGTGTATGCAATCTTTTATGTATTTGCAAATAAATCATTTAAGGGAGAGCTTAAGATTCAGCATGAATTCTTTTCACTGGCAGAAAGATTTTACGAGCTTATATTTTCTGGCGGCAGCATTATAGGATTCATGGCAGCATATTATCTGATAAACAGATTTGTTACATCAGGCTCATTTTATGAATTTTGGAGTAATTATAAGGATTATTTACTTTTAGTATTTATGCTGATATCAATCCTTCTTAATACATTCCTTGATCATGTGCTTGTAAGGCTGAAGCGCTTAGACAAAAGTGAAATGGCATCCATTCGCCTTACAGGGATGTTATATATGATTATTATCTTTTGCTATATCAAATTTATCTATGAGGATAATAATTACGACATGTTCATCACATATTTTCTCACCCTGATGATTGGTCGATTTGTGTATTTTGATGCTAGTTTCAAGGATTTTCTTGAGTGTATGAAGCAGGCCGCTAGGAATATTCCGATAATGATAATAGCCTTAGCTTTACTGGGGATACTGTGCCTAAGAGGCTATTCTACAGATTATCTGCTAAAGCACAATGGTGTTATCACCAATATATTCTTCTGTCATCTATATATTGTGATAGCTATTTTCATTCTGCATTTTGTGATTGAATTATTGTTTCATAGCAAAGTGGAAAGGAGTCAACTAGAAAGGCAAGTAGGGAAGAAACAAAAAAGTGGAAAAGCTGATAATAGAAAAACTAGAAATCAAATACAAGTTATACAGGATTTAGAAGATTTATAGATATATGACAGAATTAGAGTTTTTAGATAGATATACCAGACAATTAAATGAACAACAATTAGAAGCAGTACAGACAGTAGAAGGGCCTGTGCTGCTTCTTGCTGTGCCAGGCAGCGGCAAGACCACAGTGCTTGTAAATAGGCTAGGCTACATGATCTACTGTAAAGGCATTGCCCCAGAAAATATACTGACACTTACATATACAGTGGCTGCCACCAAGGACATGGCAGCCAGGTTCAACAACATCTTTGGGGAAGAACTATCAGACAGATTAGAGTTTCGCACCATCAATGGAATCTGCGCCAAGATAATTGCTTACTACGGCAGAATGATTGGTAAGACCTCCTTTGAGCTGTGCAGTGATGAAAAGTTCACAGGGCAGCTTCTTACAAACATTTACCTGAATGTGGAAAAGGATTACCCAACAGAAAGCGATATTAAGAACCTTCGCACCCTGATTACATACTGTAAGAACATGTACCTAGCTCCTGATGAGATTAAAAAGCTTGGCAAGGATAATGATATAGATTTGTATCGTATATACGAATTGTATAATACCAAGCTAAAGGAACAAAGCTTGATGGATTATGATGACCAAATGCTATATGCCTACAAAATCCTTAAGGGTTCCCAGGTTACCCTAAAGCATTTTCAGGAAATCTACAGATACATTTGCATAGATGAGGCACAGGATACATCTAAGATTCAGCACATGATAATATCCTTGCTTGCAGGGGTGAGTGGAAATCTTTTCATGGTAGGTGATGAGGACCAGAGTATCTATGGATTTAGAGCCGCATACCCTGACGCCCTCCTTAATTTCGAGAAGGAGCATACTGGGGCCAAGGTACTTGTGATGGATAAAAACTATCGTTCCAATGCAAGGATTGTAGAGGCTGCCGATATTTTTATCCAGCATAACAAGGAGCGCCATGCCAAGCATATCTGCGCTACGAAAGCAGCAGAAAGTGAGATTAATTTTGTATCAATAGCAAGGGAGGCTCAGTACAGCTATTTAATGAAGGTGGCAGAGAGTAATACTAATAGGACGGCAGTGCTATATAGGGATAACGAAAGTATTCTTCCTCTTGTGGATTTGTTGGAACGAAACAATGTGTCTTATAACATTAAAAGCGCTGACCTGACCTTTTTCAGTAATCGCGTGGTATTAGATATAGTAAATATGTTGAGATTTGCCTTCGTTCCTATGGATGAAGAGCTTTTCATGAAGATATATTTCAAGTTTCAGGCTTATATCAAAAAGACTGATGCAATCGCCATGTGCCAGCTGGCAGAAGCAAACCACAGCGGCATATTGGATGCAGCAGAGCTTGTGGATATGAACCCTCACGTGCTGGGAAACTGCCGCTCATTAAGAACTCATTTCAAAAACATGGCAAATGAGAATCCATACAAAGCCATTAATCGAATTGAAAACTTTATGGGGTACGGCGATTACCTTGGGGCCAACAACATCGATACCAACAAAATCTTCATATTAAAGCAGCTTGCAAAGCAGGAAAAGGATATCCCATCCTTCCTTAATCGCCTGTCTGTATTAAGACAGCTGCTTATGGAAAAGAAGAATGACCCAGGCACTAAATTCATCCTATCTACCATCCATTCCAGCAAGGGATTGGAGTACGATTCAGTAATGCTTATAGATGTATTAAACGGTGTGTTCCCTAACAAGGTTTTACGTCAACACACCAAGGCAACTCCTCAGGAGAAGAAGGATTACGAGGAGGAGCGCAGAATCTTTTACGTAGGAATGACCAGAGCCAAGGAGCATCTGACAATTTTTAAATATAAGGACAGACCATCAGCCTTTTTAAAGGAGCTATCAAATAAACAAGCTATTCCAGAAGAAATGCTAGAAAGCAAGCCGGCTAACACCTATTCAGCAGCACAGGCCACCTCTTATCTACAGAGAATGATGAGATATTCACAGAAATAATACTCCGAATATGTTATTATGAAGATAATTACTGGCAATGTAGTGTAGAAGGAGGATTATTATGGCAGAAAACAAGTATTCAGGAACCAAGACAGAAAAGAATCTTTGGGAGGCTTTCGCTGGCGAGTCAATGGCAAGAAATAAATACACATATTTCGCATCGGTAGCAAAGAAGGCTGGCTACGAGCAGATTGCAGCTTTATTCCTTAAGACAGCTGACAATGAAAAAGAGCATGCTAAGCTATGGTTCAAGGCTTTGGGTGAAGTTGGTGATACACCTACCAATCTTTTGCATGCAGCAGAAGGCGAAAATGCTGAGTGGACTGATATGTACGAGAGAATGGCCAAGGAAGCTGAAGAAGAAGGTTTCCCAGAGCTTGCAGCTCAGTTCAGAGGCGTTGCAGCCATCGAAAAGGCTCATGAAGAAAGATACCGTAAGCTTTTGCAGAATGTGGAAGCCATGGAAGTATTCAAAAAGAGTGGTGTAACAATGTGGGAGTGCCGCAACTGTGGTCATATAGTAGTGGGAGTAGAAGCTCCTGAAGTATGCCCAGTTTGTAAACATCCTCAGTCTTACTTTGAGGTAAGAGAAGAAAATTATTAATACAAGAATTAACAAAGAGCTAAGGCCTACACAGGTCTTAGCTCTATTACGTTATCGCCATATTCAATGTTGTTTCTCTTAAGGAAGTCTACAAACCCAGAAAGGCTTTCTGGCTGCATGACGCTTGAAGGAGCATGGGCATCACAGCCGATTACGAACCTTGCACCCATCTTCGAAGCCAAGTTAAAGAATCTATCGCAAGGATAATTTCGGTCTGTGGCAAAGCCAAGCATATTTACCTCCAGTGGAATGTTCATATCTATTGCAGTCTGGATTACAGGGCGCATGTGCATTTGGAATGTGTTATCGTCACCTACAAAATTGATTAAATCAGGGTGGGCGAGATATGAGAAGTAGCCTGTCTGCATTCCTTCTATGGTAAGGGTAGCATAGTCAATAAGATGCTGCTCCTCATCTGTCATAGCGCCAGCATAGAAACCGTCTACTTCGTCAGGAACAAAATGTTGTCCCTGAATGATGTAGTCAAGTGAAAATTGGCGCAGATGCTTAAGAAGCTTGTCGAAATATTTGTGGGTGTACTCAACCTCGTATCCAATCAAAATCTGAATATCATCTTTATATTCGTCCCTAAGCTTTACCAATGTGGAAGTGTAATTTTCAAGTTCAGACATTTTCATACGTATATGTGATTCGAAATTATCTGGATATGGTTGGGGCACGTGGTCGGATACTCCGTAGATTTTGAAACCAGCTTTAATGGCTGCTTCTATATACTCTCTTTCGGTACCACTAGCGTGATTACATCTAATTGTATGTGAATGGTAATTAGCTAACATAATGAAATCCTCCAAATATCTTAAATGATAGCATAATAAAGAAAAATATGCATTTAACTAGTGAAAGTGAGACGAAAAATAGCAGGAGACAGATAAATTCGTGAATGTTCAGAATATTTTATTTATGATTTAATTTTTGGGCAATATGTAGTATAATAGCCTTCGCTACTGTACGGTGTAAAAGTTTACAGTGCTAAAGTCTGGTAGGCAATGCCTACATATAGGCGACTGATACGAAAATAGAGGGAGGAAATATAAAATGGATTCTAAACGTATCAAATGGTCCACACTTGCCTTTATGGCATTCTCAACTGTTTGGGGCTTTGGAAATGTCTTAAATGGTTTTATTTACTTTAATGGTATCCAGAGTATCTTTAGCTGGATATTAATGTTTGCTCTTTACTTTGTGCCATATGCACTTATGGTAGGTGAGCTTGGCTCAGCCTTCAAGACATCAGGTGGTGGTGTCAGCTCATGGATTTTCGGAACTACAGGGGCAAAGGCAGCTTATTATGCCGGATGGACATACTGGGCATGCCACATCACTTATATTGCTTCTAAGTCTTCAGGTGGTTTAAAGGCTCTTAGCTGGGCAATATTCAGAAATGGTGAAACATATGATAGTTTCCCAACACTTGCTGTTCAGCTTGTAACATTTGCTATTTTGCTTATATTCTGTTACGTCGCTTCACGCGGTCTTAATCCTCTTAAGAAGCTTGCAACAATCGCTGGTACATCTATGTTTGTAATGTCTATTCTTTACATCCTTATGATGTTTGCAGCACCTGCAATCAATCCACATGCAGATTATGTTTCAATGGAATTTACAAGACAGACACTTATTCCAACATTTAATGTAAAGTACTTTACATCACTTTCAATCCTTGTATTTGCAGTAGGTGGATGTGAGAAGATTTCTCCATACGTTAACAAGGTAGAAAACCCTTCAAAGGGCTTCCCTAAGGCAATGATCACACTTGCTGTTATGGTTATGGTATGTGCTATCCTTGGAACAATCGCTATGGGTATGATGTTTGATCCTGCTGATATCAATGCAAACTTTGATGCATATAACTCAAACGGTTCATATTGGGCATTCCAGAAGCTTGGCCAGTACTATCATGTAGGCAATGCAATCATGATTATTTACGCACTTTGCAATGCCATCGGTCAGCTTTCAACACTTGTTATTTCAATTGATGCACCACTTCGTATGCTTCTTGATAACGAGGATGCTAGAGAGTTTATTCCTTCAAAGCTTCTTAAGAAGAATGATGTAGGTGCTTATGTAAATGGTATCAAGATGGTAGCAGTTCTTTCAGGTGCAATCATCCTTATCCAGTCATTCGTTCCTGGTGCAGCTGTAGTTCTTAAGCAGCTTACAAAGCTTAACTCAGTATGTATGCCACTTCGTTACCTTTGGGTATTCTTCGCATACATCATGCTTCGTAAGGCTGGTGAGAAGTTCAATCCTGAGTACAAGTTCGTTAAGAATCAGGCTGTAGCAATCTTCGCAGGTTGCTGGTGCTTCTTCGTAACAGCAGCTAGCTGCTTACTTGGTATGTATGTAGAGGGTGATTTATTCAACACATTCCTCAACATTCTTACACCAATCGTACTTGCAGCACTTGGCGTAATCTTACCTATGATTGCTAAGAGAGAGCAGGCAAATAAATAGTAGTATATAAGCAAAAATCCTGGCAGCATAGGCTGTCAGGATTTTTTTATTAAAAGCTTTAGTATTCATCAGTTTCTTTATATTCTGGAATAGCTGTTTCTGTCACCATTGCATCATTTCCCGAAGGCTCCACTGGAACAACAGGGGCGCAAGGCTCGGAAAATTCTGTAGGTTCAGCAGGTGCACATATTTCAGAGCTTTCAGTAGGTTCAACGGCTTCAGTAGGTTCAGCAGCCTCGGTAGATTCTACAATTTCAGTAAGTTCAACAGTTTCAGTAGCTTCAATAGCTTCAGGCTCTGGTAGTTTGGCAGAAATTTGCTCTCTTTGTTGATTTTGGTCGGCATCGTCAGGTGTTATTGAGTTAGTTGTTGCATCGTTAACTACATTACCACTAACAGATTTTCCACCATCAGTCCACTGGTCAACAGTAGATTCTACATATTCGTTACTCTCAACAATTGTAAATTCGTTTGTAGTAGGATATGAGCCTGGTTGCATTTGTGATTCTGTAGTGTTGCCAAAATCTAGTAATACAGAACCATTTGGTGTTGCTTGTTTTTCTTCGGCAATAGAACTCATAGAATTCAAGTAGTTAACACAGAAGCTCAACGACTCTTCATCACCAGTCCAGCTAGATTCTTGTTCGACCCATTGTCCTTTTATAAATTTCTTTTCAAAATCGTCTGTATTAGCATATCTTCCTTCTGATATATCATAAATTACATTATCTAAAGTTCTTCCGTTATGTAATTCCTCCAGGATTAAATTTATGCCATAGCGAATGGTGCCACTATGGAGCCCCAGCAATTGGCCATTATCATCTATCATAACTGATGATTCTAGTCCATCATTTACAGCAGCCATTTCTCCTAAATACAATGCTGCCAGGTATCCACTTACATAACTAGCACCAGTATCTCTACTACCGTTAGTGTCAGTTCCAGCAGCTTCCAAATCAAGCCATTGTGTACAGCTTGTATAATATCCATCGTAATCTACATACCTAAAGGTAGTGTGTACGTAGGCTTCTTTTACCATTTCTGGGGTATAGGTGGCATTTATTGTTCCGTTTTCAATATAGAAGCCTTCGCTATCCTTTTCGTCGGAAAGCTCGTATGTATATCCATATAATTTAAAGGTATTATTTCTAGCTTGATATACATTTTCAACAGAAGATGCCAGACCTTCTCTGAGCCATATTGGGAGGACAGTGGCGTTGTATTTGGCTTCTCCGGCAGCAGACTCATCATACCACTCTTCGGCTGTAACGCATCCAGTAGAACCAACACGGTTGTAGTCATTCATGAAGGCGTGAAGCATTTCGTGAATAATGGTATTTTCTAGATCACTAGATCGGGACATTAACTCATATTTCCCTGAATTAGGATTTACAACCCAATCATAATTATCATCCTGCTGTACAAAAGAATCAGTATTTATGCCAATGTAATATCCAAAATGATCTTCACCATCATCTTTCCATATTTTTTTTGCAACATAACCAAGGCAATCATCGTCAGCACTTTCATGAGCCTCAATGCCATCTTTGTCACCAGTTTTATAATAAACATATAGACCTATTTGTTTCCCAATTTGGCCATTTTCAGCGGCATTTGAAAATGCAGGAAATCCATTTTCTAATATTTGGACAGCCTGAGGTACCAAATCATTTATTATAGAATAAACGAATTCAGCTAAACTATCTTCATCTATAGCATCCTTGGCAGTATTTGAACAATATAAATCCAGTAATCTTTGCTTATCAATCTGAGATAGTTCATCAGTAACTGGAGCAGGGGTTGATGCTTGTTCCGGATAATATATATTAGCCCCAGTATCAGCAGGTTCGTTTTGATAGGTAGTAACCTGATTGGTAATATCATTTTGGTGGCTGTTTTCAACAGCTTGCGCAAAAGCTATTAGAGTGGCGTCGTCTAATATAAATGTAATTCCAGTATGACTTCCAGCCACAACACGCAATTTGTCAGTGCCGATAAGTGTTATTAGGTCATCACTGATTTTAATCTCTAGTATACCGTCGGTATTTGATACTTCATATTCCTCTGGTACATAAAATACAAGAATTGGATGATAATTGGTGCCTGTAGCATACCCACTTACCATTTTGCCTGAGGCATCCAGCCAAATAGCTGGAATATTCCACGAATAACCTTCGGCAGAGGTTACCGTTGCCGAGGAATCCAAAAGCTTCCCAATGGAAGGTGACTCTAATTCACTTATCTCTAGATTGCTAACCTTTTTGCGTTCAGAATTTGTAGAGCCGCTTTCCTGTAATTGCACTGATAATTCAGTGGCATAAGCAACTTGAGGAAAGGCTAAATATGAACTTATGGCAAGAGCACAGCATAAATATAAAAATCTTTTAATTAGCTTCATAAAAGTACGACCCCTAATCAGAATTAAAACACCGTCATGTAGTGGCGTTAAAACGATTTTATCAATTATTTGTGTTAAAAATTTGTAAGTGGAATGAGGAAAATATTTAGGAAATATTAAAGATAGCTAATTGCAGGTGTATATAGAAAATCTTATTTGACGCACGTCAAATAAGATTTGACTAAGGGCTACTGAGAAGTTTTCTCAGTAGCCCTTTTCTTTGCAAAAATAGGGTACCATTTTTACAAATCCATGTTAATATAATAGAGCAAATTAATTTTACACAATTAAATTAGTCGTTCCTAACTGCCACTGGCATGGCGTTAGGAAGTGTAATGCATAGAATAGGAG
>SVES01000051.1 GCA_015057305.1 Pseudobutyrivibrio ruminis | reverse complement strand
CTTAACTAATAAATATGTCCGCTCTCTACATACTTTACTGATAGAATTGTAAAACCTTGTAAGAACACCTACTAATAGATATGCAAGATATCACATTTAACTAATCTAAAATCTGCGATTGTATCCACCACCGGGTGTGGTAGGGCAGGCTATGCATGGCAATTTTTAGTGGTCTGTGTGAAAAGTGGCAAAGAGAATTGCAGGTGTCTTGTCAGTGGTAAAGGCATGTGGTATACTAGCTGTCAATTGAGAACCTTATGTAAAAGGAGAGTTGCTATGACACTGGTAGAAGAAATTCAACAATTAAAGAAGGAAAAGAATGCTGTAGTATTGGCGCACTATTATGTTAATGATGATGTGCAGGCAATTGCAGATTATGTGGGGGATAGTTATTATCTGGCAAAGGTAGCGGTAGATTTGAAGGAAAGCACTATTGTGTTTGCGGGGGTTCAGTTTATGGGCGAATCAGCTAAAATATTGAATCCTAAGAAGACAGTGCTGCTTCCTGATGCCAAGGCGGATTGCCCAATGGCACACATGGCTGAGATAGAGCGTATCGAAGAGGTACGTAGGGAATATGATGATGTGGCAGTAGTTTGCTATATTAATTCAACTGCGGAGCTGAAGATGCATTCAGATGTATGCGTTACATCAGCAAATGCTATGAAGATTGTAAAGTCTCTTCCTAACAAAAATATCTTTTTCATTCCAGATGAGAATTTGGGTAGATATATTGCAAGCAAGCTTCCAGAGAAAAACTTTATATTTAATGATGGCTATTGCCATGTGCACAAGGCTGTAACAGTGGATATGATTAAGCGTGCTAAAGAGTCACATCCAGAGGCAGAAGTACTCATTCATCCTGAGTGTACCCTGGATGTGCTTGAGCTGGCAGATTATATTGGCAGCACATCAGGCATAATTGATTATGCTACTAAATCTGATAAGAAGGAATTTATCATATCAACAGAGCTGGGGGTACTCTATCAGCTAAAGCAGAATAATCCAGAGAAGGAGTTTTTTGCAGCAGGTTCAGTACAGATTTGTCCTAATATGAAAAAGGTTACATTGGAGAAGGTAAGAGATTGCCTTAGAGATAATACGGGAGTAGTAGAGGTAAGTCAGGAGAAAAGGGAGAAGTCATTAGTGCCCCTTAAGAGAATGTTGGAGTTGGCAAGGTAAAATGGAACGTTATGATGTTGTGATAGTTGGAACTGGAGCGGCTGGTTTATTCTGCGCCCTCAGTCTTCCACAGGATAAAAAAATACTTTGTATATCAAAGGATGCCCTTGACGGAAGTGATAGCTTCTTGGCTCAGGGCGGAATCTGTATGTTGAGAGATGATGCAGATTATGATTCTTATTTTGAGGATACTATGCGAGCAGGTCACTACGAAAATCGCAAGGAATCTGTAGAGATTATGATTAGAAGCTCCCAGGCAATTATTGCTGACCTGGAAGGCTATGGAGTAGAGTTCGAAAAGAAGGATGGAGAATTCGTATTTACGAAGGAAGGTGCTCATTCTAACAATCGAATTCTATTTCATGCAGATGTGACTGGCAGGGAGATAACCAGCAAGCTTTTGAATAGAGCTATGGAGCGTGAGAATATCACCCTAAAGGCTCATACAACTATGGTTGATTGGGTGTGCCATGACAATGTGTGCTACGGAATAGTTGTGGCAGATATGGATGGAAAGACTACTGCAATTCAAGCGGATGTAACAGTATTGGCTTGCGGAGGATTAGGCGGTGTCTACACTCACTCAACAAATTTCAGACATATATCAGGGGATGCGCTAGCCCTTGCAATGTATCATAATGTGCGTTTGGAAAATTGTGATTATGTACAGATTCATCCAACCACTTTGTTTACTAGACAGAATGGAAGAAGCTTTCTTATCTCTGAGTCAGTAAGGGGTGAGGGGGCAGTTCTCAGGGACAAAAACGGAGACAGATTTACAGATGAACTCCAGCCAAGAGATGTAGTTAGCAATGCAATTTTTGCCAAGATGAAGGAACAGGGAACTGAACATGTATGGCTTGATTTTTCTCCAATACCAGAGGATGAAATATTAAATCATTTCCCTAATATTTATCAACACTGCGTGGAGGCTGGCTATGACCCACTTAAGACTTGGGTGCCAGTAGTTCCTGCTCAGCATTATTTTATGGGTGGAATATACGTTGATAAGGATAGCAAAACCACTATGGAACAATTGTATGCCATAGGAGAAACCAGCTGCAACGGTGTACATGGCCGCAATAGGCTTGCAAGCAATTCTCTTTTGGAAAGCCTGGTTTTTGCAAAGAGAGCAGCATATGATATTGCAGCCAAGAAAGGCTTTAAGGTGGCAAAAGATTTTGAAAACATGGTAAACATGGATGGTTATCAGGATCTTCCAAGTATAATGGAAAACTACCATGCAATGGTAGTAGGTGAAATAGAAAAAGAAGCAAAACGTAGAGCCGAGAAGGAGGTAATATAATGAACGATATTACAATGAGACTGAATGCAGATGAGTTAATCAAGCTGGCACTCAGAGAGGATATATCAAGCGAGGATGTCAGCACTAATGCAGTTATGCCAGAAGCAAAGCCTGGGGAAGTAGATTTGATTGCAAAGCAAGATGGAATCATCTGTGGAATGGATGTTTACGAGCGTGTATTTAAACTCCTTGACGACAATACTGTAGTGGAAAAGTATGTGAAGGATGGAGATTCTGTTAATAAGGGACAACTGATGGCAAAGGTTAGAGGCGATATCAGAGTGCTTTTGTCTGGCGAGAGAGTTGCTCTTAATTATTTGCAGCGTATGAGCGGAATAGCTACATACACAAATGAAGTGTCAAAGTTATTGTCAGGCAGCAAAACAGTTTTGCTTGATACTAGAAAGACAACACCTAACATGCGTATTTTTGAAAAATATGCAGTAAAATGTGGTGGAGGACAAAATCATCGATATAATTTGTCTGATGGGGTACTTCTTAAGGATAACCATATTGGTGCAGCAGGCTCTATTACAAAGGCAATAGAGATGGCAAAAGCATACGCACCATTTGTAAGAAAGATTGAAATCGAAACAGAAACATTAGAGCAGGTCAAGGAAGCCGCAGATGCTGGTGCTGATATAATTATGCTTGACAATATGGATGTGGCTACCATGAAAGAGGCAGTTAGAATAATTGATGGTAGAGCAAAGACAGAGTGCTCTGGAAATGTTACAAAAGAAAACATTAAAAATATTATTGATAGCGGGGTAGACTATGTTTCAAGTGGAGCACTTACACATTCAGCTCCTATACTTGATATTTCAATGAAAAATTTGCATGCTATTTAAATGGGAGGATAAATGGACGGAGAAACAAGACGCAAAAGCATAATTGAAATAATCCGTAAATGCGATACTCCAGTGTCTGGTACTTGTCTTGCAAAGAAATTTGATGTTAGTAGGCAGGTTATAGTTACTGATATAGCGTTAATTAGGGCGAACGGAGTTGATATTACTTCAACTAATAAAGGCTATGTCATTAATGCAGAAAACAAGTGCAAACGTATAATAAAAAGTTGCCATACAGATGATGAAATATTGGAGGAGCTTTTTGCTATAGTTGACAACGGGGGCTGTGCTGAAAATATTATAATCAATCACAGATTTTATAATAGACTAGAAGCGCCGCTTGGTGTTAGCAGCAGAAGAGATGCCAAGGAGTTTATGGAGGCCATTAGGTCTGGAAAGTCAAAATCTTTAAGCTCTGCAACTAGTGGCTATCATTACCATGTCATAAGCGCAGATAGTGAGGAGACGCTGGATGTAATTGAGGAGGAGCTAAAAGCTAAGGGATTTTGGCTACCGCTAGATGATTGGATACTTCAATAGCCTGGTTAAGGAGAATAATATGTCAGCAATTTCAAATGATTGGTTGGAGCCATTGACTCCAGAATTTAAAAAGCCATACTACAAGAGCTTATATGAAACTGTTAAAAAAGAATATCATGAAAATGTGGTATACCCTCCAGCAAATGATATTTTTAATGCTTTTGATTTTACGCCGTTAAATAAGGTCAAGGCAGTTATAATCGGGCAAGATCCATATCATGAACCAGGTCAGGCTCACGGTCTTTGCTTTTCAGTAAAGCCAGGGGTAAAAACGCCACCTTCCTTGGTAAATATATATAAGGAATTAAATGATGATTTGGGGTGTTATATTCCAAATAATGGCTATTTGGAAAAATGGGCTAGGCAAGGTGTATTAATGCTCAACAATGTTTTGACTGTCAGAGCACATCAAGCTGCTAGTCATTCAAATATAGGTTGGGAGCAGTTTACAGATGCTGTAATAGATATATTAAATAAAGAGAATAGGCCGATAGTATTTCTGTTGTGGGGCTCTCCAGCTGCCAAAAAATGTGCAAAGCTTAACAACCCTAACCATTTGATTTTAAAGGCTCCACATCCTTCGCCGTTGTCAGCTTATAGAGGCTTCTTTGGTTGTAAGCACTTTAGCCAGACTAATGAATTTTTGAAAGCCCATGGTTTAGAACCAATCGACTGGCAAATAGAAAATATTTAAAGTTCACGAAAAGTTCAGACTATTAATCTTGTACCAAAAACCCAATTAATATATATTTATTTTAGGCGATTTTGCGCTACATTACAAAGTTGGGAATTATTAGTAGGGTATAAGTTTTGAACACGATAAAAAAATTTCAAAAAAGATTCTTTAGTGAAGACTTGCCTACAGATTTAGTTTTGTTCAACATAATTACAATAGTCGGATTTGTAGGCGGAATAATTACAATTCCAGTTAATATAATAAACGGCATGTCAATGATTTTGACGGCCGTTATTGCTATATCTATTATTATTGATGGCGTGTGCATATATATGGCCAATTATAAGAATAGACTTAAAAACAGCACCATAGCCGTCTGCTTTGTTGTGGGTATAGGTCTATTCCCTGTTATGTTTTTTGTAACAGGTGGTATAAATAGCGGTATGGTCTGTTGGTTTTCCATGGGCATAATTTTTATTTTTATGCTGTTGGATGGTATGGACTTTTTGTTTTTGCTTTTAACAGATGTAGCTATTATAATTGGCTGCTACGTAGTTTCCTATTATCACCCTGAGTATGTTGTACCTTTGGAAAATAGGGAAAGTGTATTTTTTGATGTGATTCAGTCAATGATGATAAGCGCTTTTGCAATAGGCTTGATTATCAAATTCCAACGCAATGTATATGACAGCTTATACAAGCAGGCCGCAATCAATAATGACGATTTGCTAGAAAAAACACTACAGGCAAAGAAGGCGGAAAAACAGGCTCAAACAGCCACAGAGGCAAAGAGCAATTTTTTGGCTAATATGTCTCATGAAATCAGGACACCTATCAATACCATTATGGGTATGGATGAAATGATTTTAAGGGAAACTACTGAAAAGGTTGTAGAGGAGTACGCACTAGATATTAAAACGGCATCTCAGAACCTTCTCTCTCTTATTAATGACATCTTAGACATAACTAAAATTGAATCAGGTAAGATGGGAATTGTCAAAGGCGAATACGATTTTATGAGCCTTATGCATGATGTTTTAAATAATGTCACCCTGAGAGCAAAAGAAAAAAATCTGGAAATCAGACTTAATATAGATAGTGAAATTCCGTCGAATATGCTGGGGGATGATATCCGCATTAAACAGGTGCTTACAAATATCATCACTAATGCCGTAAAATATACTCAAGAAGGGTATGTAGAAATCTCAGCAAAATCAAATAAAAGCTTTGGAAATTATACAGATCTTTCATTCTATATAAGAGATACTGGTATCGGTATAAAACAAGAGGATATCAAGCGAATGTTTGATTCCTTTGAGCGCCTGGAGGTTAGCCGAAATAGAAATATCGAAGGCGCCGGCTTGGGAATGACCATCACCCAAAATCTTTTAAAAATGATGGGTAGTACATTAAACGTTGAAAGCGTCTATGGAGAGGGCTCAACCTTCTCATTTACTATTACTCAAGAGATAGTTAATGATGAGCCAATAGGAAATTTTGAGCAAAGATTAAAGCAGCTTACCTCCAATTATGAATACAGTACAAGCTTTGAAGCCCCTAAGGCAAAATTCTTGGTGGTAGATGATAATGCTATGAATCGCAAGGTATTTGTTTCGCTGCTTAAGGATTCTAAGGTAGGAGTTACTGAAGCTGAAAGTGGAACAGAGTGCCTACAGTTAATAAAAAAACAGCATTACGATATGATTTTTTTGGACCACATGATGCCTGGTATGGATGGAGTGGAAACCTTTAAAGCTATGGCTACCCTAGAGGGAAATAAGTGCCTTGGCACACCTGTTATCGCTTTGACAGCTAATGCCATTGCTGGAGCCAAAGAAAGATACATGACAATGGGATTTCATGGCTTTTTATCTAAGCCAGTAGTTCCAGCACAGCTTGAAAAGACAATCAGAGATTTTCTGCCTGAATCCCTCTTAGAATATCATGAGCCAGATGCAAAGGATGAGGCTAGAAAGAACAGAGTTAAAAGAATAGAATTACCGGAAATAGAGGGAGTAGAATGGGATTATGCCCTGTTGCATTTTCCGGATTCTAATATGGTATATCAATCAGCCTTGGATTTTTATGAGTCAATAGGATTTGAAAGAGACGAGGTTCTAAGGTATTATAATAATCTAGATGATTCCGTTCTTGAAGACTATCGCATAAAGGTTCATGGAATCAAGAGCATGGCAAATACTATAGGAGCCACTGCTTTGGGCGGGCTGGCAAAACTTTGTGAGTTCGCAGCCAGAGACGGAGATATAGATAGAGTAAAAGTACTGACACCTATACTTATGGACGAACTGGATAATATGAAAGACAGGCTGTCGGTATTAGCATCAGAAGTAGAAAAGCCCAAAATGGATGATATGGACGATTTATTTGGCTTGTTAGAAATGCTTAAGATTGCAATTATGACCCATGATTCTGAGGCCGCCGATAATAATATGAGGCAGATTATGGCATTTTCATATGAAGATGATATACAAAAGAAAATCGAGCATTTAAACAGTCATATAATTAATCTAGAGGATGAAGAGGCACTTGTAGATATAGAAGAATTACAGAGTTAAGGAGAAAAAGATGCGTAAAATTCTTATAGTTGGCGATTTTAGCGCTGACTCACCATCAGATGTGAATTCGTTTTTAGCACAGCACTTTCACACCCAGCTATGTACATCTAGTGCAAAAATAATTAAGAGTATGCTTAAGCTATATACTCCTGATTTGGTTTTAATGGATATAGATAGTTTTGAGGTTACTCAAGAAGATATCTTTGAGACAATTCAAGAATACAATCCTGAATTACCTGTTATAACATTTGGTCGAGAGCTTAAAAAGCAAATGTTTATAGCTTACTATTATTCAGGTCAGTGCAAGCATATCCAACAGCCTAGTCGAGAGACGATTATCCGTGAGATTTGCAAAGAGTTTAACATGAATGCAGATGCGATTCTAAATGCAGTCAAGGAGACAGAAAAGCGTCACATAATTGTGGTTGACGATAATCCTGTATTACTTCGCAATATGCGAAATATGCTTCAGGATAAATATAGAGTTACTCTGGCAACTTCAGCAGCACAGTGCATGAAGGCAATGGGTTCTGACAGACCTGATTTAATAATCCTGGATTACGAGATGCCTGTAGTAGATGGAAGACAGACTCTTGAAATGATACGTGCTGAGGAGGATTACAAGGACGTTCCAGTTATCTTTTTGACAGGTATTGCTGATAAAGAGCACGTGGATGCAGTTTTAGATCTAAAGCCTGCTGGATATTTTGTTAAGCCTCCAATGCAGACTAAGATAGTTAATGCCATCGAGAATATATTTCTTAAGCAATCAGAAAAATAATGATTAGACCGCCTAATGCATATTGCATATGGCGGTTTTTTGGTACAAAGAATATTCACAAAAATATGTATTTTTTTCAACATTATTACACATTTATAGAATAAGATTATCTTATATAATTGTCACTGCTAGAAAAGGGGTTAAATTATGAATTTTAAGAAAATTGGAACCAAAATGTTAGTAATGATTTTGCCAATACTGGTATTAGCCCAGATATTGCTAACAGTTATCTCTGCCACGTCTAGTGAAAAATTAGTGGATGAAAAGACTCAACAGTCTATGGAGGCAGAACTTAGGGCTAACAGCTCGGACGTTAGTGGATATTTACAGGATGTAGAAACCTTGGCAGAAGCAATTGCTATAAGTGTAGCATCATCATATACATATACTCAGTGGGATGCCTACGAGAAAATGCTTGAGGAAATGATAGCTACAAATGATATAGTACTGGGTTCGGGACTATGGTTCGAACCATATGCTTATGACCCGGAGCAGCAGTATTACGGTCCGTATGTTTATAAGGACGGTGACAGTGCAGTTACTACTTGGGAATATAGTAATGCAGAATATGATTATTTTACTCAGGAGTACTATACCAATGCTATGAATAGCGATGTTCCAATGATTACAGATCCGTATTATGATCCAACCTCTGGAACCATTATGTCTTCATGCTCTACTCCAATTGTAGTAAATGGAAATAAAATAGGTTGTGTAACAGTAGATATAGAGCTTACTGCAATTACAGAAATTATTGGAAATATAAAGGTGGGAGACACTGGTGTAGGAATTCTTACGGCAGCTGATGGTTTATTAATTGCAGGCTATGATGATGAGAAGGTACAAAGTGGTGCAAATCTGACAGAGGATGAAAACAGTACAGTTGCTGCAATGATGTCTACCATTCTATCTAATGACTCCGGAATAACAAGTTACACTCAGGGAAAGACAGATTACAAGGTTTACTATGACACTATTGGTTTGACAGGCTGGAAATTGATGGTGGCAATAGATGGCTATGAACTGATGCAGCCGATTTATCAATTAATTAATAGGCTAATCGCAGTTTGTATTATAGCAATAATAGTAGCAATAGTTTTCATAGTAATGGGAATAGGTGGAGTTGCCAAAACTATTCGTAAGGTTCAGAATTTTGCTACAGAACTGGCAGAGGGCGATTTTACTATAGATAAGCTTTCTGTTAAAGGTAAGGATGAACTGGCGATAATGTCTTCATCTTTAAATGAGATGTATGGAAATAACAAAGGTGTTATCCAAAGCATTTCAGATTATTCTATCGAGATAAATGATGCCAGCAGCAGATTAAAAAATTCAGCTGAGGAGCTTAAGATAGAGTTTGATAAGATTGTTGATGTAATGACTGAAGTTAATTCTGATATGATGAATTCATCAGCTGCCACAGAGGAATTATCGGCTTCAGTGGATCAGGTTGCACAGTCTACAGATAATTTAAATGAAGAGACAAAAGGAAGTCTTGAGCTTGCTATTGATATACAAAAGAGAGCAGAAGAAATAGGAAAGAATAGTCAGGAAGCCTTTGATAAGTCCCAGACCTTGAAGACAAGCTTTGAAACAAAGCTAGAGGATAGTATAGCCCAGTCCAAGGTTGTAGAGAATATTGGAGAGATGGCAAGTGTAATTGCTGACATAGCAGATCAAATCACACTGCTTTCATTAAATGCTTCAATTGAGGCTGCAAGAGCAGGTGAGCAAGGCAAAGGCTTTGCTGTAGTAGCAACAGAGATAGGCAAGCTGGCAGGTCAGACAACAGATTCTGTTGAGAAGATTCAGGAGACAATTTCGGGTATTCAGGAAGCCTTTGAAGGTTTGGCGACAAATGCTAAATCACTACTAGATTATGTTTCAAATACAGTAACTCCAGATTATAAGAAATTTGTGGATGTTGCTGAGCGGTATGGACAAGATGCTGAATCTATCAAGGATACCTCAGAAAAGCTGTCCCAAATGACAGATTCTATTCAGGAAATTATGAATGAGGTTAGAGATGCTATTCAGAATATTGCTGAGGCAACACAAAATACAGCAGCAAACAGTGGAAATGTTATGGACTCTGTTGAGGGATTATCAGATACTGTTGTACAAATCAATGAAATGTCAGATGTACAGAATGATATTTCAGACCATTTAACAGAGGTTGTAAGTAGATTTAGACTTACAGCAGATAAATAGTGTGGCTACTGAAACAGTTGAGGAATAGTCTACTAGAAAAATCAGTATAAAAGGTGAGACCATTTATGAATAACATAGGTGGTCTCATTTTTTTATTTATGATAGAATATAGAAAATTGGGAGAAGACATACTATGAAGATTATTCATTGTGCAGACCTGCACTTAGATTCCAAAATGGAGAGCAATTTGGATAAGGAGCAAGCTAGCTTGCGCCGCATAGAGCTTGTGGAGACCTACGAAAGAATGGTAGAGTACGCCAAGGATAATGATGTGCGTGCCATTTTGATAGCGGGAGATTTGTTTGACAAGCCCCATATTCGTAAGGATGTCAAAAAGCGTGTTGTTGAACAGATTGTGAATGCTCCAGAGATTGATTTTTATTATCTCAAGGGGAATCATGACCGATGCGATTTCATGGAAGAAGGTATAGACGACATACCTTCTAATTTTCATATGTTCAATTCTGATGGATGGACAAGCTACCAGTGTGATGCTGTAACAATCACAGGCATGGAGCTTAATTCATCAAATGCTTCTACCATGGCCCAGAGATTAGTGCTTGATTCGGCAGCTACCAATATAGTTATGTTACATGGACAACAGTCCGATTATGAGGGCAGGGATGGGGCAGAAATCATAAATATCACATCATTAAAGGGGAAATTTATAGATTATCTGGCCCTTGGACACATACATAAATATATTTATGAGCAATTGGATGACAGAGGCGTGTATTGCTACCCAGGCTGCTTAGAGGGCAGAGGCTTTGACGAGACTGGCGACAAGGGCTTTGTTTTGCTGGAAATCGAAAATGGCGAGATTACATCCGAATTTATTCCCTTTGCACTTAGAAGACTTCACGAAATAAATGTAGAGGTTACAGCTGACATGAATTTGCAAGCTGTAGCGACTAAAGCAAGGGAGCTGCTGCTTGATGTTGACGAACAGGATTTGGTTAAGTTTGTCATCACAGGAGAGCGAGAAATGGATGATGAGCTTGATATTATCCGTTTTGTCAGATTATTTGAAAATAAATATTATTTTGTAAAATGTTACGATCGAACTAAGACACTTATTGATTATGACAGTTTCAAATATGACAAGAGCCTTAAAGGGGAATTTGTTCGCATAGTCCAGGCACAGGATATGGATGAGGATGAGAAGGCAAAGATTATTGAAATTGGCATAAGAGCCATAATGGGGGAGGATTTATAAATGAAACTAATTTCGTGTCATATTGCCCATTTTGGCAAAATCGCAGAATTTAAATATGATTTTAATAGTGGCTTCAATTCTATTCTTCAGGAAAATGGATGGGGCAAGACCACATTTTCAGTCTTTCTAAAGGCTATGTTTTATGGCTTGGAATATTCGCCAAATACCAAGAAAAAGCTTTTGGAACGAAACCATTATCTTCCATGGGACGGAAGCCTTTGTGGGGGGAATATTGTTTTTAGCACCAATGGCAAGACATATCGAATAGAGCGTACATTCGGCAAAACAGATAAGGACGATACATTTGCGCTTTACGATAATACTACAGGGTTGCAGAGCAATGATTATTCTGAAAATATCGGTGAAGAATTATTTAGAGTAGATAGAGATTCTTTTGAAAAGAGCGTATATATTCCACAGCTATCCTTAGGTACGGCTATGACCGATTCCCTTAATGCCAAAATGGGTAATCTCACCTCGGCTAGGGATGATATCAGCAATTTTGATGTGGCATTAAAAAGCGTCAAAGATGCCAGGGTTGAATACACACGTAACAGTAAGATAAATCCTGGTAAATTATATGGCACCAAGCTAGAGATTAATAAGTGTAAGGAAGAGTATGAGAAGCTTCCTGCAATTGAAGAAAGCGTTGAGGCTATGAGCTGCTTGCTTGAAGAAAAGCTAGATAGTCTAGATGAGTTAAATGCCTCAAAAGCAAAGCTTTCAGAGGAAATCCAGCTTCAAAGCAAGAAGGAACAGGAGCTTGGGGCATACAAAACTCATAAAGAGAACCTTTTATCGGAGGAGCAAAAGCTAGCTGAGCTAGAAAACTTTTTTGCTGCTGGAGTTCCGACTGATGACGAGATAGTTGTGCTTGAGCAAACAGAGCGTGATTTGGCTATACATGAGAGAGCCTACAAGGCTTTGACAGAGGACAGCAGTAAAGAAAAAGAGGTTTTTAAAAAGCCTTTTGAAGAAAGAATTCCAGATGATTCAGAATTTGCAATTTGGAATAAAATGGCTGCAAATTTATCTGACCTTAAAGCAAAAGCGGAACATTCAAAATTATCGGATGAATCAACCAAGCAGCTTACAGAGCTTAGGTTTTTCTTTGATAAACTAGTGCCAACTGACGAGCAGCTGGCACACATCGAAAGAGAAACTACTCAGATTACAGGCTTGCAGGCATTAATCAGCCAGAGCAACGAAAGGCTTATAAACCTAAAGGCTGAGAGGGAAGCAAACGAAAAGCTTAACAAGAAAAATACAGTAACTGTTTGGCACGTTTTAGGAACAATACTTCTTGTAATCTTTGTGTTAACAGGCGTGGTCTTTACAAACTATATGACTAGCACCATAGGAAGGATTGTAGAAATAGCCAGTTTTGTAGCTGCTATTGCAGATATTGTGTTACTGATAATTACTGGCAGACGTACCCACAAAAATAAGCTTAAGCAGGCGGCAGATTTTGATGAAAGAGTTTCAGCGGAAGAAGACCAGCTCGAGCTTAGCAAGCTAGAGCTAAGGGAGCTAGAGGAGGAATGTGAAGAATTCCTATCTCACTTTTTGCTAACCAGAGCAGCTTCAATGCAGGAAAATGTATACGAAATAAGACGAAAGCTGGATCAATATCGACATCTTCTTGAGGAAGAAAACTCTCGTCATCAAGAATCTGAAGGCACCTTAGATGAGCTGGCTGACTTACAGCTGGAATTATATACAAAAATTCAGCCATTTGCCTCTAGCTATGGCATCAACCTGTACGATATGGGCGGAGAATATGAATTTTTGGCGCAGCTAAAAAAGGATGCTGAAAGATATGCCAAATATTTAGAAGTGCAGGAAGAAATGGAAAGCCACCTCAATAGTATAAAAACTATGACTGGGGATATTGAGAATATATTAAAGCGATATCCTGTAGATGAATCCTTGAGACGAGCTGAGGCTATCCAAAGCATTGGCCTTAAAAAGCATGCTTATGAAGCTATAAAAGAGAGAATAGAAGAACTTAAGCAAGAAATAGGCAGGTTTGAAAAGGAATTTGATGTAAATGACAATGTTCAATCAGTAGATGATTTGCAACAGCAGCAGGCAATTATTGATGAACAGATTGTGGATTTAAACAAACAGATTATTCAGGAAAAGGAAAATCTTTCCCAGGCACTTGAAGAGGTGGAACGATTGAGCGATATCTCTGAACAAATGGAGCGCTTGGAGGTAAAGGAAAAGGAATATCGCAAGGAAGCGGATATCTTGGCTAAGACCGAAGAATTTCTTAACAAAGCAAGGGAGAGTTTTCAATCAAAATATATGCAGCCACTTCAAAATGGTTTGCATAAGTATTTGAGCCTTATTGATGGGCCAGAGGGGACCCAGTCAGGATATGCTATTGAAGATTTTGAACTGGATATGGATTTAAATATCAAGCTAAGCTACTCTGGAAGTACAAAGGGGGCTGAATACCTGTCCCAAGGATATCAGGATTTAGTGGCGCTTTGTTCTCGTCTAGCACTTGTAGATGTGCTTTATCCTGAAGAAAAGCCAATCCTTATTCTGGATGATCCTTTTACAAATCTAGATGATAGAAAAATTAAGGAGGCGTTAAAGCTTCTTCATACCATAGCCGACGAACGCCAGACGGTGTACTTCACTTGTCATGATAGTAGGCTATAAACAAACAAGCAGCCCATTAGGGCTGCTTGTTTTATGCAATAATTATAATTCGCTTTTTTTGTATTCCAAATGTCCCTCTCGAACCCACTCATGAATCAGACTGGTATCAATTCCAAAGACCTCGGCAACCATCATTTCATTAACATCATAGTTATTTTGTATGAAATCCTTTACCTTTGGAAAAAGTTCATTTTTCATACATTCCTTACACTCGTCATAAGCGGAACTTATAGGAATTCGGCGCCCACAAATGGAACATCTACGTGTGATTGGACCTTGTTGATTTAGGTTTAATCTTGTCATATGAAGTCTCCTTATAGGCCTACGTGTTCTTTGAAAAAATCACCTCGCTGCTCAAAATTTTTGAAATGACCGTAGCTGGCTGCAGCAGGAGATAAAATAACGGCGCTTCCCTTTGTTGCATTTTCTACAGCAAATGTGCAGGCATCGGCAAGCTCTTCTATGTAAGTAACCCTACTCATGAAATCCTCGCTTGCGGTAGCCTTAAGCTTATCCAAAATAACCTTACCACTGTCGTACATTAGGATAATGTGCTCTAATCTGGTGGTAGGTAAGAATTCAACTAATGGGTCGTAATCGATTCCTCTGTCCATGCCCCCAAGTAGCAGAGTGCCTGCATTAGGAATAGCACGAACTGCGCTGATAGCAGATTCTACTGTGGTAGAGATAGAATCGTCGTAGTAATCAACATCATTCTTCTTACCGATGAACTGAAGGCGATGAGCAAGTGTTTTGAAGCTAGCGAGAGCTTCTATAAATTCCTCATCAGTGATATCGTATCTTCTGCACACATCATATACAAAAGCTGTGTTGAACAGATTGTGTGTACCACGGAGAGTAACCCCATCTATATCTTCAAATGATTTGAATGGAAGGTCTGCAGATTTAACCTTGATTACAGCAGCCTTGCACTCGCCTGGTGTTGGTAAGAAATCAGGATTGCAAAATAGGAAATCACAGTAGCCCTGGTTTCTGTAAATGTTCTTCTTAGCGTTCCAGTACTTTTCAACAGTGCCATAATGATCAAGGTGATCCTCGTAAAGGTTTAGAAGGATAGCCTTGGATGGGGAATAATGAGCATATTCAAGCTGGTGGCAGGAAAGCTCAAAAACGATAATAGTGCGTGGGTGAATCTGGTCTGTAATATCAAAAATAGGAAGACCGATGTTACCACCAAATAGCACATCCTTGCCGCATGTTTTAAGTATATGATATAAAAGTGAAGAAGTTGTGGATTTGCCCTTAGTACCTGTGATACCAATTGTCTGGGCACCATATACCATAAGGAACAAATCTGCTTGGCAGGTAATGTGGCACTTGTATTCCTTAATATCCTTAGGAAGCACGATGCCAGGGCTCTTTAGTACTACATTATAATCATCTAGGCAATCTAAATAGTTAGCCCCGGTGATTACATTGTGCATAGCTGTAAGGTCACTGCTTACGGCGTTAGCATCAGCTATGTCTAGGCAGCTGTAACCGCCTACAGATGATATGAGGCGAAAGCTTGATTGTCCCTCTCGTCCAAATCCAAGTATTAAAACTTTTTTATCTTTTACTAGATTTCTAATTGTTTCTTTCATTTTATTTCAAAGCGTCCTTAATAATATTTTCAAAGTATTCATTTAAGCCATGTTCCTGTGAATACCCATTTACGATAGCTGTAAAATCCTCACCTGCTACAGGCTTGGCATTCTTATAATGACTAAGAAGTGTTGGAAGTTCGATCCCCTTATTATCGTATATACGAATTGCTTCGATTATCGAAGCATTGACCTCATCACGGCTACCTACACACTCAAATGGCTTTTCTGGAAGGATTCCACAGAGCTTGTCAAAATCCTCCATAAGTGTCTCATCCTCAAACAACCTCTTGCCAAAGATGTTATCAAGCTCCTCCAGTGTAAGGAATGGAGAAAGGATGATATAAACAAAAAGGCACTTAGGGCAATGACCACACCAGATATCCTGCTTGCTACCTACATTACAGCTTTTGAATACGCCGTGGTATTTCTTGAACCGCGAGAAAAGCATGGCAATCTGAAGCTCTGCAAGTGGGCGAAGGAAGCTGAAATAGTAAACTCCGCTTCCAATAAATGTACGCTCGTAATATCTAAAATCTTCCTCGAATTCGTAAGACTTAGAATACTGATGGTTAACATAGCTACCAGCAACGGTAGATTCGTTGGCACTGGATTCATTAGAAAGTGCAACAAAGCTAAGTCCATTAATATATCCTGCAATGATGCTTGAGAATGCAACCAAAGCGGAAAATGGTGTGTGACCATTAAGATATCCCTTGGCGTTTAAATCAAGCATGTTTTTATCAAGGGTACGCTTAGCGTAGATAGTCTTATCAGTAAGCTCTCCAACTTCCACAGTGGCATCAGTGGCACCCCTGGAATTGATTACGTAGCAGTTAACATCGGCCTTATCCTTAAGAAGCTCGATGGAAACCACGGAATCTTTTCCACCGCCAACAGGCACCATAACCTTAGGAAGCTGCCCTGGCTTGCTGGCCTTATCAGTTACAAACTTAGGTGGATTGCTAGGTTTATTGGATTCGCATTTGATTGTCATGAAGTCTTCCATAGATTCATCAATGCCATTGGTGTAATAAAACTCTCCTAGTCCACCCCAGTAAAGCTTCTTCCACCAGCTAATTTGTTCATCACTTAAAGCCCTGTCCTTAATAACAACAGTAGGCGGACATGCAATCTTCCAGTAGCTGATAAGCTCCACCATTCCAAGGGAAAATACCATCTCATCAATTAGGTTTGAGTCGAGGTTTGCCATTCTATGAATCTGATGAATGAACCATGTTGGATGAAAATCAGATAGACCATTAATAGAAAAATCAAAGGTCATTCGGATACCGTTATTGTCTATATTGTAGGAATATCCCTGATATGTGAATATGGGATAATCGCTTCTGCATTTATTATAAAAATCTTGTCTACTCATATAATTCCTTTAAATCATTAAAAAATTAACTTATAATCAAATAAGAATTATATCACAAAAAGCCTTAAGTAAAAATAGTAGAGAGGTAAAACCATGCCACACGTTGGGGGACAAAAATATAAGATTTTAAATGAATATCAGATTCTCATGGAGGAAAGTGACGAGAAGCATCAGATAAACGCAATTGAAATGACAAAGCGTTTAAAAGCTAGAAATATTCCAGCGGAACGTAAGACTGTATACAAGGATATGGATATTCTTATGGATGCTGGTATTGATGTTGTAAAAGGAGACAAAGGGTATTATATTGCTAGTCGAGTGTTTGAGTTGGCGGAGCTAAAGCTGCTTGTGGATGCAGTTGGTGCATCTAAGTTTATATCTGCCATAAAAACAAAAGAACTTGTTGATAAAATTACTAGCTTGGCTAGCTTAGATGATGCAGCCCAACTCTCTCGTCAGGTGGTAGTGCCTGAAAAGACTGCATCTGGAAATGAAAAAATCTTCTACACCATAGATGTCATTTATCAATGTCTTGATAATGACAGGAAAATGTCCTTTAAATACCAGGAGTGGACCCTTACAAAGGAAATGAAGCCAAGGCATGGTGGAAAGACCTATATAGTTAGTCCAGCCTTCTTGCTTCGCAATGATGAAAATTACTACCTGGTGGCCTTTGATGAGGATAGCAAGCAGATTCGACATTATCGTGTTGATAAAATACTATCAGCAGAAATGACCCAGGATGAGCGGACAGGCAAAGCACAGCGGGAGGCTCTTAACCCTCAGGAATACGCAAAGCAACACATCAGTATGTTTGCAGGAACAGAAAGGACTGTTACCATTCGATTTGAAAAGAGTTTAATCGGCGTGGTTTTGGACAAATTCGGAAAAGAAATTGATATAAGGCCAGATGGAGAAAGTCATGTAAAGGCAAGAATATCAGTAGCCGTATCACCTCAGCTATACGGCTGGCTCACAGGTATTGGTGCGACCTTATGTTTCCCAGATGAGGAAGCAAAAAAGTTTAAAGCATATTTGCAAAAAATACTCACACAGTAAGAGTTTTTTTGGGTGGAATTTGGAATGAATATTAATGATATAGAGCTTTCAAAGGTAGAGGGCATATCCATTATGGATGGGGTGCAGTATTGCGGAAGCCTTAAAGATTTTGAAAAATTCTTGGATTCATTTTATGAAGATATAGAGGACAATTCTAATGTAATAGAGGAAGCATATAAAAATGAAGATATAGAGCTTTTCACCATAAAAGTACATGCCCTTAAGACCTCAGCAAGGATGATAGGCGCCAAGGAACTATCAGAGGATGCACTGACTCTTGAGATGGCTGGCAAATCTGGCAACAGAGCTTTAATAGATGCAAATATTTCAGATTTTCTTGCACTATTTCGCAGCTATAAGGAAAGGCTACAAGGCTATATGGAGGAAAAACAACGTCTTTTGGCTATCAAAAAGCCTATTACAGAGGCTGAGCTTGCAGATGCATACAGTGCTCTCAGGGAAGTATGCCCTGACATGGACTATGAAGCTGTAGAAATGATTCTCGAAGAGCTGAACACTTATGCCCTCCCAAAAGAAGACCAAAGGCTAATTCAAGTCTTCCAAAAGCACTTCCACAAACTAGAATGGGACGAAATGGAAAGGCTACTAATGGAATAGCTACTTTTTTAGTTTTATGCTGGCGCCCTGCCCCGCCCGGTCCCCACACCTCCACACAGGGAATATCATTAGAGCAGATTGTAGATTATCTTAATGTGATTAATCTTGCATATGTAGGTGTACTTACACGGCTTTTACAATTCGAAGGTAATGTTTGTAGAGAGCGGACATAATACCATTCTTAAAAGCATATGTATGAACTAGATTATGCAGTATTGCTTTTGCTACTACATTCACTAAGAAAAACCTGCTAACAAAAATCAAGTACAATTCTAAAGAACTATCTTCATAAATAATTGCATCTCAACAA
>SVES01000050.1 GCA_015057305.1 Pseudobutyrivibrio ruminis | reverse complement strand
AAAGCCGTGTAAGTACACCTACATATGCAAGATTAATCACATTAAGCTAATCTACAAATCTGCTCAAATGATATCCACCACCGGGTGTGGTAGGGCGGGCTATGCATGGCAGCTAAATATCAGTTTGTGTGAAAAGTTGCAGCTGGGCTTCTATTTCTGGTAGCGTGGCGTTTATGTTTCCCTGTATCATCTGGCTGCTACCGCCGCCTTTTGCATTTAAGCTTTCCCTAAGATGTTTTGCCACGGCCGTACAATCAATGGTTTTACTTCCTATTATGAAATTAAATCCAGCCGTGTTATTTCCCGAAAATAATGCGCAAAGTCCATCATGGCTTTCCATTAGTGAGTTGACCCCATCACGCATTGTCTTTGCATCTAGTTCTTCCATGAAAATAATGGCATTAGGACTTTCAAATGACACCTTTTCGATTTCATGTCGAAGCACTTCACCGCTAATATCGTTTATACGATATTTCAGCTGCTTATTGTCTTCCATTAAACCTTCTATTTTGTCAGGCAATTCCTCTTCCATGCAATTTAACAGCTGGTAGGATTTTGCAAGAATATTCATTCTGCGATTGTAGTCCTGTAATGCCCTCATGCCACACAGGATATATACTCTTGTGCCGCCCTTATATTTACCGTAGGACACAACCTTTAACAAGCCAATACAGCCTGTGGATTTTACATGGGGTGCACAGCAAGCACATAAATCTATCCCTTCGATTTCCACTAATCTTACAGGACCGTTTATCTCCTTTTTGCTGCGATAACTGATAGCCCCTAATAATTCTTGATTGGGATAGTATGCTTTGACTGCCACATCTCTGGCAATTATTTCGTTTGCCTTTTTTTCAATATATTCTATCTGTTCATCATCAAGCTCAATATTTAGATCTAAGGTAACAGTATTATCACTCAGGTGAAATCCAACATTTTCAGCGCCATATGTATTGTGAGCCAAGCCTGTAAATAAATGCTCTCCAGTGTGCTGCTGCATGTTGTTGAATCGATGCTCCCAATCAATCACACCGTGAACCTCTTCTCCAATCAGAAAGCCGCCCTTACAATAGTGATAAATAATACCTTCTTCTATTTGCACATCGATAACCAGCTTGTTATCTAATGTGCCCTTGTCACTGCTTTGTCCACCCTGTTCAGGGAAAAATAGAGTTTGATTTAATACAACCTTATATAGCTTACTATCGCCCTTTGTAATTTCATCACAGGAAATAACTTTTCCAACAAAATCCTTGGCGTAGGCATCATTATCATATAATGCTATTGTTTTCATAATCTCCCACCTATTTACTTTTTCTATATAACATATCCCTGTTAATTTCTGTGTAGAAGCCATCGCGCAGCTGATTTCCTGTATAATTCATTCCTTCCAGCCACATAAGCTTTGTAATGGTTGCCTCAAGTGTCATATCGTAGGACTCAATCATATGAAAATCGTGCTTTATTTGACGACCTACTTCATACACAGTCATGTTGCTTCCTTCATTAGCAACCTGAGTAGTCATAACCGCCAGCTTATCCTTGCCATCCCACTTGTCCATTTCCTTATAAAAAGCATCCATCAAGGTTTCTGGCATGCCACCAACACCAAAGCTTTCTATCACAACTATGTCATATTGATTAAACAGAAAGCTAAGTATTGACGGATTCATTCCAGGATAAAGCTTTAATAGGGTAACTTTTTCGGACATTTCAAAAAAGAATTTCACATCCTCCTTTATCGGAACCTCTGGAATATATCTAAGCAGCACTCCATCCTGTATAACAGCAAGATATGGAAAGTTTATGCTGGAAAAGGCGTTATAGCTTTTTGCCCTTTCCTTTTTGGCTCTAGTGCCGCATATTACTTTCCCGTCAAATACTATGCTGACATTTTGGGATTCGTCATTGGCTGCATATATGAAGGAATCTAGCAAATTAGTCTTTGCGTCTGTCACATCCCTGCTTATTGGTTTTTGCGAGCCAGTGACAACAATAGGCTTCCTTGAATTCTGAATCATGTAACTTAAAGCAGCTGCCGTATATGCCAGGGTATCTGTACCGTGACATATTACAAAACCATCGTAGTCATTGTAGTTGTCCTTTACTGCCAGAACTATCTTCTTCCAATGTTCCGGTGTCATATTTGTACTGTCAATGTTCATAAGTTGAAGTGCATGTACATTGCAAACATTTTCTACCTCAGGTATGTATGCCAAAATATCCTCGGCAGTTAACCCTGGAGTGAGACCTGACTCCGTCTGCTTTGAGGCTATGGTTCCGCCTGTTGCTATCATTAAAATGTTTTTCATAGTTATTTTTTCCCCACTGGTATTCCAAAAATTTTTGTTTGAAATCCATTCATTAGTGTTTCATAGTCTGTATAATTAATACTGCTCTTAAAATGTGAATTCCAAGCATCCCTGAGACTATCACATATTCTAATAGCCTTTTCCTTGTCTTCGTTTTGCTGTATTGCAGGGAATATGTAATAAATCATGTAATAGTTAAGATTCATTAAATCCCCACCTCTAACCTTGCCAAATTTTTTGAAGGCTTCTGTCACTTCTTCACACAGCTGATTTGATTTTTCCTCGTAATTTTCTGCATTAACAAGGGCATCCAGATATCCGTATCTGCGCTCATTAAACATATTCATGTTGTGCTCGTAGTCTTTTTTGGTATGAATACCACTAAGGTAGTCTACATCTTCAAATAATTTTTTTACTTCAAATTCCATCGATTATCCCTCCCAATTCTTTTATATCATTTACCTTTGCCACATATCCATCTACAGATTTTCCATATCCGTAGGCTGCCCAGATAAAATCCACCCCAGCCTTATCACAAGCATCCTTGTCGCCTTGTATATCTCCTATGTATACAGGATGCTTCAGCTGATTTTTGGCAGCCAGTGCTTTTATATTGTCGGCTTTTCCTAGTCCATTATCCCCATAGCAAATAAAATCATCAAACAAATAACCCAAGCCGCTGCGCTCAAGAAAGGTTTCTATGTAGCCTGATTGGCAATTACTCACTATGAACAATTTGGTGCGTTTTTTCAGCTCCTTTAAAACCGCTGCCAATCCTTGGTAAGTAGTGTCCACATCGCTCTTGGCCAAATCATTCATTTCATATTCTTCACATAGCTTTAAGGTGGCATATCGTTTATTGGAATCCTCATCAGGTATGCACGCATCAGCGATTTCTGTCATGGTTTTTCCAAATAATGTTTTTAATAAATCTGGTGTAAACTCCACATTGTAGCCCATATCCTTGCAAGCCCTTTGCCAGCTTGGCGCAAAAACAGGAGTATTATCCCAAATAGTTCCATCCATATCAAAAATCAATCCGTCTGTATAAATCTTATTCATTTCACACCTATCTTTCCAACTTTAACTAGGTGCTATTTTAATACATTTTCGGTATAATTGATAGAGATTAATCTTAGGGTGAATGATATGACAGATGACGAATTACTTCTTTATAAACGATTAATAGAACTTTCCAACAGGGCTTACCAAAATAATATATATACCTTTAGTGATTTTCTCAGCCTTAGCCAGCAGGAGGTGCTTTATCAAGCTTCTAGGGATAAGGCTTTCGCCCCTATTAGATTTGATTTGTTTGGTGGCTACGAAAACTGTGAAAGGCAAATGGTAAGATTTGGTAGCGAGGCTGATTTTGGCTATCTTGTAGACTTTCCAATTTCCTGTATTAAAATAGAACCCTTGGCTAAGAAATTTGCGAAGGAGTATACTCATAGAGATTATCTTGGAAGTCTTATGAGTCTTGGCATCGACAGGAAGAAATTTGGAGACATATTTGTTGATGGAATGGATGCCTACATCTATGTAGAAGAATCTACCACAGATTATATTTTCGAAAATTTTGTATCAGTAGGTAGAAATTCGATTAAATGCAGCTTTGCAGAATTACCCGAAGAATACAAAAAAGCCGCTCTAAAGGAGGCTACTATTCAAGTAGCTTCCCCTAGAGCGGATGCTGTGATTGCAAAAGTGTATAACCTAAGCCGCAAGGATACCCTGTCATATTTTACAGAGAAAAAAGTATCTGTAAATGGGCATATTGTGGAAAACAACGATAAAACCCTGGCTGTAAATGATACTGTTTCCGTTCGTGGCTTTGGTAAGTTTAATATAATAAACGAGGGTGGCTTGTCCAAGAAAGGAAAGCTAAACCTTGTGGTTGAAATATTTGGTGCCCACTAATGTCTCTTATAAGCTGGCATTAGCTGTAGCTTATGTAAATTGGCCACATGCTTGCGCTCAATTGATTCTCTAATATCTGCAGGTATGTTGGCATTTTCATCGGAAATGTATTCATCCAGCTGTGCATATGTAAAGCCAAGCTTATCCTCATCTGACATTCCAGACAAACCATCTGATGGAATTTTGTGAACTAATTTCTCTGGTAGTCCAAGATATTCTCCAATTTGAAGCACCTCTGTAACTGTAAAATCCTGAAGAAGGGAAACATCGCCTGCTGCATCACCAAATTTGGTTGAATATCCAACATAATCCTCTGAGGCATTACAAGTGTTTACAACAAAGGAAGTAACACCCTGTCCCTGAGCTACTGCGTAAAGGGTAGCCATGCGAAGACGAGGAGCAAGATTAATTCGTAAATCTGCTGTAACATTAAGGGTTTGGGCATTTTCGAAGGTTTCTACGGCAGCATTGTAATAATCTGTGATTGGGATAATCTCATTTGGAATGCCTAGATGCTCTACCAAAAGCTTTGCATCCTCTAAATCAGTCATTTTACCATTTGGCATTATAATGCCAAGGATTCTATCAGCTCCTAACGCTTCCTTTAAAACCGCTGCCGTAACAGATGAATCCTTTCCTCCAGAAATACCAATAACAGCTTTAGAATCATTTCCAAATCTGTTAAACCATTCTCTAGTATATTCTATTAATTGCTTTGTTTGTTTTTCAACGTCAAACTCTCTCATCTTATCTCCTATTTCAAGCGATACAATTCGGACAATCTTCTACCAACTACTGATTTTTCTTTCCTTCCCACATCTTCAATTCTATCTGCCACCATAATTCTAAAGTTTGCCTTGTACAAGCTGTGACCAAGCAAAAGCTCATAGATTACCTGCAAATCAGGAAGTGTAAATTCTTCATTAACCATGCTAAATGGCAAATCAGTGTACTCTATCTCTCTTCTAAGCTTAATCATGGACTCAAGAATTATTTCAGCATGATCAAATGCAAGCTGAGATTTACTCTTCAATGATGGAACCAGATTTGCGTATTTTACATTTCCATTTTTAAAGCGCTTTGTTGATAGCTGATATGAGATGGAAACTCCAATGTCATCATTGTGAATGTGAAGCATATTGTCTGTAAAATCAAAATCGAACCAAGCTGCCTCTAAGGCATCATCACCGCCTCTAACAGGAGGTGCCACTGGTGTAAGTGCCATATATGCAACGCTAATTACCCTTGTTCTTGGGTCTCTATCTGGTCTTGAAAATGTGTAGACCTGCTCTAAAAATACATTTTTTAAGCCAGTTTCTTCTTTTAATTCTCTAGATGCCGCTTCATAGCATGATTCCTCAGGTCTAACGAAACCACCTGGCAATGCCCAGCAATTTATAAATGGATGCTCTCCACGTTTAATCAATAAAATCTTTAGACCAGAATAATCCTTTTTAGGACCAACAACCATCATATCTACAGTAACTGATGGTCTTGGATAGTCGCCAGGATCATATTGTTCTAAATACTGTTTTTCAGTCAATCCGTTCTTATCTTTATACTCCATATGCACCTCCTAAAGTCTCTTAGTAGCACTTTACTACTGGCAATTTATTTTGTCAATGACTTTAGAAGATTTTTACAAGCTTTTAAGATTTGTTATTTAATTAACAAGATTTTGTCTATAAAACTGCAATCAGGTGTGATGCTATAGCTTGAAATCCTGCATCATTAGGATGTCCTGCTAAAAATGAGCCTATAACATATACAGTTCCATCAGGCGTTGTGTATTCATCCCCTTCATGCAATTGATAGTCTGCAACTCCTTGAACGTCAGCCAGACTCACATATGTGCAGCCTGTTTCTGAGGCAACTGCTTTCTTAGTACTGATTATGCTGTCATATTTCCAAAAATTGTCCAACATGACTATCCTTGCATTAGGATTATAAGTACGGATATATGCTATCATATCCGTTAAATCTTCTTTGAAATGAGTCTCATGCCCTTTGACATTTTCTCCCAGCTCTATAACTATGGTGCCATACTGATAATTTGTAATATATGGGTCCAAATCATCTAGCTCGTAATTTCTTGTGCTTGAAAATTCCCATGCTCTTAGCGACATATAGTCATAACTACTGTAGCCCTTGGCTGCAACTGTTAAATGTACATAATCATTTTCAGGCGCTGTGGCACCACAGCCCCAGCCTGAACCCCACCAGTCACTAGTGGCTGGATACAATGTAATTGAATTACCAATAAATAGTATGTCCTTTGTAGCTGTTGGGATTGATTTTGTACTTGATGTAGGTACTGGAATATCAATGTATTCCTCAGATACATCATCCAGCGAAATATAACCATAATCCCCATTAATTTTCATTTTGTAATAATCTGTTTCATTGCATTTAGCAACAATGGATACCCTTTGATCCAGGGATAAGGTTCCTATTATTTCTGCTGCATCATAAGGCTCCTCTCTAACTGTTGCATTAGACATCGCAAAATAATTTGCTTCAAAATCCTCAAATGTATACTCATCCTCTTGAGGCTCTGCTTCCTCCTCTGCTTCTTCAGCTTCCTTCTCAGCTTCTGTCTCAGCCTCAGCAGCCATTTGGGCCTCAATACGAGCTCTTTCAGCTTCCTTTTCAGCCTTTATCTTATTTTGATAAACAATTAATGAACCAAATGCTATAACAAGCGCCACCAAAGAAACCCATAATATTATAATTACTTTCTTTCTCACCGTTAGTCTCCTCTATTTTATTTGCAAGGCTTATAGTCTTACAGCTTATTCTGTTAAGGTATTTATAACTCTTTGTACACAAGAAAATGCTTCGTAATCGTATCGTTCTACAGCTTCGATAACTATTACGTCTGCATTCACTATATCACTTTTTGTCTCTGACATATAATCTCTATGAACAAAGGTACAATTGGTAAAATCCTTTGCCAAATAGGGCATCATATTTACCCTAAAACTATCTCCAATCAAACACAAGCTTTTATCAATCATGCCATCAGATGTGGTCCTGTTTATCATGGCATCTGTATTCAAACCATTCACCGTGATTTCAGGCTTGTAATCCAGGGTAAGTTCCAAATCATCATGGGTTACCATGGAATCAGGTATTCCCATGTAGGTATATAATTCATATTTTTCCGCATCCCCTGTGCCTGTTATCCATACACTTGGGTCAACATATTCTATGCCCATGGCATCATACAGGGCATTCACTCCAAACAATGCGCCTAAATGATTCCAATGACTATCATATTTATAATAAACCTGATATCTTCCTGCAGCTACCAATTCATTTTCCAGTGGATATAAAAAGGTTGTGTTACAATTCGTATTTACGTATTGATATAGCTGCTGTATTCTTCTATAAGAATTTACGATATCTACCGTAGGCATGTATTTACTGTACACAGAAGATTTATTCGGAGCTATGTAAATATACAATTCCTTGCCTCTGGCATCACACAATGCCTGCAATTCATTGAGCTTATTTACATATTCCTGCATTTGTGCTTGCTCTAATATGTTTGTCCCCTGATAGCACTGAATTTCATTTTCACCGTACAGAAACAGCCAGCCATCCCTACCGATTATCACATCCTGATATACGTGAAGCGGGAAATATGAATCTGCCTCTTCTTCAACAGGCTCTTGCACAATCACTTCTTCGCCAGGTACTATTGGCTTGTTTGTCTCCCCTCTATCAATGCTTTCCTCAGCTTCTTCTGTTGGTTTATATAACCACCCACCTACTGCGGCCTCAACAGCCTGATACTTAGTTTCTATTGAATCGTCCAATGCCTTGTACCAGGATATTAGTGTATACCTGAATGGTATTCTATCATCAACAAAATTGGAGATACTTTCACCTGTATTCAAAAGGTTACTCCACTCAATCTCAGCCATCTGCCTTTTTTCTGTTTCAACTAGGGATAAGGCCTTATATGCATCAGGGTTTACTAACTTAAGTACCCCTCCACCAATCCATGGGAAAACTAAAATTGCAAGGAAGACAAATATGAATATCTTATTTTTAATCACTGTAAACCTCATATTCTGCCTCCATTAAAACTGATAGTATATAAATGGATTGTAGGTACCATTTACCAAGAATAACAAGCTTATCAATAATAAAACCAGACTAATTATAGCGCTTCCCTTAATAGCTCCTATCTTTATGTGTGCTTGAACAAAGCCTCCAAAAAGCACTGCGCATAATAGTGCTACGACTGCCATTCCAGATAGATATGTAAATAGATTCAGTATTCTGATTCCACCTACAAGCATTCTAGATATATATATTCCTGCATCTACAATTGTGTCTGCTCTAAATACTACCCACAAAAAGTTTACTATCAAAAATGTAACCATTCGATTTATGAATTTAACAGGATTTTTCTTAATGAGCTTTCCAAATACCAACCGCTCTAGTATCAACAAAATTCCATATATTACACCCCATGCAATAAATGTCCAATTAGCCCCATGCCATATTCCAGTCAGTAAAAATACTATGAAAATATTTAAGCAAGTTCTTCCCATCCCACATCTGCTGCCACCTAGTGGAATGTACACATAGTCCCTAAACCAGCTGGAAAGAGATATATGCCATCTTCTCCAGAAGTCCTGTATGGATTCAGCCCGATATGGATGATTGAAGTTTTCCTTAAAGTCAAATCCAAACATTTTTCCTAAGCCAATTGCCATATCTGAATAGCCACTGAAATCATAGTATATTTGGAAGGTGTAACATATACTACCAAGCCAAGCAACTGTTGCATCTAACCCCGTTATGTCAGATGCCCATATTTCATCTGCCACCTGGGCTAAGGTATTTGCAATTATTACCTTCTTTGCCAGACCAAAGCAAAATCTTTTGATTCCCTCTGAAAATCCGTAACTCCCCACTGTTCTGTCAGATAATTGTGTGGCTATGTCCTTATAATGGACAATAGGCCCAGCTATCAATTGTGGGAAACAAGAAATGTATAAGGCAAAGTTCAATATATTTGGTTGTACATCCACCTGCTCATTATATACATCTATGACGTATGACAATGCTTGAAATGTAAAAAATGAAATTCCAACAGGAAGCATTATTTCTGGAATATTTAAGACTCCTGTACCAGTGCCTGTTATTATTCCATTTACTCTTTCTTCCATCTGAAGATTTTCAGCGAAAAAAATATTTTCAATTGTAACAATAAACAGATTAAAGTATTTAAAGAAAAACAGAATTCCTATATCTGCCAATACAGCAAAAGCAAGGCCCAGCCTCCGTATCCCCATGGTATGCCGATTTTTTGAACATAGAAATCCTGCTGCCCAATTAATAAGAATTATCAAGGCAATTAGAAAAATATATTTTACACCGCCAAAGGCATAGAAAAGAAGGGAAAACCCAAGTAAAATATAATTTGAAATTGTTATCTTTTGAAAGGCATCCCTGGCTGTCAGCCTTGGAATGCCATAATATGCCAACAAACAAACTGGCAAAAAAATTGTACAAAACAAAAGTGAGCTAAAAACCACTTTATTCTCCCTCTTCCCTTAGCATAAGCTTCTTTAATGGTTTGTTTTTCTCAAAGAAATCAACAACTACATTGCAGACATAAGCTCCAATAAACGTAACCAACGAACACATTACAACCTTCATGGCAAAACTTACATCTGGCAATAAGGACTGAACCAGTCTAATACTATAGAACTGATTCAAATATATTAAGAGACTCATTTTTCCACACCAGGCAAACACTGGTTTATCAAATATTTCATGACAAAGATTAACATTTGAGAAAGTCAATATCAAACCCAGTAGCATGATAAATAATGTAGCATAACTATATTTAGGGTCAATTCCTGTAACTGCATACCCAAGCACCAACAAGTAGCATACCAGCTCTAATACAGCTAACACCCTTTTTCCCTGGGCTGTAAAATTGATTTTGTTTAACCTTCTAGTAAGACTGTATGCACTACAACCAAGTGCCATCTCGGCCAAGCCTCTGAGAAAGCATTTATAGAAATGCCCTGTCCAGCCATCTATTCCAGCCAAGCTGTGATATTCATGAGACATATAGCCCAACACAAACAGTGCTAATAATGGGCAAGCTATTTTGACAAATACATCGTAATGCTTACGAAGAAAATACCAGAATATAAATGTAACCATAAGCCATACATCTAAATACCATGTAAGCTTATTAGCCCATGAGCTATCAAAGCCAAAGGCTTGAACAAAAAACAATGATGCCCATGAATCCACAGCATAAGCAAGTCTAGCCTTAGCTGTATCATACAAAAAATATGCATTTACAATTACGGTAAGAATCATAGCAAATAAATGATAAGGAAATACGTTCTTTATTTTTTTCCACATCATCCCTGCCGTTTCAGTTCCTATTAGCTGAGTGCCCACATTTCTTTTTGAATAAGCGCTTGCTGCAAGTAAATAGCCTGAAACTAAAAAGAAAAATTCAACTCCAATATATCCATGATTAAAAAAATATATTCCTTTTATGCCAATACTGATATTACCGTTTACAGCGAATCTTTTGTGGATATGAAAAAATAATATTCCTATTGCAAAAATAAAACGCAAAAACTCAACTCTACCATTTTTTCCTTTATTACTCATTTATCTATTAATACTCCTTCAAGGAATTCCCCACCAAACTTTATATTTTCATATTATACTCAATTGTAGCCTACAAAACAAATAAGGAGCCCTAAGGCTCCTTACAAATAGAATTTTATAGTATTATTAATTTTATACTCCCTCAAAATCTGAGTGATTCTTTGCAAAATGCTTTGTTGTAGCACTCTTATCTCCATCATCACAGCATGGATCGTTTGCCCTGTCTGCAACCTTCTTAGGAGCTGTAGTATCTACTGGTGTATTGTTGCCAAAGCCAAGCATTTCTGTCTTAAATGTAAGATCAGATGCAGCCTGAGCAAGGTCTGTAGGAACAACAATCTTTGTTGCACGACCATCTCCCAGCTTTTCAAGGGCTTCAAGCTTTTTAATCTGAAGAACACGCTCATCAATATTTGCACCCTTAAGCATTTCAATACCGCGAGCCTCTGCTTCATATACAAGTCTGATTGATTCAGCCTGACCTGTTGCTCTAGCTATAGCAGCGTCTCTCTCAGCCTCAGCCTTAAGAACTAATGCCTGCTTATCACCTTCTGCTCTAGTAATAGATGCCTGCTTGTGGCCTTCTGCCTCAAGTAATGTCTCACGACGATCACGCTCAGCCTTCATCTGCTTTTCCATTGAACGCTGAATTTCTTCTGGTGGAATAATATTTTTCAACTCTACTCTGCCAACCTTGATACCCCATGGATCTGTAGCCTCGTCCAAAATGCCCTGCATTCTTGCATTGATGCTATCACGAGATGTAAGTGTCTGGTCAAGCTCTAACTCACCAACAAGATTACGAAGTGTTGTGGCTGTAAGATTTTCAAGAGCAAGAATTGGACGCTCCGCACCATATGCGTAGAGCTTAGGGTCTTGAACCTTGAAATAAACAACTGTATCAATCTTCATGATAACGTTATCCTTTGTGATAACATCCTGTGGTGGGAAATCAGCAACCTGCTCTTTAAGTGATACCTTCTTTGATACGCGGTCAAATACTGGAATAATCACATGGAAACCTGGACCTAAGGTCTGGTTGTATCTACCTAATCTTTCAATAACAAACACGTATCCCTGTGGAACTATGCGTATACCTAAACCAACGATTACAGCTAGAATAACAATAATTATTACTGCTAATGCTCCCATAACTTATCCTCCTTAAATTAAAAATTTAGAACAATTTAAGTATAACACAAAAGGAGCAACTTTCCATTGAAAGATGCTCCTTTTTATTATTTTCCTAATATTGAATCAAAAATGGCATTGGCCACTTCATCCTTAGACATTATTGGCAACTGCCAGGTCTCATCTGCCATAATGATTGTAACAACATTTGTGTCTGTACCAAAGCCTGCCCCTTCAGTTCGCAGGTTGTTAGCAACAATCATATCCACATTCTTCTTTGACAATTTTTTCTTGGAATTTTCCAACATGTTTTCCGTCTCCATGGAAAATCCACATATGAATTGTCCTTCCCTTTTATGAGCTCCCAAGTATGCCAAAATATCTTCTGTACGCTCTAATTCTATGCTAGAAGCCTCGCCATCCTTTTTCTTAATCTTTTCCGTTGCCACCTCTGTAGGTCGATAATCTGCAACTGCTGCACTTTTTATAATAATATCGCACTCCCCGGCCCGCTTTTTAACGGCATCAGCCATTTCAGCAGCGCTTTTAACTCTAATAACATTTACAAACATCGGTGGTTCAATTGATGTAGGGCCAGTCACAAGTGTAACCTCTGCCCCTCTTTCCATGGCAGCTTTAGCCAGGGCATAGCCCATTTTTCCCGTACTATGATTTGTTATATAACGGACTGGATCAATAGCCTCCTCAGTAGGTCCTGCTGTAATTAATACTTTTCTCCCTTCCAAATCATGCTCATGTCCTATTTCTTTAAGAATATATTGTAAAAGCACATCTGGCTCAGGCATTTTCCCAGCTCCTGTGTCCCCGCAAGCAAGATACCCATTAGCAGGTTCTATTATCTGAAATCCGTATTTGCGAAGTCTATCTAGATTGTCTTGTACAATAGGATTTTCAAACATGTTTGTATTCATGGCTGGACTAACCAGCTTCTTGCATTTTGCAGCAAGAATTGTTGTTGTCAACATATCATCTGCTATGCCGTTAGCCATTTTACCTATTACATTGGCGCTAGCTGGAGCCACCATAAAAATATCAGCCCTTTTTGCCAGTGCTACATGTTCTACATTAAACTGAAAATTCCTATCGAATGTATCGACCAGACACTTATTAGACGTCAGTGTTTCGAAGGTAATGGGATTTATAAAATTAGTGGCATTTTTTGTCATTATCACATTTACATCTGCCCCTAATTTAACAAGTGATGATGCTAAATTTGCAATTTTATATGCTGCTATAGAACCTGTAACACCAAGCACTACACATTTTCCCTTTAGCATAATTACCTCCAATTAATAAATCTTATTTGCTGTTTCCGCTTACATTTTTCAAAAACATTTATTGTGCCAGCTTTGTTTCAGCCTGGCTGCTAGCTACTGCCTTGATTTTCATATCCTTTCCAGCATAAATACCAGCAGGTTTGATTTTGTCAAGGACGCTACCTACAAGGTAAACAATTATTGCAGCTACGATAGCTTCAATAACTCCATTGAAGCTGATAACTCCGCCTATAATTGCAAGAAGTGCATCAGCAGCTACTCCAACAGCCTCAGAATAAGGCTCCTTGTATAATACAAATATGCCTCCCATAACCAAAAGTGTGTTGGTCATTGCGCCTGCGATACCAGCTGTGATAAAAGCAAGTGCCTTGGCATTTTTATTCATAAATAAATATTCAATCAATCCAAATGCAACTGCGCCAACTACAACGCCGATGATTCCTGTTGTAAGACCTGCTATGTCAGGAATCATATTAGCTAAAAATGCATGTACACCAAATCCAATAATGAATGAGGCAATTGCATTTATAATTGAACCGTAAACAACCTTTTTATCAGAACCAATTGCTTTCTTAATTCCAATATATACAAAATATGGAACTACTCCAATAAGAATTCTAGGTACAAAAGCTATAAATAAGCTCTTTAATACCACTGCAACAGTAGCCGCTGCCCCTACTGGACTAAGTGTGCTCACAGCAATAACTGGTGAGAATACAAAAGCTGACAATGAAGCTGGAGCTAATGTACTCTTTAAAAAGCTTGTGAAACCAAATACAAATCCAAGAAATGCACCCTTTTTAGGTCCAAGGAAAATAGAACCAATAATAACTGGGATGTGAATTGTGGTTGCATTAATAACTACGAGGGGAATAAACCCGAGTGGGGTGACTGCCATTACTATAACAATGGCTGCGAATAGAGCTGTAAGAATCAGCTCATAAACCCAAGAATTTTTGTTGCTTTGCATAAATTTCCTCCTTTTGGTAGAAGCCGTCTAGCGGTCTCCTCCTAGTAAACTAACTATGCGTAAGCGTTAAATTTTTAACAGCATTGATATTTTACCATCTTATAGGTCGGATAGCAACAAAATGATATAGATTATTGAAAAACATCAGTTTTTGCCACCTCTTGCCTCCCCAACCCCGGTTCAGGCACACTGGATGTGGATACAATCACAGATTTTAGATTAGTTAAATGTGATATCTTGCATATTTATTAGTAGGTGTTCTTACAAGGTTTTACAATTCTATCAGTAAAGTATGTAGAGAGCGGACATTACCTTCGAATTGTAAAAGCCGTGTAAGTACACCTACATATGCAAGATTAATCACATTAAACTAATCTACAAATCTGCTCAAATGATATCCACATCCAGTGTGCCTGAGCTGGGTGGGGTGGCAAGTTGTGGCAAATACGATTTTAGTCGTCTCTTCGGTTGTGTCCACCTACAATTATGGCCAACCTGAGTAATTGAAGAATTGTAGCGAACAGTGCTGCAACATATGTCATTGCGGCAGCTCTTAATACCTTTGTTGCACCCTTGTGCTCGTCACCTTCTAATATGTGATCCTGGTTTAATATCCTTAGTGCTCTTGCACTAGCGTCAAACTCTACTGGAAGGGTAATTAGCTGGAAAGCCACCACAAATGTGAATAAGAAAACTCCCAATTGGGCAAGTGGTGTATAACCAATAAGTAGACCAATTAAGATAACTGGCCAAGATATCCATGAGCCTATATTGGCAAGCGGAACTGAAGCCGAACGTAGCTTAAGCGGTGCATAATTCTCCTGATGCTGGATAGCATGTCCACATTCGTGGGCAGCTACTCCGATAGCAGCGACACTAGTTTTGCCATAGACTGCATCTGACAGTCTGAGTACCTTTTCGTTTGGAGAATAATGATCCGTCAGATTGCCTCTAATTCTTTCTATTCGCACATCATATATTCCTGCGGAATGTAGTATGTGCTCTGCAACCTGATTTGAGGTAATCCCTCTAAAATTATTTATTCTGTTGTATTTATTAAATGTTGCTTGCACCATAAATGAAGCAGCCCCACTAATTAAAGCACCAATCAATACAAGAATTATTGTTGGGTCGTAGTATAATCCATATCCGTAGTACATACTATTTTCCTCCAAATAATAAAAGCCACTTAGCCAAAGCAATCTGCTCTTGCCAAGTGGCTGAATATTTTTATTTCAATAATGGTTTAAGCCCTTCTGCAAGCTTATCCTTCATTGCCTGTGCCTCTGCAAGATCCTTACCTTTTGTAGTGAAGTATGTCTTAATCTTAGGCTCTGTACCTGAAGGACGAACAACTACTGTACATCCATTCTCAAGACCGTAGATAAGTACGTTTGCTGATGGGAGACCAGTCTCTTGTGTATTCTTATAATCTGTAACCTTTGTTACTGCAATGCCTGCAATATCCTTTGGTGGGTTCTCGCGAAGAGAATTCATGATACCAGCCATTGTGTCCATACCTGAGAGGCCTGGGAACTCAAAAGAATCTACCTTATTTAGGTAACGACCGTACTCAGCGTAAATCTCCTCAAGACGCTGCTTGATAGAGCTTCCGATGCTGCGATAGTAAGCAGCCATCTCGCAGATAAGCATTGAACCAATAACTGCATCCTTATCACGAACATAAGGACCAGCAAGATATCCGTAAGATTCTTCGAAACCGAAGATGAATCTATCAACTTCTCCGTCTGCCTCAAGACCAGCAATCTGATCACCAATCCACTTGAAGCCTGTCAGAACTGAGCGAAGCTCAACACCATAGTGCTCTGCAACTGCATCTGCAAGTGGTGTAGAAACGATTGATTTAACTGCTACAGGGTTCTTAGGCATTGTTCCCTTTTCGATACGTCCTGCTGCAATATAATCAAGAAGAAGTACACCAACCTCATTACCAGAAACAAGCTCATAGCTTCCATCTGGGCACTTCATAGCAATACCAACACGGTCTGCATCAGGGTCAGTAGCAAGCATAAGGTCTGCCCCTTCCTTCTTAGCAAGTTCAAGACCAAGCTCAAGTGCCTCGAATATTTCTGGATTAGGGTAGCTGCATGTTGTAAAGTAACCATTTGGATACTCCTGCTCTGGAACGATTGTGATATCTGTGATACCAATATCGTTAAGAACACGTGTAACTGGAACTAAACCAGAACCGTTAAGTGGGCTGTAAACAAGCTTAAGACCAGCTGTCTTGCAAAGTCCTGGACGAACCTGACGCTCCTCGATAGCTGCATAGAATGCATTCTTGCAATCATCACCAACGAACTTAATAAGTCCCTTTTCAACACCCTCTGCGAAAGACATGACCTTTGCTCCTGTAAGAACATCAGTCTTCTGAATCTCTGCATAAACGATAGCAGCTGCATCATCTGTCATCTGGCAACCGTCTGGACCATATGCCTTGTAGCCATTGTATTTAGCAGGGTTATGAGAAGCTGTAACCATAATACCTGCATTACATTTATAGTATCTAGTAGCAAATGAAAGTGCAGGAACTGGCATAAGTGCATCGTAAATGCGAACGTTTATACCATTAGCAGCAAGGACACCAGCTGCAGCCTTAGCGAAAACATCACTCTTGATACGACTATCGTAGCTGATAGCAACTGTCTGGTTGCCGCCCTGTGTTTTAACCCAATTTGCAAGTCCCTGTGTAGCCTGACGTACAACATATACATTCATTCTATTTGTGCCTGCTCCAAGCACACCACGAAGACCAGCAGTACCAAATGCAAGTGCCACTGCAAATCTGTCTTTTATTTCATCATCTTTTCCCTCAATTTTTGCAAGCTCTGGCTTTAAATCTGGATCATCAAGATCCGCTGCAAGCCAACGCTTATAATCATCATTATACATATGCATATCTCCTTCGTTTTCTCTACTTAAAAACTTCTTTAATTTTAAGTTTTCTAGTTAGGCATGTCAACCTAAGTATTTAATAACTGCCTACAAACATTATGTAATACTAGATATCAAATACAATGACCCTGCCATGCAGACAACCTCTGCTTTCTCTTTAATAGTGGCAAGTGTCATATCATTTGATAACTCTTCTGCATTTACACCCCTGTGGCGAATCATCCCGGCCAACTTTTCTGGTGGCATTGTGCGAGGATTTGGGACCGCTACAGTGTAGCACTTGTCTGCAATAGGAAGCAGTGTGTCTAATATAATGTCCACCTCCTTATCCGCAAGGATGCCAAGAATAAAGGTAATTTTCTTGCCAGGGAAGTATTCTTCAAGTGATTTTCGAAGGACTGCAGCGCCTTGTCTGTTATGGCCTCCATCTAAAATTACAGGTGGGTTATCAGATAGCAGTGTAAACCTTCCGAACCACTTCGTATTTACAATACCATTTCTGATGTTCTCCTCGGTAATGGGGTAACCTAAGCCTTTAAGCTTTCTTGCGGCTGCAATGGCAACAGCTGCATTGTCAATTTGATATGTTCCAAGCATTCCTGTGAAATACTCTTTACCATCTGCCACTACAAATTTTTGCCCATGTATATCTCTATCTATTATTTTGCTAGGTTCAACAAATTCAATCGGTACCACTGAATTTATATGTTCTACATAATCAATTTCATTACAGCTTTCATCTTTAAAATATGTTATTTCCATATCTTCAAAAGATTTGCACACCTCTGTTAGTACTTCTGCAACCTCTGGCTCCTGCTTAGCACTTACCACAACTGTCCCAGGCTTTATTATCCCTGCCTTTTCAGCAGCAATCTCTCTTAAGGTATTACCTAGTATAGTCATGTGGTCATAGCTAATCGGGGTGATAACTGATACAAGGGGTGATGGAATCACATTAGTAGTGTCCATTCTGCCACCCATACTTACTTCTAGCACCACCAGCTCACATTCCATCTTTATAAAATAAATGAAAGCCATAACCGTGAGAAACTCGTACTCGCTAACAAAGATTCCCTCACTTGCTAGCTCATCATAGGCTGGCTTAACCTGGGAAAACACCTCGGCAAAATCTGTATCTGAAATGTCCATTCCATTTACCCTGAACATTTCGTTATATCTATACAGGAATGGTGAAGTAAAGGCACCCGTAACGACGGATGCCTCCTTAAGAATACTAGCCAAATATGCACATGTTGAACCTTTACCGTTAGTTCCTGCTATATGAACATATTTTAGTTTATCCTGAGGTCTACCAAGCTTTTCTAATAACATGAGCTCCGCATCTAGTGAGAAAAACTCCTTCTTTGCACCACCAGTTTTTGGTGGTGTGAAATGTGGCATGCTTCTAAAAAAGGTGATAGCCTCTTCGTAGTTATAATCTATCATACTGCTAATCTCTTAATTCCTACCCTTTCAAGTGAGTTTAGAACTACATACATCAGCACCGACATAACTGGAATCATAATTAGCTCCTTTGGGAGTCTAGCAATTATTGCGGCAATGTAACCATTTTTTAAATAAAGCAAATTTAGCCAGTAGCTATTCATAATTATTCCTACAACTAAAGTATGAATTGCTTGAGTGACAAAGATTCTTGCAAATGTACATTTTTTTCCATGTAACATAAGGCCCAAAATGATTCCACTAACTATTCCACTAATAGTAAATCCTGGGAAAAATGGACCCGTAGGCTTAACCAAATAGCCACCAATGTCTACAAGAGCGCCAACTACTCCAGCTACACCTGGTCCAAACATCATGCCAGTAAGAGCAATCGGCAAAGAGCCAAATCTGATTTCAATCAGTTGGCTTATTGGTAGCTTAAAAAAGCCTAGTACGATGCCTACTGCTGTAAGCATAGCTGCAACTGTCAGTGTCTTTGTGTTCATTAATTTTTTCATAAAAAAATACACCTCCTTTGCAGTTTCCTTTTCCTACAATGAAGGTGTATATAACTTACCTTACTATGTAGCAGCGGGATGCGAATTTAAAACCGCGGTAATCCATCCTTCGTCCATCTGCCAACTCCCTGTGCAAACGGCACTTAACGCTTTAAATTCTACTCTGCGTTTGTCTTGTTTTTTGTTTCGCCTACAGTATAAGATTAGCTATTGCATAATGCAATAGCTAATCTCAGAGTGTAGACAAAGAAGATGCTGCAAAACTAAGTTTTGCAGCATCATTTCCTTTTTTCTAAGATTATATTTT
>SVES01000049.1 GCA_015057305.1 Pseudobutyrivibrio ruminis | reverse complement strand
AGAGGAACTCAACAGCTGTGATAAAGCAGTTGTTGAGTTCCTTCCTTTTTTCAGTGACTTATTTTACAGCCCCTTTAGTTAATTATTATTCTTATAATCTATGCCCCATTCTTCCATGGATTTTATAATGGGGCGCATTGACTCGCCTAACTCTGACAAGGCGTATTCTACTCTAGGTGGCACTTCTGGATATACAGTTCTTGTAATTATTCCATCTTCTTCCATTGAACGAAGAGAATCAGTAAGCACCTTTTGACTGATTCCATCTAAGCTGTTTTTTAATTCATTAAATCTCCACGGGCGAACTAAGAGATTTCTCATTATAAGTAATTTCCATTTGCTGCCAATCAAGCTAACTGTTGTGGCTACAGGGCATTCTGGCAATTCTTCTTTTGTTTTCATGGCGGGTCTCCTTTCTAAGAAGCTGCTTTATAAGTTTCAAATTGAATGTAACATCATTTATGAATCTAATATAACATCTAGATTTTGATAAGTCGATAAGTTACAAAAAGGTAACTGGGTAATAAAAAAGTGCGTACTTTTTCTTTTTTTATTCGGCTGATATATTGAAGACAACGAAAGCAATAGGGCTTTCAATCACATATTTTAAGGAGGAATACATTATGGCACTTTCAAATCTTAATGGATGGGTTAATGGAGAAGCACAGGCAATTGCTAATGGAACAGCTTGTGGTGCAGGAGATGAGAAGCCAGCTGCATGCGGCTCTGCTTGTGGTGCTGGTGACAAGTAATTAGAAGAACTGCAGTAATGAAATGTGACCTCCAGTGATTTTGCTGGAGGTCAATTATTCGGAGGTAAAGGGTGATGAAACCATATTTTTCATTTCAATGGCATATTACAGATGAGTGCGACCAAAGATGCAGGCACTGTTATATTTATTCCAGTGGTGAGCATACATGCTTAGATTCAATGAATTGGCAGCAGATGGAAGATACTTTTTATAATTGTCTGGATTTCTGTGAAGTATATGGTAGAACACCTTATTTTTATATAACTGGTGGAGATCCAATTCTTCATCCAGATTTTTGGAGATTGTTGGATTTGCTACACGATAATGACATCAAATTTACAATTCTTGGAAATCCATTTCATTTAAATGACCAGGTTTGTAGAGAGCTTAAATGGTATGGATGTGAAAAGTATCAGCTGTCATTAGATGGTTTAAGAGAGACGCATGACTGGTTTAGAAAGCCAGGTTCTTATGATTGTACTCTAGAAAAAATAGGTTGTCTTAATAGAGCTGGAATAAGAAGTGTAATAATGACCACGGTTTCGAAGACAAATCGTATGGAAGTTCCTGGAATAATTGATGAAGTGGTAAAGGCAGGGGCGAATGTATTTGCTTTTGCAAGATATGTGCCAAGCGGTGGAGATTTGGATGCTTCCATGACAGCAATGGAATACAGAGACTTGTTGGCTACTTGTGACAAGAAATTTAAGGAATATAAGGCTGAAGGCTGTAAAACCTACTTCAATAAAAAGGACCATCTTTGGACATTATATGAATATGAGATTGGAGAATTTCATATTCCAGAGGATGCTATGCCAGATATGATTTACGGCGGTTGTAATTGTGGTAATTGTCACATGACCATTCTTCCAACAGGAGACATCTATGCATGCAGAAGAGTGGCAGATAGTAAAGTAGGTAACGTATTTACCGATAGAATAGCAGACCTTTGGGAGACTAGTTTTGAAGATTATCGAGAATACGATAAATTTGAGAAATGCAGTAAATGCAAGCTAAAGCCATGGTGTAGAGGCTGCCCTGCTGTTGCCAACGGAACTAATGGAAGTTTTTATTCAGATGACCCACAATGCTGGGCTGATGAGAATAGTGAACTGTTTATGTAGGAGGCAATTATGGGAAAGATGAAGGCGGTAGTTATCGATAAGGTAACGGAGGCTAATGATATCGAAATAAAAAAGGTAGAAATACCTTTTGTAAAGCCAGGCTGGGTACTTGTAAAGGTGAAGGGATTTGGGCTGAATCATTCTGAGCAAATACTTCGATTAGAAGAGATACAGGCCGATTATATTAATAAGCCTGTAATACCTGGAATAGAGTGTGTAGGTGAAATAGTGGACGGGTCGGATTCTCAGTTTAAAGCAGGTCAAAAAGTGATAGCTTTAATGGGAGGCATGGGACGTTCCTTTGATGGTAGCTACGCTGAATATGCCCTGCTTCCTGTTCACCATGTTTTTGCAATTGAAAGTGATTTGAATTGGGAAGAGCTTGCAGCTATTCCTGAGACATATTTCACAGCCTGGGGTTCCTTGTTTGAGTGTCTACAGTTACAGTCTGAAGATACACTTTTGATTAGAGGTGCCAGCTGCGCATTAGGATATGCTGCTATACAGATAGCAAAAGCATTGGGCAGCCAGGTAATTGCAACAACTCATAAAGAAAAATATTTTTCCCAGCTTAGTGCTGCTGATGAAGTAATAATAGATGATGGAAAGCTAGCAGGAAAAATAGAGGGTGTTACAAAGGCACTAGATTTAGTAGGACCAAAATCACTTTTAGATACACTTAAAGCTGTGGATAAAGGTGCGATTGTGTGCGAAACAGGAATTTTAGGTGGAGTATATGCGCTGAATGGATTTGATCCTATCAAGGATATTCCGAATGGAGTTTATCTTACTGGATTTTTCTCTAACTATCCAACACAAAAAATTGTTGACGATATTTTTGAGTTTTTTAAAAAGTATAATTTAAAGCCAATCTATGGTCCAGTATATAAATTTAAGGATATTGAAGAAGCTATAGCTATGCAGGATTCAGGCAGAGCCAATGGCAAGATAGTGGTTGTGATGGAGTAAGCTCTAGGAATGGATAGATGTGCGACAGAGTTATTAGTGAGCCCGACGATATTCGTTCGGGCTCATGTTATGTTAGTATTTTTTCGGAGAATCCTTGATTTATAAGTTGTAAAGCTTAAACTGTAAGAGACCTACTTATTATACTAGTATTTATATTTCTAAGGAGAAGAATGATGAAATCATTAAAGATAGGTGGATTGTTTGCTCTTATATGTACAGCTATTGCTACATTGGTATTTGCCATTGCACCCTATTTTTTCCCAGAGGGTGTAAGCTATAGAAGTAGCTTTGCTTCAAGAACAAGCACATGCCTTCTAGTATTATGGTTAATAATTACAATAATACTGGCAATTTATATAATAAGAATTATTGTAAGCCACATAAGTAAAAAAATGGGTAAATATGCCCTGGTGCTAGTAACAGCTATTTGTATGTTTTTTGCGCTATTATTTGAACTATTAGTATGGTTTTTTTACGGCTTGAATCTTCCTACAGAGCAGCAAGAACTTGATAATGGACTGCTATATATGCTTAGTGCTGATTTTCTTGACCCATATAACTATTATAGTGAGGCTATTAATGGAATTTTACAGAAAGAATTAAGTGCAGATCAGCAGAGGCAATATACAAGATATTATCCGGATTTGGATATTGATCAAGAGTATCAGCTTGGCGTAAAACAAGCTGATGAATATAGCACTAATTATAGAGATATGTATGATACTGAGGGTGTTGAAGATATTAGTGACGAGGATAGAGAAAATTGGCTCACGCCCGAGGTGATTGCCGGATTTAGCACAGATTGGGAGACTCCAGATGCTGAGGGGTACGAAAAATTTGATGATTTTGCTGTAACTTATAATAGTGATATTATTGGAACCTGGTACAATCCAGAGCATGATATTGCAATAAGACTTTTGGAGGATAACACTGCATATTTATATTTCCCATTGATTGATTATTATGGTGATACAGCCTATAAGTGGGAGTATATTGACCGCTCTAAATCAGGGCTTTGTCCAGAGCTAATTATTGATACCTATGGATATGAGGGCAATGGGGTACTATTCTATATTGCAGGGGTAAGAGATACCTATTTTTGGTGTAATGAGCAGTGTATGACATTTTATAAGCAAGAGGATTAGGGGCTTATGGCCCCTAATTTCATAATGATATTCATGAAAGAAATATATCTACTGCATATTTGCAAATCTCTCAATTGCTTTTGTAAAGTTTTCAATTTCTTCTTCATCGCCTCGGGTAATGGCATCTTTTATGCAATGGGTTATATGCCCTTCTAGAACTACTTGTCCCACTTTGTTGAGAGCAGATTTTGCCGCATTGATTTGTGAGAGGACATCCTCGCAAGGAACATCTTCATCAACCATTCTATCGATAGCGTTTACTTGGCCAATAATCTTTTTTAAACGTCTATGTAAATTGTCTGCATCCATACATTGTTTCATGATGTAAACCTCCCAGATAGATTTCATAATACACACCAATGATAACATTTATCAAGAAAAAAATCATTATTGACATGCATATACCCCTATGGGTATAATTCTTCCGTAATAAACATATACCCCTATGGGTATTGAAAGGCGAGAGGAATATTTCATGTTTGATAAACTAGAAGAATTATTAGAATTTGGTGGACTAAAAAAGGATATTATAATGCTTGTTATTTCAGGAGTTTCATTAATCATAAGTATGGTTGTAGGTGAAAGCCTTCCTGTAAGCATAGCATGGATTGCAATTATATTATGTGGAATTCCAATAATAATTGAAGCCTTTATAGGGCTAGTTAGGGATCATGATATCACGGCGGACGTGTTGGTTGCACTTGCACTCATAGCATCTGTTTGTATAGGCGAATTTTTTGCCGCTGGTGAAGTTGCATTTATTATGCAGCTAGGCGGATTATTAGAGGATTTAACTGTAAATAGAGCCAGGGCTAGTATCGAAAATCTTGTAAAGTTGACTCCTAGGACTGCAAGAATTTTGCGGGATGGGAAAGAACTTATAGTACCAGCTGAAAATGTAATAATTGGGGATATTATTAGGGTTAATCCTGGTGAGACAATTCCAGTGGATGGCATTATTGTAAATGGGCAGACATCCATAGACCAGGCCACACTCACCGGTGAATCTCTTCCTGTTGATAAGGAAAATGGGGATGAGGTATATAGCGGAACGTTGAATCAGTATGGTTCATTTGAAATGAAAGCTACAAAGACCGATGAGAATAGCTCAATCCAAAGAATGATTAAGCTAGTTCAAGCAGCAGATGCTAGCAAAGCAAAGGTAGTGCGCCTTGCAGATAGATGGGCTGTATGGATTGTTATTATAGCCGTGACAGCTGCAATTCTCACCTTTATTTTTACACATCAAATTATTAGAGCGGTTACTATTCTTGTAGTGTTTTGCCCTTGTGCCCTTGTGCTTGCCACCCCTACAGCAATTATGGCAGCTATAGGTAACATAACAAAATATGGTTTTCTTGTTAGAGAGGGAGATGCTTTAGAGCGATTAGCTTCTGTCAAAAAGATAGCCTTTGACAAGACAGGGACTTTGACTTATGGAAAGCCTGAGGTCATGGATGTGGTAGCATTTTCTCAAAAATATGATGAAGCTGAGCTTATCTGCGTTGCAGGAAGTATTGAGAGCAAGTCAGAACATCCGTTGGGGCAGGCTATATATAGATATGGGAAAGAAACAAATGTTGTAATAGAAGAAGTTTCCAGCTTTAAAATGCTTCCTGGCAAGGGCGTCATTGGCGTTATTTCGCAAACAGAGTATTTGCTTGGAAATGAATCACTGCTTTTAGGTAATGGGATTGAATTATCTCAGATGAAAAAGGATAAAGCATCCAAATACATCGAAAAGGGCTGCACAATCACATGGATTGGTGCAAATGAAGAGTGCGTTGGCTTTATAGCTTTGGCAGATACTATTAGGAAAAATGCTATTAGCACTATTAATAGGATTAAGGCATGTGATGTGGCACCTATTCTTCTTACAGGGGACAATGAAAATGCTGCTTTGGAAACTGGTAGAAAAGTAGGTATTTCAGAAGTTCAATATCAATGTTTGCCAGAGGATAAAATGAACTATATCGCAAATACGATATCCAATAATGAAAAAATTTGTATGATTGGCGATGGTATCAATGATGCGCCTGCTCTTAAGGAAGCAACTGTTGGTATTGCCATGGGAGGTATGGGTTCTGATATAGCTGTAGATGCGGCAGATATTGTGCTTGTAAATGATGAGATAGAAAATCTTCCACATTTGATTGCACTTTCTAAACATATGATGAATATCATAAAGATGAATTTGACATTCTCAATGACACTGAATTTTGTGGCAATTGTGCTTGCAATAACAGGAGTTTTAAACCCTGTTGTTGGGGCATTAGTGCATAATGCTGGCTCCGTAATAGTGATTGTGAACTCTGCATTTTTGTTGAAATGGAAAAAATAAATTTATGTTATACTGAAGATAGCTTTAACATTGGAGGAACTTCAGTATGAGGGTATTCATATATAATCTTATGTTCAATAAAATGGGGGCAGTTACAAGCGCTTGCCGAGCAGTTGGAGCTGAGATAGCAAACATATCAAATGAAGATATCCACAAATCTATTGAGCATTTAGTAGACCCCAGTAAGTCTGCAAAGCCAGGTATGGACTGTGATGAAAACATATCTGAGCTTTTAATCTTTGATGGGTTCAGCAGTGATAACCTGGATAACTTCTTGGATGCATACAAGGGAACACAGGCACCACCAATTGCATTTAAGGCAATGGTTACACCGGTTAATCTTAAGTGGACTCCAGCATATCTTTATTTTCATTTGAAAAGTGAAATGGGAATCTAGTATTAGGACCGGAAGTATCAATCCGCCTTTCTATTGTGATTATGGCTCTCATATAGAAGTTGGAAACAATGTTTGGATTGGCGGCAAAGAAATTGATGAAGAAGCATGGCAGGATATACTTCGAATCCAAAAAGAGGAAGATGATATAGCAAAATACCCTACTGCGAAGAAATAACAATAAAAAATAGCAAAACAAGCACGTTAATATATTGATTAAAATATTAACGTATATTATAATGTAAATATACATATGGAGGTGCTTATATGAGTATTTCATTAGCAGAGTTTACTGAGCAGTTAGTTCCTATATCAGATTTTAGTCAGGGTAAAGCGGGGAAAATTTTTTCCGATGTAGCTAATAATAATAAAGAGTATGTGGTCCTTAAAAATAATCAACCAACAGCAGTTGTAATTTCTATCGAGGAATACAGACGCACTCAACGAAGAATTAAGGTTCTAGAGATGTATTTTGAAAAGCTTCAGGATATGTTTTTAGAGGAAAAAGCTAAGGAGAGGGCTAATGATGAATCTACGCCGTTTAAAGAATTTATAGAAGCTGAAGGATTCACTCTTGATGAACTAAAAGAAGTAATGGATGAAGTTGAGTTTGAATAGTGGGCTGGGAAATAAAAATATGTAAAGAGGCTCAAAAAGACTATTATAAAATTGATAATAGCATTAGAAAGCAAGTATTGGCTGGAATAATGAAAGCTTCAGAAGCACCACTACCATACCCAAATGGATATGGGAAGCCCTTAGGAAATAAAAATGGGAGTAATCTTACAGGATTTATAAAAATTAAGTATAAAAGGATTGGAATAAGGGTAGTTTATACATTAGTAGCAAGTGATCATATAATGAATATTCTAGTTATATCCGCTAGAGAAGATGATTATTGTTATGAATTAGCTGCAATGATTTATGAAAAATACGGAGATTCTGTATTTAAAGATATTTTTGAGAACCTAAAGTTATAGAAAACCTATAAAGTAACTTGAAAGTGTTTATTCACTAATATATTATATTTAAAAGAATATTTGGCGCCCACTGCTACCGAGTAGTGGGAATAACGTCAGCCTTGCATCGTTAGGTCTTAGCAGATGCATGGTTGGCTTTTTTTATTATATAGGCAGAATGGAGGATTATTATGCATTGGATTTTTTTGTTTTTAGCGGCAATTTTTGAGGTGAGCTGGGCTATAGCAATGAAGTATTCGGATGGATTTAGTGTGCTGGTTCCATCTATTATTACAGTAGTAGGCTACATTCTTAGCGCAGTATTTTTGTCACTGGCATTAAAGCAGCTCCCACTTGGAACAGCATATGCTATGTGGACAGGCTTTGGTATAATAGGTACATCAGTATTAGGAGTATTTTTATTTAACGAAAAGCTGACAGTTCCACAGGTGATATGTGTCATTTTAATTGTAGTAGGAATTGTGGGATTGAAGTTACTTGGAAAGGAATAAGCTATGTTTAGAAAAATGAGACGCTTTAAGCAGCAATTATCTGAGGAAGAGTGTATTGAGGTATTAAAGAATGAACCTAGGGGAGTGTTGTCACTGATAGGAGAAGATGGCTATCCTTACGGCATGCCTATCAATCAGTGGTACTGTGAAGAGGATGGCAAAATCTATTTCCACGGAGCTAAAGAGGGGCACAAGATTGATGCAATAAAGGCAAATAGTAAAGCTAGCTTTTGTGTATACGACAAGGGCTACAGAAAGCCAGGAGAGTGGGCTTTAAATATAAAAAGTGTTATTGTGTTTGGTGAAATCAAGCTTGTGGAGGATGAGGAAACAGCAATAAAAATCTGCTCCCATCTGGTTGAGAAATTCACAGATGACAAGGAGTATCTTGAAAAGGAACTTAAGAATAATTTGGCAAGAGTGCAATGTCTTGAGTTTACCCTAGTGCATATGACTGGAAAGCTGGTAAATGAGTCGTAGGTAAAAGAGAATATGGATTTGAATTCATATATTTATTTACAGAGGAAAAGCAACAGCTTCATTGTATAGTTTCTGTAATACTTTAATAAAAGCATCAAGACTCTCACGTTGATCTGCTTTATGAGTACACAAGACGCAAGAAAAAGTATCGTCACAGTCATAAGGTATCCAAGCGAATTGTCCGCTATGGTCGTTTAGGAAGCCAGGAGCTAAGCAGATTCCTTTGCCAGAAGCTATATTAGTAAGGGTTGTGTCATGGTCAGGGCTATTAAAATATTCAATCTTTCCCGATGAAATAAGCTTTTGCTGAACTGAGCGGAGTAGTGCCGGTGAGCCGCCACCTACCATAAGAGTGCGGTCATAAATGTCTTCATCGGTAATTAGATTTTTTGCGGCAAGAGGATCATTCTTATCGCAAATTAAATAAATATGACTTTGAAACAGCTGGTGGACAGTAGTGCCTGCCAGCTGTTTTGTCTGTTCTTCAAGGGCAAATACAACATCGGATTCATTTTTCAAAAAGCTGTCTATGCCGTTTTCATATTGGAATAGTGGTGTTATCTGCACTCCAGGTTTATTCTTTTCGAAGTCTTTAATGGCTTCAGGGAGAAAGTAAAGAGCTTGTCTAACCATAAGGCTGATAGTGATATTGTCCTGATACTTTGCACTGAAATTTTGCCCCTGCTCTATGGCTCTTTTTAGTTCTTCACGCATATTTGAAAGGTATGTAACAAACTGCTGACCGGCAGGAGTAAGGGTTGCACCTTTTCCATTTCTAATGAATATCTCAAAACCAACTTCTTCTTCAAGTAGTTTTATCTGATATGAAAATGTAGGCTGGCTCACAAACATATTCTCAGCACCTCTAGAAAAGCTCTCTGTACGAGCCAGTTCTATACAATAATCTATCTGCTTTGTTGTCATAGTATACCCCTGATATTTAAAAATTAAATCAACTATCTAATGTTTCTATTGGATATTATAAGACTGACGTGAGATAATGTAAACAACAAAGGATAAACCAATTGGGAATAACAGATATTGATAGAAATTATAAATGGAGGAAACAAACATGGCAAAAACATTAATCGCTTTCTTCTCAAGAGCGGATGAAAATTATTTTGGTGGAGCAATGAGATATGTAAAGGTAGGAAATACTGAAATTGTTGTTAACCAGATGAAAGAACTGATAGATGCAGATACATTCAAGATTGAGATGTTAAATCCTTATTCTCCGGTGTACATGACCTGCATCGATGAAGCAAAGAAGGATTTAAGAGAAAATGCTCGCCCAGAGCTTACAAATTACTTGGACAGTGTTGATGAGTACGACACCATTGTGCTTGCTTATCCAAATTATTGGGGAACATTCCCAATGGCAGTAGCGACATTTTTAGAGAGATATGATTTCACTGGTAAAACAATTCTTCCACTTTGCACAAATGAGGGAAGTGGAATGGGTTCAAGTGAACGTGACGTAAAAAAGTATGCTAAAGGAGCAGATGTAAAAAATGGACTTGCAATTACCGGAAGTCAGGCTACAAATGCGAAAACAGCTGTAGAGAAGTGGTTTTCCGCTAACGGGTTGATGTAAAGGAATAGAAATGGAGGAAAGATTAGTGGATTACAAAAAAGGATATGTTTTTGAATTAATGGTCCAGGGTGGACCTACAGATAATAGAGAGCCTTATTTTAAGGATGCAGTTGATGAAATGATGAGAGCCAGAACTCTTTGTGCAAAGGCGAATGCCTGCATGCCGGATGATCCGTCATATGTAGGTTACCTGGAAGAGCTTTTTGGTAGAAAGCTTGATGATGTAAGAATCCTTACACCTTTTACTTGTGACTTCGGAAATACGGTAAAGTTCGGCAAAGGGGTATTTATCAACCATTCAGCGATTTTATCAGCGTCCGGTGGAATAGAATTTGAGGATGGTGTAATGGCTGCACCGGGACTTAAAATTGCAACGATTAATCACGACGTGAACGAGCGTCACACGAAATATACCTATGGAAAAGTCACTGTAAAGAAAAATGCATGGCTTGGCCTTAATGTAACTATCTGTCCTGGCGTAACCATCGGAGAATATGCAGTTGTTGGAGCTGGAGCTGTTGTTACAAAAGATGTACCTGCGTATGCGGTTGTAGGTGGTGTACCTGCTAAGGTAATCAAGATGCTGGATCCAGCAGATCAGAAGGAATAAGGAGGATTTACAAATGGAAAACATAGTATTAAATAACAAATTAGAGTGCCCAGTAGTGGGAATTGGAACATTTATGTTATCACCTGCTGATGCAGAAGTAAGCGTTCGAGAAGCACTTAAGATGGGATATAGACTGGTAGATACAGCAAATGCTTATGTAAACGAGCGAGCTGTAGGTCGAGGAATCAAGGAAAGTGGAGTTGATAGAAAGGAAGTATTTTTATCTACAAAGCTTTGGCCTTCAGAATATGAGAATGAAAATGCTGTAGATGAGACATTAGAGCGCCTTGGCGTAGATTATGTAGATTTACTTTATATCCACCAGCCAGCTGGTAACTGGCTTGCAGGGTACAGACAGCTTGAAAAAGCATACAAAGAAGGTAAGGCTAAGGCTATCGGTATTTCGAATTTTGAAGGAAAGTATATTGAAGAGCTTGAAACTAAGTGGGAAATTGTTCCTCAGTTTATTCAGGTAGAAGCACATCCATATTTCACACAGACAGAGCTTCGTAATACTTTGGACAAATATGATATTAAGCTCATGAGCTGGTATCCACTGGGCCATGGTGACAAATCTCTTATCAACGAGCCTGTATTTGCAGAGCTTGGTAAGAAATATGGCAAGTCATCAGCACAGATTATTCTTCGCTGGCACACACAGATGGGATTTGTTGTTATCCCAGGAAGTAAAAATGTGAATCACATCAAGGATAATTTAGACATTCTTGATTTCAAGCTTACAGACGAAGAAATGGCAGAAATTGCCAAGCTTGATAAGAATGAGAGATATTATCATAGAACTGATGAACAGCTTGTTCAGTTTGCCGGATGGAAACCAGATTTTGAATAATGGGATAGTAAGTGCCTCTATGTTAGTGTTAGGATGCTGTTTTACATATAGATGTAGGACATCACACTTAAGGAGATTGGCAATGAAACATCTTTCGCAAGACCTACGATATATAACTACTATCATACAATGACAGAGTAGGTATAAACTATTTGTTTATACCTGCTCTTTTTTTGTTGATAGATGGAGATTATAGGGACATGTTAAAATAATAACAAATTAAATGTTATTTTTTTAACAAAGTTATTTTAGGAGGAACCGGTAGTAATGGAAAGAAAATATCCACATCTTACCAGCCCTATTACTGTTGCTGGCGTAACATTTAGAAACAGAATGTTCTCAGCACCAATGGGTGGAACAGATATAACAAATGATGGTTGTATAGGACCAAAGTCTACAGCATTTTACGAGCTTCGCTCAAAGGGTGGGGCTGGTGCTGTTACAGTTTCAGAGTGCATGGTACATGAATCAGACGGAAGTCACGCATATAGATTAAATCCAGCTATCCTTAATTCACTTGCATGTGCAACATATACAGCAGATGCAATCAGAAGACATGGCGGTATGCCATCGCTTGAGCTTTCACACTCTGGTATGTTTGCTGGCACATACATGACAGATAAGACAAAGCAGAAGACTATGAAGCAGTGGGGACCAATGGACACAGTCAGACCTGATGGTGTAGAGGGTCAGGGCATGACTAAGGACATGATTGATGAAATCGTAAAATCATATGGTGATGTTGCTGCTATGGCAAAGCGTGCAGGCTTTGAAATGATTATGATTCACGGTGGTCACGGCTGGCTTATTAACCAGTTCCTTTCACCACTTTTCAATCAAAGAACAGATGAGTATGGCGGAAGCCTTGAAAATAGATGCAGACTTGCAAAGGAAATTCTTACATCAGTTCGTGAGGCAGTAGGCCCACGTTTTCCAATTGAATTTAGAATGTCAGGCTCAGAGTTCTGCGAAGGTGGCTACGGCATAGAAGAAGGTATTGAGATTGCAAAGCAGCTTGAGGATTATGTAGATATTCTTCATGTTTCAGCTGGCACATACCAGAAGACATTTGGTATCACACATCCTTCTATGTTTGAGGAGCACGGTAGAAATGTATTCCTTGCAGCTGAGATTAAGAAGCATGTTAAGGTGCCTGTAGCCACACTTGGTGGCCTTAATGACCCAGCTCAGATGGAAGAGATTATTGCATCAGGTAAGGCTGACATTGTTTACATGGGACGCGCACTTCTTGCTGACCCATATCTTCCACAGAAGGTTACAGAGAACCGTGATGATGAAATCGTTCGATGCTTAAGATGCTTTACATGTATGGCTGAGCGTGCAGCTACATCTACAAGAAGATGTACAGTAAATCCACTTATCGGTAGAGAAATCGAAGGTGACGAGGTAACTCCTGCACCTGTTAAGAAAAAGGTACTTGTTGCAGGTGGCGGCCCTGGCGGATTATATGCAGCGTATACAGCAGCTCGTCGTGGACATCAGGTTATTCTTTGTGAAAAGGAAGCAGAGCTTGGCGGAATCCTTAAGAGTGAGCAGGCTATTTCATTTAAGTACGAGATGTATCAGCTTACTGGCACATACGAGAAGCTTGCAAGAAAAGCGGGAGTAGAGATTCGTCTTAACACAGAGGTTACTAAGGAATACGCTGAGAAGGAAAATGCTGATGCAATCATTATTGCAGTAGGTTCTACTCCACTTGTTCCACCAATTCCAGGTCTTGATGGTGACAATGTGGTAGTTGTTAACAATTACTATAAAGAGAAAGAAAAAGTAGGAGACAATGTTGTTGTCATGGGTGGCGGACTTGCAGGCTGTGAGTGTGCAGTACATCTTGGACAGGATGGAAAGAAGGTTTCTATTATCGAAATGAGAGACATGCTTGCTCCAGATGCAAATGTTAGACATCGTCCACTTCTTCTTCAGCAGATTGATAAGTATGTTGATGTGCATACAGGACTTAAGGCTGTTAAGGTTACAGCTGATGGTGTTCTTTGTGAAGACAAGGATGGCAATGAGGTTATGGTAGAAGGCTCTAGTGTAATCTGTGCCCTTGGTCAGCGTTCTCGTACAGATGTAGTGAATGAGCTTTTAGATGCAGCTCCATTTGTACGTGTTATCGGTGATGCTGCAAAGGTTTCAACAATCACTAATGCAGTTTATTGGGGATATCACGCAGCCCTTGACGTATAATCTTGCAATAAATGACAAAGAATGTGCAACGACAAAAAATGATATTTTCGTTTATATAGATATTATTTAAAAGAAAATAATGTAGTGAGTGATGTGTAGATAACAATCTAATATAATTCTAAAGCGAAGCTTTTTATGCTGAGCGTAGAATTCATATTGATTGTTTTCGTAACACATCACGGACTAAATATTAAGGAGAGAGAAAATGAACCTTGATAAGAAAAGATGGATAGTCCTTTTGGCTGGATGTTTCATCAATTTATGCCTTGGCTCAATCTATGCATGGAGCGTATTTTCGTCAGCAATGACAGAGTATTTTAATACATCACTTGGAATGAATGTTACACCAGGTGACCTGGCTATCGTATATACGATAGCAAACTCAGTTGGCCCTATCACTATGATTTCAGGTGGTTGGTTCAATGATAAATTTGGACCAAGGAAGGTTATCCTTGTTGGTGGTATCATGTGGGGACTTGGAATGTTCCTTTCTGGCTTTGCAACAAGTGTAGGATTTTTGATTGTAACTTATGGTCTTGTTGGTGGACTTGGCCTTGGTATGGCTTATGGTAGCACCATTTCAACCTGTGTTAAGTTTTTCCCAGACAAGAGAGGTCTTATTGGTGGAATCACTACAGCTGTTTATGGTATGAGCTCAGTTATCTTACCACCAATCGTAACTGTAGTAGTTAAGAACACTGATGCTACATTTGCATTTAAGGTAGTTGGCATTGCATTTATTATTCTTATTGCTGCATCTTGTATTTTCTTAGAGCAGTGTCCAGAAGGATACAAGCCAGCAGGATATGAGCCAGCCGCAAAGGCAGGCGGTGCAACACTTAAGAATTTTGATTGGAAGGGAATGCTTAAGACTCCAGTATTTTATATCATGCTTCTTTTACTTACTTGCGGTGCTTTCACAGGTATGATGATCATTTCACAGGCATCTGCTGTAGCACAGAACATGATTGGCATGACAACTGTAGCAGCCAGCCTTGCTGTATCAGTACTTGCATTATTTAATGCCATTGGACGTATTGTAGCTGGTTTCATTTCAGATAAGATTGGTAGAATCAACACACTTACAGTTGCTTGTGCACTTGCGATAGTAGGCTTGATTTGCTTATTTAACTGCGGACAGGGCACAGTAGCATTATTCTATGTTGGTCTTTCAGTTGTAGGTATCAGCTTTGGTTCATTCATGGGTGTATATCCGGGATTTACAGCTGATCAGTTTGGGCCAAAGAACAATTCTGTTAACTACGGTATCATGTTTATTGGTTTTGCACTTGCTGGATATTTCGGCCCTCAGATTATGAGAAATATTTTTGCTTCAACAAATGCGTATTCTAATGCCTTTATAATTGCTATAATATTCTCAGTAGTTGGAATTGTGTTTACATGTCTTTATAGAGTTGTAACACGAGGTAGATAATTTTTATTAGTGGGACGTGCCATGGATATTAAGGATTTTCATGCAATTATTGAGTGCTATGAAACAAGAAGTATAAACAAAGCCGCTAAGACCCTGTACATTACACCTCAGGGGCTTGGCAAGCTTTTAGACAGGGTGGAGCATGAGCTTCAGGTAAAGCTTTTTGAGCGTACAAAGCAAGGGCTTATGCCAACAGAATCAGGAACCTTTTTCTATGAAAAGAGTCTTGGTATTATTTCCAAGGCTCATGAACTTGAAGCAGGCCTTGAGGTAATTAAAAACAAGAGCAAGGTTTTTAAAGTAGGCTATTCTTGTGGGCTTATTAGAATGCTTCCACTTGTTAAGGTTGAACAATTTCAGGAAAAGCTTTCAAATACCAAGCTTGTGCTAGAAGAGGGTCCTAATGATGAAATCAAGAACGCTCTCATAATGGGAAAGCTGGACATAGCTCTTGTTATAGGCCGTATTGCCGGCTCGGATTTTATTGAAGAGGAGCTTGCAAGCAAGACTATGTGTGCCGTAGTTCCAAAGAATCATCCTTTATATTCAAGGTCATCCATTAAGATTGCAGACTTAAAGGCTGAGCAGTTAATCTGCCTAAATGAAAAATATCAGTCCTATAGAAATCTTGCAAGCTCTTGCGAGAGGGAAGGCTTTTATCCTAATATCAGGATAAAAACTATGGAAGCCTCAATGATTTATGAGTTTGTAGCAGAAGGGCTTGGCCTAGGAATAGATGTTGATATTCATAATAAGAAATCAATTTCTGATGATATTAAGCTGATTCCAATAGAAGATGCTATAAACTGGAATGTGTATGTAGCCTATGAAAAAACCAAGGCTGGCGACAAACATGTAAAAGCATTTTTGGATATGATTAGATAAGAATTTAGAGTAGACGGGAAACACTTTGACATAAAGCACGAGATATGAAAGTGGGCTAAAGTAAAAATAATACAGATATTACAGAAACGAGGTTAAAATACAGATTTGACAGATATCGCATAATTTTATAACATATACATATAATAACTATTGATGACGTATTTGTGGAGGTTATTATCGTGTTTACGAACCCATTTTCACCTATTTTTGGAGGAAAACCTAATATTTTTTTCGGTAGAGAACGGATACTAGAATTATTTGATTATGCCATGGTTAACGTAGGTAGTGATGATCGTGCATTGTTTATTACAGGAACTCGTGGTAGTGGAAAAACTGCGCTTTTGGAACAGCTATCTATTCGTGCTGGGAATAGGGGAAGACGTGTAATAGACTTAGGTCCAGAAAATACTATAGCTCAATTAGTCCATGAACTATCAAATTATGATGAGATTACTAAAACGGTTAACCCTCAAGCAAGTGTGGATATACTAGGATTTGGCGGAGCTATAAATGTAGGCGCTATTTCTAAAACCGAACATATAGGTAGAGAAAGCCTACAATCTCTCTTATTGGATGTATGCTCGAAATCAAAAGACGGTATTTTAGTTACAGTTGACGAAGTTCAAAAGGTTCCTTTAGACGATGTATCAACTCTTTGTAATGCTTTTCAAATGGCATCTAGAAAGGGATATGATATTATGCTGGCAGTTGCGGGGTTGCCTTATGCTTATACAGCCATAACTAGACATGAGGGGTGTACCTATCTAAGGCGTGCATCACATGAAGAATTGGGGCTGTTTACTTGGGATGAAGCAAACAATGCATTTAGTAGCATATTTTCAAGTATCAAGGGATTATCTGTGTCAGCTGACCTTATAGATAAAATGAATAGTTCTAGCTACGGACATCCGTATTTGATGCAATTGTTAGGATATCATTTAATATTGAATATAAATAGGCATAGCGACGAAAAAAAGCATGTTGTCACAATAGAGGAGATAGATGAAGCAACTTCTGTTTCATTAATTGCTTATAATGAACATGCGCTGAGACCTATTATAGATGAATTGCCAAATAGTGAAACGGAATATTTGATTAAAATGTCACAATGTCTCGATGAAGATAGACTGGCATCAACAGCCGACATAGCGAAAAGTTTGAAAACAAATCAAAATAAGCTTAGCAGAACAAGAGCCTATTTGATAAACAATGGAATTATAGCTAGTCCCGAGCATGGTAAGGTAATGTTTTGTATACCATACCTGGCTGACTATGTAAAAAAAGAAAAGAATATGTCTAGTGTGATTGAAGTTGCAAGGCAACGCAGAGTGTAAAATGCCTGACGTACAATTATTATCACTTCCTACGAAAAGCCTTGCGGTAATAGCCCAAGGCTTTTAAGCATCTCATCATCTTTTGATGGTAGAGATGCTTTTTTATTGAATAATCGGTTAGCCTTTTCTAACACAAAGAGTTATAATGTGCTTAAATAAGATACGTGGAGGGCTAAAGAAAAGATATGTTATTAACTATATTTTTAGTGGTTGTGATATGCGCAGCAGTCGCACTTATGATGTTTGCCGGAGTTGCATTTATTCAGGACACAAAGCTGTTTTCATCAGCACCAAAAGAATTTAGGGAAGTATTAGAGCCAAGGGATAAGGAGCTGTTTTATGGAGCCAAGGCTATAGGATGGATGCTAATGATTTTTAGTGTAGTAATGATAATAGGAGCATTGGTCATCTCTGTTTGGGACGGCTTTAGATGTGAATATTCATTTTGGCAATTCTTTTTGCGCTTTATAATGATTTTCACATTATATAAGCTCTTTGACATGATCTGCATTGACTACTTTCTTTTGCTAAAGTTTCATTTCTTTCAGTTTTATTTCCCGGAAATTGAAAGCGTAAGCCACGGCAGGAAGTATGGATTTAACATAAAAAGCCAGTTACTTAAGCTTTTGGTTGTATTTCCAGCAATCTCTGCTTTGGCAGCTTGGATATGTACATTGTTTAAATAAGTGGCTTAGGTGGGAGGTAAACGATGAAGTCAAAACAAAGAATATTGTTTGGGTGTTATGCAATGGTACTTGCTATTATTGGGGACTATCTTCTTGGATACGGTACAATTGGCACAACATCAGATCCGGATGCCTATATGGGAATATCCTGGAATGTGGCTCCTGATTGGAGATACACAGTATCATCAATTCTCGGTTTTTTGTGTGCGGCGATGTTTGCTTATGCTGCAACGGAACTGATGAGGGTTATGGAGAACGAATATAATTTAAAGGATTCCAAACTATATAAGCTTTTCAAGGTTGCCAACTGGGGAGGAATTCTGTATTTTGCCTTTATTCATATAGGCATATGCATTCTTCCTGTTGTTTTTAATGCAGGAGTGGAAGCAACGGGGAATATTGAAGCAGCAGTTGGTATGACGATTAGGGTTCTAAAAAGCGAACTTATTCCATTGTTAGCAGGTTTTGTGGTCTGCGATTTGTTTGTGACTATAGGATGGGGTGGAATGGTTATTAAGGGTATGCTTCCTGTTAAAAAATGGATGATTATATGCTGCCCTGTTTTTGGCGTACTTTTCGGAAACTTACTTAATTTGATATCAGAGGGGTTGGACTCTGGGACAGAATCACTGGGGTGGCTCATGTTGTATTTGGTTTGTGCACTAACTCTTACAGATAAGAAAAGGGAGGACTTGAAAAGTGTTAAAGAATTATAACAAGGATGGGCAAAAGCTACCGTTATTTGGAATAGGGCCATATATGATCTTCGGGATGGGATTGACCACACTGGCAGGTATCATACTGTTTGGATATGTGCTTAAAATCGGGATATTGGATATGCCCTGGATAATGGTATTCAGGATTATGGGTGCCTTACTGATAATATTAGGCATATTTATATGGTTTATCGGTGCGGTTCGTTCAGATATGGATAATCATATAGAGAGCAATAAGCTTAAGACAAACGGAATATATGCATGGGTCAGAAACCCAATGTACAGTGGCTGGTGGATTGCCTTTATAGGCATCACCCTTATGTGGCATAACGTATGGATGCTTGTCCTGCCGGTGATAAACTGGATCATTATGACGATTACCCTTATTAACTCAGAAGAGAAGTGGCTTTCGGATTTATATGGTGCTGAATATGAGACATATAAGACTAAGGTAAATCGCTGTATTCCGTGGAAACCCTGCCGGGACAGAGTCTACAAAACGGATATTGGATATTAGAAAGAAATCTGATTACTATATGGTGTATGCTGCTTGGAAGCTTTCTTTGTTTTACTTTTGCCGAACTTATTTATAAAACATACAGGTAAAACAGGCAGGCTAATCACACAGTATTTCTGTGATATGTGTGATTAGAGAGGCAATCATGTCTTGAAAGTTTTCTTTGATGAACGCATTTTTAGTGGCAAAGCAAGGAAAACTTCCAGTCATTGTTTCTACAGATGCAAAGCTTAAAAAAGACAAGTATGCACATATCGGAATGCAGCATGTGAATACAAGAACTTTAGGAGAAAAAAGCTTTATGTATGATCTTGTAAGAGAAGCATAATTATGATAGCGGTATTGACAAAGAAAAGTTAATAGCATTAACCAGGGAGCTGGATTTACCAAAAGATAAGACTGTCACAAATGCGAAAATCATACAGTTCATGAAAGAAGAGTTTCTTACTTATGGTTATGAGAAGGCATCTCTTAATTGTATTTCTGCAAAAGTCGGAATTACATTAAAGTAGTCCCTATTTTTTTAAATGCAGTTAGACGTAACTAACAATAGAGGTTATAATGTCATTATATAAGAGTATGGAGGGCAAAAAATGGGATTATTCAAGGATTACGTCAATCAAACTAGAAAACCTGAAGGCTTTCTTGGGAAGATGATGGTAAATGGCATGAATGGTGGACATGCCAAAATGGCTGATTGGGGCATGTCACATCTTAAAACAATTGGGCCAGGACAGATAGTTGATATTGGATGCGGAGGAGGAAGAAATGCGGGAGAATTGCTTAAGAAATATTCCAGAGCACATGTTACCGCTATCGATTATTCCGATGTTTCAGTAAGTAAAGCATCCGTATACAATGCCGATGCCATAAAAAATGGGAGATGTGAAGTAATGCAGGGGGATGTTTCTGCGCTGAATCTTCCTGAGGAAAAGTACGACCTGGCAACAGCATTTGAAACTATTTACTTTTGGCCAGGATTAAAGGAGTGTTTTGCACAGGTGGCAAAGGTCTTAAAACCTGGCGGAATATTTATGATAGTAAATGAGTCGGACGGAACTGATGAGACCAGCCTTAAATTTGAAAAGATAATTGAAGGAATGAAATGTCATACTGTTGAGGATATAGAGGAGGCACTAAAAAGTGCTGGGTTTAGTGAGGTCAAATCTGACCATCATAATAACAAACCATGGATAACGGTTATTGCAAGGAAGTAAGAATCTTTAGTAAGTAAGGTCTTATACTGAGCCATCATTATATTACTATAAATATCATTATGGTAATATAATGGTGGCTTTTTGGTAAATAAAATTATTTGTATCACTGTGAAGGGTTTATTTATGGAGGATACAATAATATGTTGGATAAAGAAAGTGCACAAAAAATAGAAAAGCGCACCGACAAGCTGCTATCGCAAATGACGTTGGAGCAGAAAATAGCCCAGCTCCAATGTTTTATGACTATTGGGTCTAAAAAACAAAGGCATGGATTATCCCCGGAACAGAGGATATGATGCCGTACATCTACGGAAAAACGCTGATCGGCAA
>SVES01000048.1 GCA_015057305.1 Pseudobutyrivibrio ruminis | reverse complement strand
CGGGATGGGAAATAATTGCAAAAGTACGGCGTCTCTTTATTTCTTCTTCAACTGAACGTGCCATATAACCTCCAAAAATCCAAATCCGCAGACCGCCATGTATAACATGCTCCCGGAGGCCACCTTCCATACTTCGCTAGGCAACCTCCCCCTTCGGGGTTCCTTCCTAGCTTGCATGGAGCCTTCCTCCTCGCGCTTGCATAGTTTTAGAGTCTGCTCATCTATAACTTAAAATGTATTGAATAATATATTCTACGTAAACCGAAAAATAGCCTGTACCCAAAACTGGTACAGGCCATGATTTCATAAATTCTCTAACGTAAATTAGAATTTACGCTTTCTAGCAGCCTCAGACTTCTTCTTACGCTTTACTGAAGGCTTCTCATAGTGCTCACGCTTACGAATCTCCTGCTGGATGCCAGCCTTAGCACAGTTTCTCTTAAATCTACGAAGAGCGCTGTCTAATGACTCGTTTTCTTTAACTGTAACATATGACATAGTCTAATCCTAACCTCCCTCCATCTGGGGACTTGTACTTAATAATCTAAAGCACTAAAAAGCATTGTAACATAAAACAATTATTTGTCAATAGATTTTTCTTTTAAACCTTGAGCTGCATCAATTGTGAAATGAACCAGGTTATTATTAATAGTATCCACAGCATCAGAAACACTATTTGCTGCCTGTGCAACCTTTTCACTTGAATCAGCAACTCCCTTTGATGCCTCAGTAACTTTTTCTACATTAGCTGCAATTTCTTGAGTTGCAGCGGACTGTTCCTCTGATACAGATGCCATGTTAGTTGCTACATCATTAACCTTTCTCATCTGCTCTGCCATGTCATTGAGAGTTTCTGTTGCAGAATTTAACTCATTTGTGATTTCAAGGAATGTTACGGCTGCTGTGTTAATTGATTCTGCGCTGTTATTAATAAGCTCAGAATTTGCCTGAGACTTTTCTGAAAGATCCTTTACTCTATCAGACATTTCCCTAATAATATCCACTATTTGATTTGTAGCTTCTGCCGAATTATTTGCAAGTGCTCCAATTTCTGTAGCAACAACTGCAAAGCCCTTGCCTGCCTCGCCAGCCCTTGCAGCCTCAATGGATGCATTTAATGATAGTAAATTTGTCTGAGATGATATTGAATTAATCATATCAACTATCTGGGTAATCTGCTGAGCCGCATCATCCACACTATTTACTGCCTCAGACATTTCGTTCATGGATTCAACTATATGATCCATTCCCTCTGCTACAGCCTTCATATCCTTTTGACCATCATCTGCTTTTTCAACCAGGGCATTCATAGTGCTTTCAATCTGTTCTTCCTCGGTTGTAACATCAGATATTGTCTGGGCAAGTGTTGTGGCATTTTCAGCAACCTCTGTAACAGCATCTGCCATATCATCAATATTGCTTCTAATCTGATCCATTGATACAGATTGTTCATTTGCTGCAACCTCAAGATTCTCCGCCGTATCCTTTGAAACCTGAGCGTCGCCAATCAGTCTGTGGCTCACAGTTTTAATCTCGCTTAAGCTGTCACGCATGCCACTAATGAAATTTCCCATTGCTGAGTTCATGAAAGCAATCTCATCATTGCCCTTTGATGAAATTTCCACAGTAAAATCTCCATTGGCAATTTTTTCAATGTTATCAGTAAGTGCTGTAACTGGTTTCTTAATCATTCGTGAAAGCACTCTAATCATCAAAAATACAATCAATAGAACTGCTAAGATAGTAACAATAGCAAGTACTATAATAATGCTATATAAGGTAGCTAGTACTTCCTTTTGCTTTGCATAAATTACTACTTCCCAATCTGTACCATCAACAGCTGCAGACACCATATAGTAGCTTGTACCTCCTGCCTTTACAGAGGTAACAACATTATTCTCTGAAGCCAAAAATGAACTTACGGCATTCAAAAACTTATCTGAGCTGTTATCATTTATGTTAGTTCCGCAGATAGATGTATCCTTGTATGACAAAATCTGTCCAGCGCCAGTTACCATTATACATCCACCTGTTTTATACAATGATATTTCATTTAACTTCTGTTGCAATGAGGTAAGGGTTAAATCTGATGCAAAAACTCCCTCTCTACCATCCTGTAAATGAATATGACGAACTACTGTCGCACATAAATCTCCTGTTGCCGCATCAAAATATGGCTCGCCAGCATAATAAAACCAGCTGTTGTCGTTTTTCATTCCTTCGATATACCATTCTTTTTCAGTCACAACATAATCACCATCTGGCACCCATCCAGAGGCATCCAAAAACTGTCCATCAGTAGTACCAATATATGTTCCAAGTGGTATCAGATCATAACGAGCCACTGTCTGAGACATGAAATCAATTAATGCCGCATCATCCTCAAAGTGTTGCTTTTCAACAGAATCTGCCATACCATTTAAATAATAGAAAATAGCATTCAATTCTCTATTTACTTTACCTGCTTCTGCTGTCACCTGATTGTTCAATGAAGAATCTATCAAATCCTTCACCATACCATAGCCAAGTCCAACAATTATTCCCTCTGCCAACAAGGTATTTGCCACTAAAAGTAAAGCAAAAAAGAGTGTCAGCTTTTTACTTATTGCTTTAGGTGTTGTTCCTTTTTTAATTCTGTTTTTTGTGTTCTGTTCCTTATTCATACTACACCTCCATCTAAATCAAGATGATACACCTAGATTATGGTAAAAATGTGATTCAAAACCTTATATTATGTCCTTCATTTTAATTTAACGTTTTTTTGCATCAAAAAACTCCGTGGCACAAAGTCACGGAGCTTTCTTTGATTTATTAATTAAGCATACCTTCAAGTACTGCCTTTGCCTCTGCAAGTGCATCTGCTATGCCTGCTGGATTCTTACCACCAGCCTGAGCCATATTTGGACGACCACCGCCGCCACCGCCAACCTTTGGTGCAATAGCCTTAACAAGATTTCCAGCATGTGCGCCTGCCTTCTGAGCTGCATCAGTAGCCATAACAACAAGATTTACCTTGCCGTCACAGTCAGATGCAAGTACGATAACACCCTCACCAAGCTTAGCCTTAAGGTCATCACCAAGGTCACGTAAGCCATTCATATCTACACCAGCAACAGAAGTTGCAAGAAGCTTAACTCCCTTAACCTCAACTACTGAATCCATAACATCGCCAACTGCTGCCTGAGCTGCCTTAGCCTTCATAGATTCAAGTTCAGAATTTGTCTCCTTAAGCTGCTTCTGTAAATGAGCTATCTTTTCTTCAACATCAGCTGGCTGGCACTTAAGTGCTGCAGCTGCGGCATTAAGCTTAGCCTCAATATCAGCATAATATTCAAATACAGCAGCACCTGTGATAGCTTCGATACGACGTGTACCAGCAGCTACACCGCTCTCTGAAAGAATCTTGAAAGCAGAGATTTCTGATGTGTTTGCTACATGTGTACCACCACAAAGCTCTGTTGAGAAATCTCCCATCTTAACAACGCGAACTTCATCACCGTATTTTTCACCGAAGAGTGCCATTGCGCCACTCTTCTTAGCCTCGTCAATAGACATGATAGCTGTAGTAACCTGTAAGCCCTCAGCAATCTTGTCATTAACCAGCTTCTCCACCTTTGCAATTTCCTCAGCTGTCATTGCTGAGAAGTGAGAGAAATCAAAACGTGTTCTATCAGCATCCTGATATGAGCCCTTCTGCTCTACGTGTGTACCAAGTACGACGCGAAGTGCCTTCTGAAGAAGGTGAGTAGCGGAATGATTCTTGCAGATGCGTGCTCGTCTGTTAGCATCCACCTTAAGTGTAACCTTATCACCAACCTTAATCATGCCAGACTTCATTTCACCAACGTGACCAATCTTGCCACCCTTAAGCTTGATAGTGTCTTTAACCTCAAACTCGCCATTTGGTGTAGAAATAATCCCTGTGTCACCAATTTGACCACCCATGGTTGCATAGAATGGTGTCTCAGGAACGATAATTGTACCAACGGTGCCCTCTGCAATGGTATCTACAATCTCAGTTTCTGTAGTAAGAACTGTAACTGTAGACTCAGATGTAGTCTTGTCGTAGCCTACAAACTCTGATGTAACATTCAAATCGATATCATCATAAACAGATGCATCTGCACCCATGTAATTTGTCTCTTTACGAGCAGCACGTGCGGTCTGTCTCTGCTTTTCCATGCACTCTTCAAAGCCAGCAGCATCATAGCTATAGCCTTTTTCCTCAAGGATTTCTGCTGTAAGGTCTACAGGGAATCCATAGGTATCGTAAAGCTTAAAGGTGTTCTCACCAGAAAGCTCCTTTGAGCCAGCAGCCTTAAGCTCGTCTTCCATCTTTGCAAGAATTTCAAGACCTTTATCAATAGTCTTATTGAACTGCTCTTCCTCAGCTGTAAGAGTCTTAAAGATGAACTCTCTCTTTTCCCAAAGCTCTGGATAGCCATCCTTACATTCATTAATAACTGTCTCAGAAAGCTTAGCCATGAAAAGACCATCAATTCCAAGAGCACGACCATGCTTTGCAGCACGTCTGATGAGACGACGAAGAACGTATCCTCTACCCTCGTTTGAAGGTGTTACACCATCAGAAACAAGGAATGTAGATGAACGAATATGGTCAGTAATAAGACGAATAGAAACATCATCAAGAGCATCTACATGATACTTCTTACCTGACATTTCGCAAATCTTATCACGAATAGCCTTCATTGTATCAATATCAAATACAGAATCCACATCCTGCATAACAACTGCAAGTCTTTCAAGACCCATACCTGTATCGATATTCTTTTGAGCAAGCTCCTCATAACCGCCATGGCCATCACCGTTAAACTGAGTAAATACGTTGTTCCAAACCTCCATGTAGCGGTCGCAATCGCAGCCCACCTTACAATCTGGCTTACCACAACCGTATTTCTCTCCACGGTCATAGTAAATCTCTGAACAAGGACCGCAAGGACCAGCTCCGTGCTCCCAGAAGTTATCACACTCACCTGTTTCAGGGTCGCGATAGAAACGAGTGATACGCTCTGGTGCAACGCCAACCTCTTTAGTCCAGATTTCAAAGGCTTCCTCATCCTCTCCATAAATAGATGGGTAAAGACGATTAGGATCCAGCTTAAGTACTTCTGTTAAGAATTCCCAAGACCAGGCAATAGCCTCGTGCTTGAAATAATCACCAAAAGAGAAGTTACCAAGCATCTCAAAAAAAGTAAGATGGCGAGCCGTCTTACCTACATTGTCAATATCTCCTGTTCTAACACATTTTTGACATGTTGTGACGCGTCTCCTTGGTGGAATCTCCTGACCTGTAAAATATGGCTTAAGTGGTGCCATACCAGCATTGATAAGTAATAAACTGTTATCATTCTGTGGTACAAGAGAAAAGCTATTGAGGCAAAGATGACCTTTGCTCTCAAAAAATTCCAAGTAGGCGCGTCGTAAATCATTAACACCGTTATTCAAAACAATAGTCCTCCAAAAATTATTCCTGCTCAGAAGACTCACTATTTATAGTAGTGATCCCCTTCTTTCTGTCACTGGACTGACGAAGCTTAATACCTATAAAGCCACCGCAGATACCCAATGCAACCAGTATGATCATTTTAATTAGATAACTTGCAAAACTAGATAAAAATGCAGACATAGCAAATTCCTCCTAAATCACAATATTGTAAACCAATTAAAGTTCATAACATACTTATATGAATTATAATCCAAAGCCCTTTTAAATTCCACCAGTATTTCAGAAAATTAACAATAAAATCACTAAAACCACCTGATAAATCATGCAGGTATTTCGCAGTAAATTAGTGGCATTCCTTAAATCCTTTGGTGCCGCTATATTATCATCATCACCAATATATCCCTTTAATTTTATTCCAAGGGCTCCAGCGTAGGCTGAAATGGCTTTATATCTGTGCCTAAGGTGAATATACTGGGCATTTTTGCCATTAAAATCACCAAATGTATATTTTGCCGCAAATACAGTCAATGCACCATTTATCCTGTTTGGAATATATCCTATTATATGAATCAGCTTTGCTGGATAATATCCAAAGTACATATATCTATTGCCACGGCTGCATCCATTGCTAAATATACCTACCTGGTTTTCAATAATATGAAGACTACGATACAAAAAAGCTCCTACAGGGCCAAAGAAAAATGCTATTAAAAATGGGTTTAGCACTAAATCTGTAGCCCCATTTGCAATATATGTAATAGTCTCCTTTGTCAATGCTTCTGCTGTATCTGCTTTACTATCACAGTCTGTAAATTTTTCTGACATCCTTTTCATAGCATCAAAGCCACTGCCATAGTATTCTGACATCACACCTCGTCCACCATAGAAAAGATAATGTCCCTCTAAACACAAATATGTGGCAAAAGCCTCAAAAATTACACCTGTAAATATTGATATTTCATAAAATAACATGGTAAAGAAAATAGCAATAACAAGTACTGGGGCTATCACTAAAAACAAAAGCCATAAACCAAGCTGCTTTTGTTTTGAAGGTTCTAACAATATTATTTCATCCCCCAGGAGAGCTCTGTCCAAAAACTTAACATACTCCTTTATTGTGTCAAAGGGATTCCATATACTATATATTCTTCCAAAGGCAACATCCAAAATTGTACCAAGCAAAAGTGCCAATAAATGATACTTAAACATTATTCATCCCCACTAAGCTATTTATTTCGTTTGTGATAAAACTGAAGCTGTTGAACATATCCCTGAAATCCGCTGTAGCTTCCATTAATATATTCAAGATAATCATTCTTATTATAATTACTATAGTCCTCTGTAATTATCTTTTTCATCCAAGTGTCGATAGGATAGCTTTCCATAAAATGAAAGCCGTAAAGCATAATGCAATTAGCAACCTTAGGACCAATCCCCTTGATTTTAAGAAGGGCCCCGTAGGCGTCGGCATAGCTCATTTGACTGATTTTAAGTATATCCAGCTTTCCCTCTACAACCTGTTTTGAAATACCAATTATATAATCAGCTCTATACCCCAAGGCTGTGCCATCCATTAGCTCTGCCTCTGGTATAAATGCCAGAGTTCCAGGCTTTGGAAAGTGTATTCCATCTGAATATCTATCGCACAGTACCTGAATAGATTTTTTAATCTTTGGAATATTGTTATTTTGAGAAATTACATATGAAATAAATACTTCCCATAGGTCTTGCCTTAAAATTCTCATGCCAAAAGCATCCATAAGGGATTCCTTCAAGAATTTATCATTCCCACCTCTTATTAGCTCATTATATTTAACATAATCAGTTTCAAAATCAAAATATCTCTGCCAAAAATCCCATTGATTTTCTTCACAAACAAATTCCCATACATCTTCATCCTTATTCAGATAAAAATATACATCATTATCTCCAGAACAAGCGCTGTAAGTGTCAGGCATTCCATCTGCCCCCTTAGTCTCCCGCTTCATTCTAAAAACTTGACCTGAGTTCATAATAATCTCAGGATTAAACTCTTCTGCCGTAAGATTCTTTTTAAAAACCATTCTAGTCCTCTATTTCAAAAATCATGTTTTCTCTTTCAATATCAATCAGTCTGTCCTTTAGATTTACAATATCAGGACGAGTTTTGAAGCGACTAATCCACTTATAATCGCCCCACATATTCATTGGAAAAATAGTATCACAGTCAATATGCTTAATAAAATAGTCCATTCCTAGAAAATATCCATCCTCCCCCATTCTGGCATCCATTGGAACAAATCCTAAGTCAAATTTACGATTAAGTATTGGCCTTAAATACCTGCGATATTCTCTTCCATACTGCTCACCGTATAACTCTCCACGACCTTCGGCATTCCACCAATTCAAGGTTCCAGCATAGTAAATATTGTAGCCACCTACTGAAATTACAAAAGCCACCCCCACATCATTAGACCTAAGGGTTTCAACGGTCATATCATCAATAGAATACTTATGTAATGGCCCTACGAACTGCATAGTAGATTTATCCACAAGTCCTCTTTTTAGTTTAATATCCTTAGAAAGAATATATTTTACATAAGAGCTGCCTTGGAAAATGTTAAAAATATTTTCGGTGTAATGGTCTTTATGACAATTGCTAGAAAATACGTAAAGCCTTTTATTCTTATCAAACTCAGGCAGGCTGCCTCTGTATTCTACAGCATCACGCAACACATCCTTTTCAAAATAATCAAATAATAAATATCTATCATCTAGCTCTACCACAAAGGAGCTATGCATCAAATAATAAACCTTTAACATTATTAATCCCTATCATCTAAAAAATTTTCAAGCTATAAATCAATTCTATCATAATTTGAAATAAAAAAAAGGACATCCGCCTAAGCGAATGTCCTGAGATGTTTATTTATTTAGCTGCACGAGCCATAGCCTCGTCGAAGTCCTTTGTTCCTTCGAATACGCAGTTAGAATATGGGTTTCCACCAATCTTGATTGCATTTCTGATAATAACAGAGATGCAAAGAACGTTAATTGCAAGTGCCATCATAGCTACGAATCCCTGCATTGAAGGATCAGCTGTGATACCCATTGCTGCGATAGCTTCATTAGCTGCTGCTGTCTTACCCTGACCTGCATTGTAAAGAGCAATAGCCTTCTCATAAAGATCCATTGTTGTAACACCAGCCTCTGTAGCGCCACCGTATACACGTGGAAGTACAGCTGCGAATGTACCCTTTAACTGGAAAAGAGGTACTACCTGAGCCCACATACACCAAATTGCAAGTGTGTTGGCACGGTTCTGAATCCATGCACCCTTGTTCCAAAGTGCGTTAGCAAATGTAGGAGCAAGAAGAAGTGCTACACCACAGTACCATGTATGTGTAGGAAGGTTAAGGTATGTATACTCAAAGTTCCATACATCATATGCAATGATGAACCAAATTGTCATATCTGGCCAAATCATATCTGACTGATTCTTGTCGTTTGATGTGTAAAGCTTTACACAACCTGTCATACAGAAGATGTTGATGAGACCTGCAAGAGCGTTAACAACGTTCCACCAGCCACCATAGATAAATACACCTTCGTTTGAGCACCACCAAGCACCTGAAAGGTCGCCTGTGATTGAGTAAGCTGCAAGAGCAGACTCCATATCTGAAACATTAGCAATCATAATGTTTGCTGCTACGATGAACCATGGCCACCATGCAAACCATTTTTCCTTACCAATGCCCCACTTATACTTAATCATCATAAAGCCGACGCATCCGATATCTGCTGCGTAGAGCTTGAAGTAGTGGAACCAACCATCCATATATGCAACTGTTGGGTTAGCAGCACCACCAAATAAGCCAACGTGAGCTAAGATAAAGTAAACTGTAAGAATACATGGAATGATAACGAAGATAATCATTCCGCCGGTCTTTGTACGACGACCGAGTTCGTTCATAAGAATTAATCCAGCAAATACAAGGAACCAACCAAGAATCTGCCAAAGATTAGTGATTTGGAAAAACATATCCATCCTCCTTATTAATTATACTATAGAGAAACTATATTCCCTACCCTTGGTTTCTATTATACAGTTATGTGAAATAAATAACAACCTTATCGTTAATAAAAATTTAATACATTTTTAAGATTTTGTATTAATTAAAATCCCCTAACCTTAAGAATTTGTGGCATACATTCAAAAGAAATCCTATTAAAAAAACCTACATGCTCCCCATCAGCATGGACACACATCTTGTCCTTCATCTCTATTTCAATTTTATCAAAATTTAATAAATCAAACCCCTTCTTGCCTTCATGCTTGCCAACTACCAACAGTGGAAGTAATGCGAAGCATTTGAATCTGCTAATATCATGAGCCACAAATGCTGTCAAATAGCCTGAATCAGCAGTAGCCTTAGGGGCCATTGGTATTCCTCCCCCTTCTGCCCTACAATTCATGGCTGCAGCAAAAATAGCCCCCTTTATATTTCTAACCTCTTTTGTTCCATTAAAGTATCTGGTTATAACTGCATCAGAAAATGGCATTGTGAAAATATCTCCGACTGTCAAAATGCCGTAGGTTGCAGAGCCTAGACCAAATCTATTTAAGAAGGTTTTCAGCTTGCTTGTCAATGCCTGTAAACATACATAAGCATCCACACCTATACCAGAGCTTACACCAAATAGACGGCTTTCTTCTTTTCCACCACTTTCATAAGTAACCTTTCCAATATCTAACCTCTTGAAGCTGTTACTTTTCAAAGCTATCTTTAATATATTCAGAGCATCCCCTTCAAGACCAATTCCTTTTACAAAATCGTTTGCTGAGCCTGATGGAAGTGGCGTGTACAAGGTATGCTCAAAATCCTCTATCCCATTTAAGGCTTCATTTAATGTTCCATCCCCTCCCATGACAAAAAGGGCAACATCCTCTGCCTTCGAGGTGGCAGCCTTAGCAAAGGCTGTGGCATCATACGCCTTATTTGTAAAATGCACCTCGTAAGAAATATTTTCATCCTTCAAAAATGCTTCAACATTTTTCCAGGTCTCCGCTGCTTTACCAGTTCTGCTTGCTTTATTAACTATAAATACGTTTTTCATATCATCTCCGTCACATTCATTAAAACCTAATTTCTAAAACAATTTTCCATTTTTTACATGGTAAAGTCAATGGAATTCTTGCGCTTAAATTTATAGAGTGTTAGCATAAAGGCTATGGAAACTAATGCATTAAAACAAACAATTCATCATAAACTAAAACACAATGGCAATAGAGCAATTTCTGTTCTATGTTGGACTGTTGCTTCTATTACAATTGGTATTTTAGTTGGACTATTCGCCACAGCCTTTGGCCTATGTATGAGAAAAGTCATTTCAATACGTGAGGCACATACCTGGCTTATTTTCTTTCTGCCTGTTGGCGCAGTAGTAATCACATTTATTTACAAAAAAATATTAAAGGTTAAGGACTCTGGCACTAACACCGTCATTGCTGCAATCCAGTCCGACCAGAGGCTTCCCTTCAGATTGGCCCCACTTATTTTTGTAGCGACCCTTATTACTCATTTGGTTGGAGGCTCTGCTGGTCGTGAGGGTGCTGCACTTCAAATGGGTGGTGCAATTGGAAATGGATTTGGCCGCCTTCTTAGATTAAATGATACCAACAAAAAGACTATGATTATGTGTGGCATGAGTGCTGCCTTTTCCGCACTTTTCGGAACGCCAATGGCTGCCGCCATCTTTTCTATGGAGGTGGTTTCCGTTGGTATTATGCACTATGCGGCCTTAGTACCATGCGTAATCTCATCACTGGTTGCCAGATACATTGCAGCTTATTTTGGGTTGCACGCCGAAATATATCCTATTGATATTATTCCAAAATTTACAACTAAAACTGCAATTATAGTTTCTATCTTTGCTATTATTTGTGGCTTTGCGTCAGTACTTTTTTGTACCATGCTTCATAAGTACGAGGAATTTTTAAGCAGAAAAATAACCAATCCTTATATTAAAGCTGTATTTGGCGGAACTTGCGTACTTATTCTTACTTTATTAGTAGGAAACCAAAATTATAACAGTACAGGCTCTGCAATCATTATGTCATGCTTCACAGGGGCAAGCATCGGTCTTGGAGCCTTCCTGCTAAAAATGATATTCACTACCCTCACGCTTTCTTGTGGCTACAAAGGCGGTGAAATCGTTCCTACTTTATTTATTGGCGCAACTCTTGGTGCATCAGTTGGTACTTTAATTGGCTTTTCACCAGCCCTAATGACTGCTATCGGAATGGGGGCTCTCTTCTGTGGCGTTACCAATTGCCCTATCTCAAGCCTGTTAATATGCTTTGAGCTTTTCGGCTATGAGCCAATGCCTTACTTCCTTTTAGCTGTTGCTTTCAGCTATTGGGTTTCAGGATACACAGGTCTATACAAATCTCAAAAAATTGTGTACAGCAAATATCGAAGTAATTTTATTGATAAGCATGTACAGTAAAAGCGTTATATAAAGCCTTTCATTTCCGCAAAAAAGTTCCTTGTTAATTACAAGGAACTTCTTTTATATTCTAATTATTCAATTTTTTCGGTGAAGTAGAGACGCGCTCCAAAATCTGGGAAATAGCGAACCTCTTCGTTATAGCCTGTTCCCACAAAGCTCTGTACAAGCTTCACTCCGTTGGCATTAAGTGTATCACCGTAGGCAATATAATCTTCTGTCTCACCTGGCATTTTAACGAATTTGGCAATTACATTGTGAAGTACTCCATCCTGTTTAATATGAACAGGAGCCACCGTATTAACCAAATCTCCAAAGCCTTTAACATTGTATTCAAGCTTACGGCCAAAGAAATGGTACTTAGTTTCAGGATCAAGACCTGACATTTCCAACTTCAAATACTGATCCCCTGCTATAATTTGCTGTTGCATAAGCATGGAAACCGCTGTGTTTTTATCTTTATCAACAATACTCCACTGATAAATATTGTCGGCTCTATGACGGTAGAAATCTCCAAACTGTAATGTCTTACGATACTGCTTGTAAAGTTCAATTTGAGCTTTAACTGCAGCTATATCTTCTGATTTCATGTCATTAAGATTTAATTCGTATCCCAATACGCCAAAGCTTGCAACTGCAAATCTTGATTCAAGAGGTGTTACCCTAAGAGTCTGATGGTTTGGACATGCAGATACGTGGGCTGTATATGTACACTGTGGATAGCCATATGAATAGCCGTCCTGTATAGCAAGTCTGCTGACTGCATCTGTATTATCACTTGCCCAAATCTGTGGATAATAGCACAAAACCCCAAGGTCAAATCTATTTCCACCTGAAGCACAGCCCTCCATAAGAATCTCTGGGAACTTCTCTGCAAGTGTCTTTAGAAGTCTATAGAAGCCTAAAACATATCTATGGCTAACCTCCTGCTGCTTTTCTGCTGGTAAATACTTTGAATAATAGTCAGAAAAGTTTCTATTCATATCCCATTTGATGTAAGAAAGACCTGGTGTAGAGAATACATCACTCATAACCTCTATCATGTAATCTACAACCTCAGGATTGCAAAGATCCAACAAGCGCTGGGTACGTCCCTCCGAATGATCCATTCCAGGAATATCGATTGCCCACTCAGGATGCTTACGATACAGCTCACTGTCTACATTTATCATCTCTGGCTCGACCCAAAGACCAAACATCATACCAAGATCTGTAACCTTTTTAGCTAAGCCTTCAAGTCCACCTGGAAGCTTCTTTTTATTAACAATATTCCAGTCACCTAACGCTCTATGGTCATCATTTCTGTCACCAAACCAACCATCGTCCATAACGAACAGTTCAACACCTGCATTCTTTGCAGTTTTGGCAAGCTTAAGTAATGAGCCTTCTGTAAAATCAAAATATGATGCTTCCCAGCTATTGATAAGAACTGGACGTTCTTTCTTTTTCCAAGGTCCTCTTGTAATATGCTCTCTAACAAATTCGTGCATATTTAAAGACATTTGTCTGAAGCCTGCTGCAGAATATGTAAGAACTGCTTCAGGTGCTTCAAATTCCTCATCTGGTTCAAGTGTCCATTCAAAATTTTGAGGATTAATACCATATACAACTCTTGTCTTTTTGAATGAAGACACCTCTGTTGCAGAATAATGATTTCCAGAATACAAAAGGTTAAATCCCCATACATCGCCAGCTGTCTCTGTAGATTCAGGCTCAGAAATCATAAACAATGGATTACATCTGTTTGAGCTTGTTCCTGTAAATGATGAATTAACAAATTTTCCTGCCGGCAAAACAATATCGCTCTTATTCATCTCGCGAGTCCAGCCACCATGAAATGAGGTAATCTTCATACCTGGATGGTCAAAATCCATAAGCATAGAAAGCATCCTTGTAAGCTTTACTGCTTCTTTTGAAGAATTGATAAACCTTGCACTGCGAGTAATGATATTGCAGTCCTCAAATACTGAATAGGATAAAATAAGTGTAAAGCCATGGTTTTTGTCTTTACAAGTAATATTCAATGTCTCCACTTTCCCACTCTCATCATAGGAGCTTGGAAGAGTCTTAAACTCAGGCTTTCCTTGAATTACTTCATATGAATCATAAACAAAATCCAAGGATGAGCTACCGTCTGCACAAACCACCTCTAGCATAGGTTCCCTAAGGTCACCCTTACCAATAGCAGATAGCTCTAGTCTAACATCCTCTAAGGTTAAATCAGGATGATTGTTATCATAAGTAATAGTGTTTCCTGGAGCAAATGCACGCTTTTCTATAAGCACAGAAGGCTCATCCCCGTGGATGAGCTTTCCGTAATACATGTGTTCCAGCTGACCAGTTTCCATTACGCGAAATGCATAAGTGGTATTCTTCGTGTTAAGTACAAATACCTTTCCATCAGCCTTAATCATCTAAATGTTTCCTCCATATCCCTCTTGTATCCATATCCGTCTTGTCCCCGGTTTGTTACACTAACAATCCTTATTATTACTTTCGGTCACTACATGTGACCTGCAGTAATATAAGAGATTGTTAGCTACAAACCTCATCTACACGTTTTCTAACGACGAGCTTCGATTTCCTTTGTGATTTCGTCCATCTTAGCATCTGTCAAAATGTAATGCTTTTTAAATACTATACCACCTACGAGTAACACTGCAATAGGAATTAAAGTCATTGAAAGTCTAAGACCAAATCTTTGAGATGATGAAATTTCAGCAACAATCTCAGCATCCTTATCTGAGCTTATATTAAAGATAAATAATACCATCGACGCAAGGAAGCCAGAAATACCTGATGCAAGCTTAACTACAAAGGTCTGCATAGAGAATATAACTGATTCATCACGACGATTATTCTTCAATTCACCATAATCTACTGTGTTTGCAAGGAATACTGTAATAATAACATTAAGTACACCTACTGCCGCCATTATTAGTGCAGCTGGAATTAAAAGCCAAAATACATTAGATGTGCCTGTCATCGAAATAATGATAATCAACGCATATCCAACTACAGCCATTCCAAAACATGTGTAGAAAATCTTTACTGTATCCATAAATTTTCTAAATATTGGAAATAGAATCATCATGGCAAGAATCTGGCATCCGCCACCAACAGTGTTAAATAAAGTGAAATCCCCCTTGTAAGTTGCTGGGCTGAAATCATACTTTAAAAAGAAATATACAAGCTGCTGTGTAATATACAAGGCTGTATTTATCATAACAATAGCAACAACTACTGTCATAGCCTGATCATTTTGAACTAAAGCCTTAAACATGTCCTTAATAGATGCAGACTTCATATCAACAGTTGATTTTTCTTTGATAACAAGGCATGTAATAGTAATAAATACTATAAATAAAATGCCTATAATAAGGGCAAATGCGCTATATCCTAAGCGGTTCTTTTCGTTTTCGGTTGTTCCGCCGAGCATAGTTCCAAGAGCCGAAACACTCATAACTGTAATAATTGAAATAAGAGCTGAGCCTACACCAGCGCAGGAACGGGCAAAAGCTGATAATCCTTCACGCTCTTTACCACTTTCAGTAAAGGCTGGTACCATAGACCAATAAGGAATATCCATCATTGTATATGTAACGCCCCACAAAATATATGTAACTGATGCATAAGCCACAAGTCCTGCACCATCTAATGATGGTGGAATACTGAACATCAAATAAAGTACAACTGCATTAGTAATAGTTCCAATAAACAACCAAGGTCTAAATTTACCAAAACGAGTCTTTGTCTTTGCAACTAAAACACCCATAATTGGATCATTGAAGGCATCAAATACTCTTGCTGCCATCAAAAGAATTCCAATTGCCACCGCTGATATTCCCATTACATCCAAGAAATAAATTGAGATGTATGAAGCTGACAGCATGTATACCATATCCTTACCTACAGCTCCAAGACCATAAGCAAGCTTTTCTGAACCTGTTAATTTTTTCTTTGTATCCATTATTCTCCTCCTTATTTATTCCTCATCCCCATTGCAAGCTCCACAACCTTGTAAGCTCCATCATAAAGACCAATAGTTTTATTAAGCTTAATGCTCTCGCACATTTCTGTGAGAAGCTTGTCATCCTTCATGAAAATATCAATCATCTGAAGTGTATGTGGAATATCTCTACATTCTAATGTACCATCTCCCATTTCTGCTGAGTGAATAGCACCCCACATCTCATGTTTTCCTACGCGCTTAATAAATAGCTTTGGTACAGGATAAAAAGCAAGCTCTGATGGCTTAGTAACCAAAACATCGCAGCTTCTCATGAGAAGGTTTGTGCAATAAACCGCTTCAAAAATATTTTCATGATAGAAGCCGTGAATACCAGTGACATCACCTGTCAGTGCATCCTCAGCAAATTTTGTGGTCTTATCAAACTCATTAAAATGTTCTGTAGCAACGTCCTTCATCTGAGGGATTTCACTCATAAGATCATCCCACACATTTTTGTAGTCGCCTACATTTACATATAATGCAGCACGATTTGCATTAATCTCTGGTAGTAAGTACTTTATGATAGCTGCAAATATTTCCTTTTGAGCACCAGCTCCACCGATTGTAAGAAGGAATCTCATTGGCTTGCCATTCTTTTTTCTATCCATACGAGCCTGGCAATCAGTCTCAATATTAGATACAAGCTCGTGGTCAATATAGTGACCTGTATAAACCAAATCATCATTTGGCATTGGATTACAAACTTCAGCACCAGCCATGCCATTACATATACGGTAGCCCATATAAGCATTTTTACACTGGATTGCATGGACAGCTCCTTCCGCAAAATGAAGCGCCATTGGCCAGTTGTCAGGGATAGCGTTTACAACATATTTCATACCTGCATGAACAGCAGCCTGTGCAGGCCATGCATGAGTACCGATTACAGGAATATCCTTTGGAACATTCTTATAAACAGTTGCCATAAGCTCTGCATTCTTTTGGTCAGATGCGTTGTAGGAAAGCTTTCTAAAGCCCTCGTAGTTCATTGGCTCCCATACAAACTTATTAAATAGCTTGTTTTTAGATAGTCTAGAGCCCAATGAGTACAAATCATTTTGTGCACTAATAACCTTTGTACAGGTTGTCTGTGGATAGCCATTTAAGTCCATCCAATATGGAGTGTAGCCCATTGATTTTGCTGCAGATGCCATAGCCATAGAAATACGATAGTGTCCAAAGCCCATACGTATATTTCCGACTATAACACCCTTTTCAGTATCAAACTTTTCCTCTGAATTTCCATCCTTTAGCAGCACATCATACACACCAAGGGAATCACCAATGTGATTGTTTTTGGAGATTACGATATTGTAGTCAACATTCGAATCATCTCCATATTTTTTAATGTTTTTCTTCTTGGTATTACATGCCTTCTTGTAATCCTTATCTGAGATTACGTTACCAAATATTACTTTACTCTTGTCTTCCATTATTTATTCCCCTCCTAATTTTAAACAAGACATTCTGCAGATAATCCAATCTGCACAGGTTCTAGGCCATCACACTTAATGGTTAGCTTACCGTCGCCATCTTCGCCTATTGATTTAATGTATACTCCTGTGGCGCCTCCCATAGGTGATACTGTTGATGGACCAATTATTTCAAATGGGCCCTCACACTCAAAGCTTATTGGTTGATTAAAGAAATACAACTGGTTATCATTTTGATCAACTATTGTAATACGTATATGGGATACATCATAAGTATGTATTTCAGTAAGCAATGTGTGACTCACCTTAGCTTCTATATGAGCCTTTCTCACGGCTGCCTTCTTTACAGTCTTTACAACCTGTCCATCCTTAATTGCTTCGAATTTGTATTCACGTGATTCACCACCCCAATCGCCAATAAATTTATTATAAATTGGAACCGCCTTGCTAGGGCTGACGTGATGAAGCACCACAAGTCTAAAAGCAATCCATGCAAGTGATGGTGTGATTTTAAAGCCTCCAAGAGTCACCTGATTTAAGGCCTGCTTTATAAGCTTGGCCTGTCCCTTCGTGAATTTCCCATCCTGCTCAACTGCGTCACCTACAAAATCGTCTATTAATATAGGACCTCTCTTAAGGTTCTCATAGGTACTATCTGTTGGAAAATATTCCTTGATTAATACATCATTTTTATACATTTTTACAGAGTCAGCATTTGTAATAATGTACGACTTTCCTCTATTACATGCCGGATGTTCACCAATATCAAAGCTTGTCGTTATCTCAAGTATGTTTTCCGTATCTGAAAAGGCTGAGTAGACTGAGGCTGCAAGCTTTGGATTTCTGAACATATCCATAACTCCGTGGTAGCATATTCTATCTCCTGAACCAAAATCCTTGTGGGTATTGTAATCAAACATGCACCACCCGAAGGAGCCTGCAATATCAGTTTCTCCTGCTATGGCATCAAGAACATTTGCGTGTCTAATGGCATGCTCCTGCCTGTGTTCTTCAGGATCATAGGCTTTTGTCGGGAACATGTGACCATTATACTCACTGACAAGATAAGGCTTTTCATCATCAGAGGTAATATCACTTTTCTTGGAACAGCCTTTGTTTGAACCTGAGTGTACAAAATCGTTGTATGTATATACATCCTCAAGTAAAGAGCTCTTTGCATGGGCTCTTACGCCTCCGGTAGGACGTGTGCTGTCGTATTTGTGGGCAACTTCATTTGTTCTTGCATAAAATTCATCATCATCCTGAGATTCGTTTATACGAACTCCCCATAGAATAATTGATGGGTGATTTCTATACTGTAGAACCATATCCTTGGTATTTTCTACTGCTATATCCTTCCAGCCTTTGCCACCAATATGCTGCCACCCTGGAATCTCTGTAAATACTAAAAGTCCTAATTTATCACACTCATCTATAAAATATTGTGACTGAGGATAATGAGATGTACGAACAGCATTTAGTGCTAATTCCTCTTTAAGGATTTTGGCGTCTAACCGTTGCATTGACTCTGGCATTGCATAACCTACATAAGGATATGATTGATGTCTATTCAAACCTCTAAGCTTAACCTTGCGACCATTTAAATAGTAGCCTGTCTTTCTAAATTCCGAGCTTCTAAAGCCGATATTTGCTTCGTGCTCATCTACGACCTCATCATCAATCAACAACTGAGTTCTTACATTATATAAATGTGGACTTTCAATATCCCAAATTTTTACCTTTGTAGGAGCTGAAGTAATATTTAAGATATATTCGTCCTCGTATGGTTCCAAATCCCCAACAGGTTGTGAAATCGCTAGCTCTTCGTCAAAGTATTGTCTGATAGATACATGCTCACCTGCTGTCAAATCCATAACTGATTTTGGTAAATGACATTCTGTTTTCAAAATGCCCTGCACCTTCATCATCTTTATCTGCTTTACTGTACGCTTTGTAGTAGAAATGCGTTCAAGTAGGGATGGCTGTAAATATACATCAGTAAAATGATTCTTTTCCTTTACCTCAAAATATACATCCCTGTATATACCACCATATGTCATGTAATCAACAACATAACCAAATGGTGGCTGGTCCAAGGTTTCCCTGGAATCAACTCTTACTGTGATAAGATTTTCTTCACCGTACTTTAAAAGCTTGGAAACATCAATTGTAAAAGCTGTATAACCGCAACTATGATGTCTGGTATGCTTTCCATTTACATAAACATCACATCCATGGCCCACACCTTCAAATGTCAATAAAATCACTTTATCCAGCCACTGTGCAGGTGCGAATATGCTCTTTTGGTAGCAGCTAACCATCTGATATATGCTCTCATCAAAATATGAAAGCGGGGTTTCCTTTACTGTGTGAGGAATATCAACTAATTCACTGCTATTCATAGGTGAATCAATCATTCCCTCATCAAACTTTTCATTAAATCTCCATTTTCTGTCTAGATAAATTCTTTGTGCCATTTATTATTCCTTTATAACAATGCCATCCACCATAACATTAACAACTTCAGAAAGCGCCTCTGGATATGAAGTATCGCTTACCTCTAAGAAATCTCCCATTAAAAGCCTCTCAACGCAGGCCTCATACATAAGCTTAAAAATATCTAAATTGATATTTCGTATTTCACCTTCCTTGATGCCTTTTTTTAGAAGCTCCATTGTTTTCTCCCAACCACTATCCAGTCGGGTTTCCATTTTTTTGTAGGCCATCGGATATTTGTCCGCCAATTGGCGCATTGCCGAATAGTCAAATCCATAATGAGATTCTGGTAAGACAGCCAGTATGCCTCTAATCCTTTCCACTGTGCTTAATTGAGGGTTAGAATACACCCTATCCTCAGCATCCTTAATTAAATCAAATGCATAATCCATCATCTCACACATAAGCTCATTCTTATCTGTAAAGATAGTGTAAATAGTTTTCTTGCTCATCTTCATTTCAGAAGCAAGGTCATCCATTGTGAACTTTGGTCCTTTTTCTCTAAAGACTTTTAAAGCTCCTTCTAATATACGTTCGTTCATCTTTTACTCCCAAAAACTAAAATCATTTATTCCAGTTTCCTTTATTTAAATTGTACCAAAGTAAGGAAACTAACTCAATAACAAATCGTTTATACATTTTTCACAATTTCTTAACAAACTTTTTGTTGACAAAGTACAAATCAGGGTGTAATATAACCTCGTAAACAAGAGAAAGAGAGATTTAGGAGGTAAAAAGAATGTTCGAAGAAGTATCATTCCAGATGTACAGTGTTTATTCAGATTATGAGAAGTATTGCAGAAAGCAGAAGGTTGAAGGCAAAGAGCCAGTATCATTCTTCAAATATGCTTTCGGTCAGTTCTAATTTAGAACTGTAACACCAAAAACAACAGGGACTTGCATTTGCAAGTCCCTTTCTTAATTTTACATAATAAAAAACTCTAGTAGACATCAGACTAGATATCTACTAGAGTTTTTAATTTAACAATGATAGTCGCAGCTATTGGAAATTTTAATATGCAATACCCTGTGCCATCATAGCGTCTGCAACCTTTTCGAAGCCAGCGATATTAGCGCCTGCTACAAAGTTGCCTTCCATACCATATTTCTTAGAAGCATCATCACATGCGTGGAAGATTCCTTCCATGATTCCCTTAAGCTTAGAATCAACTTCCTCAAATGT
>SVES01000047.1 GCA_015057305.1 Pseudobutyrivibrio ruminis | reverse complement strand
AAAAGGATTCAGTGCCCATCCGTTAGGATGGTGGCTGAATCCTTACCTTTAAGGGGAGTTTTTTAACAGCCCCTTTATTATTTGTAAAAGCAAGGAGTTTTAATTGAGCAAATTAGTTTTATACCATGGATCAGACAAGATAATAAGTACGCCTCGGTTTGGGTATGGAAAGCCTTTCAATGACTATGGTCAGGGCTTCTATTGCACAAAACATATTGAGCTCGCCAAGGAATGGGCGGTAGAAGCGGGGAGAGATGGTTTCATTAATGTTTATGAATTAGATGATAAGGGACTTAAGATTTTAAACCTTGATGATGAGAAGTATTCGATTTTGCATTGGATAACAATACTGCTTGAGCATAGAACTTTTAGTATAAATAGCCCTCTTGCAATGGATGGGTTTGGATTTTTACAGCGTGAGTATCATATAGATATTGACGAATATGATGCAATAATTGGCTATAGGGCTGATGATTCCTATTTTTCATTTGCTAGGGCTTTTTTGGCAAATACTATTAGCATTGAACAATTAGAAGCTGCCATGCAGCTTGGTGAATTGGGACAACAATTCTTAATAAAGAGTGAAAAGGCTTTTTCTAAGCTTAAGTTTATAGGTGCAAATCAAGTGGATTGTACCGAATATTATCCTCTTAAGTTTGCCAGAGATAGCAAAGCAAGAACAAATTATAATGCTATCGCCAGAGCAATGGACAAAGAGGGGACATATCTTATTGATTTTGTAAGAAAGGAGAAGTAATATGGTTCATCCTTATAAAGAAATGTATCTGAATGATGCAATGATAAATTTAGCTGAAGCATTTCAGACTGCAGTCTATGATTACAAAATCAGCCCAAACTTTTTCATGAGTTTGTTCATAGTTTCAGGGATAGCAGCACAGTTCGAGACTGGAAATCCTAAATATATAGCTGGAAAATCTGGGGCAGAGCTTACACAGGAGATAATCCTTAGAACAAATGCTACAGAATTAAGGGAGGTTGACACATCCTTTAAAGCGCCTAAAGAGGATTACTGGACAGGTTGGGTGCTAGCATATTATCAATGGTATTCAGCCAAGAGTTTTAAAGAAATCCAAAGCATCATTACACCCGAGGAATTAATGGCGAAGTATACTATATATCATGAAATGGATGAAATGAAGATAGTTGATTATATTAATTCCAAAGCTGAGAATGCTAAGGTGGTAAGTAGACTTCAGATGTATCGCAAATATTTAGGAATGTCTCAAAGCCAGCTTGCCAAGGAAGCTGATATTAATTTGCGCACGTTGCAGCAGTATGAAATTGGAGCTAAGGATATAGGAAAAGCCTCGGTGACTACACTTGAATCTTTATGTAAGGTCTTGAAATGTGAGGTAAAGGATTTAATATGATAAATATATAAAAGGTTATACCTTAAAATGAACAATATATAATAATTATGGTAGAAATATTGATACGTGGCTGAATTTAGGATGTAATTCAGCTATAGAAAGGAGTGCGTACTATGCAAAAGAGTGATGAAGCAAAATCCATAAATAAAGGTATTGCAGATTATGAAGCAGGAAGAGTTGTTGAGGGAAAATCGGCGTTAAAGAGGTTGAGGGAGAAGCATGGCATTTAAAGAATATGATTTTGAATTGACTGAATCAGTTGAACCTCATAAAATTATTCCATTAATATAACCCATAAAAAATAATTCAGTCATATTATTTTTGACTAACCCCTCTATTTTTGCGGCTTAACAATGGATTAGATACTTGCTTAGATTGGTCGAGATGGATTGAAAATGTTCCTGCCGAGGAATATAATATATTCATGTTTTAAATCTAGGGAGGTATGTATGAGTTTTTCAACAACAACTGAAATGTCTGAAAAGTGGAGCATCTCAAGAAGAAGGATTACACGTCTTTGCGGCGAAGGAAGAATAGATGGTGCGGTTTTGAAAGGAAATACATGGTTAATTCCAGATGATACCGAAAAACCAGACGATCCGCGTCGTGTCAAAAAGAATATGCAAAATACTTTCTATAACATTGTATATCCTACAAAAGAAAAAAAGTTCAAAACAATTGAATTATTTGCAGGAGCAGGTGGGTTAGCACTAGGTGTAGAAGAGGCTGGATTCAATACTATTGGGTTAATTGAATTTGATAAAGACGCTTGTGATACATTAAAGAAGAATCGTCCAAATTGGCGAGTTATTTGCGACGATATTGCGAATATATCGAAGTTAGATTTAGAGAATTATTTTGGATTAAAAAAAGGAGAATTAGATTTATTATCTGGTGGTGCTCCTTGTCAAGCTTTTTCATATGCTGGTAAAAGATTGGGACTAGAAGATGCTAGAGGTACATTATTTTACCACTATGCAATTTTCTTGGAAAAATTACAGCCAAAGATGTTCTTATTTGAAAATGTTAGAGGATTACTAACTCATGATCATGGTAAAACATACCAAACAATGCTAAATATCTTTGAAAGTGCTGGATACGACATAAAAAAAGAAGTATTGAATGCATGGGATTATGGTGTTGCTCAAAAGAGAGAGCGTCTTATAACAATAGGTATAAGAAAGGATTTGAAAGATAAAATTGAATTCAATTTTCCAGAGCCTCATGAGTATAAACCAGTATTAAAAGATGTATTGGAAAATGTACCTGAGAGCGTAGGAGTGCCATATGGAGAAAATAAACGTAAGTTATTCGAACTGGTTCCACCTGGAGGATATTGGAGAGATATTGATCCAGAGCTTGCAAAGGCTTATATGAAGAGTTGTTGGGAAATGGAAGGGGGAAGAACAGGTATTCTCAGAAGACTATCCATGGATGAACCTTCACTGACAGTACTTACATCACCATCACAAAAGCAAACTGAACGATGTCATCCCTTGGAGGCGAGGCCACTTACGGTTAGGGAAAATGCAAGATGTCAAAGTTTCCCTGATAGCTGGGAGTTTTCTGGTAAAGTAATGTCTCAGTATAAGCAGGTAGGCAATGCAGTTCCTGTGAATTTGAGTTATGAGGTTGCAAATATGATATATAAAGCTCTAGAAGGAGAAAAATAATTATGGCTTGGGAACTATCTTTCATATCGGAGGAGAATTTTACAAATCATGTAAAGAATACAATAGATAAATATGGTGAGAAGTTAGAGTCCTTTGATATCGCCCGTTTTAACAAAAATATTATTGATCCAATAAAATTGATATTTGATAAAACTATATATCAGACATCTTGGGAAGAAATTATTGGAAATGAGATATTTAGACAAAGGGATAAATCAAACAATAATGATATAGGCTATTTTCATCAACGTATATTTCAATATATTGATAATTGCCATGTTCCAGATAATGGTACAGAAGGTGGATGGGATGTGATTGTAAAGTGTCCAGAGGGAATTTGTCTTCCAGAAGGTGAAATTGTTCATACTATTTATGTGGAAATGAAAAATAAGCATAACACAATGAATTCAGCAGCTGGGCAAAATACTTATATAAAGATGCAAAGTCAGTTGTTAGACGATGACGATTGCGCATGCTTTTTAGTAGAAGCAATTGCTAAGAAATCACAAAATATTAAATGGACAACAACTGTTGATGGCAAGAGTGTATCACATAAGAAAATTCGTAGAGTAAGTCTAGACCAATTTTATGCACTTGTAACAGGGCAAGATGATGCGTTTTACAAGATGTGTATGGTTTTGCCAAAAGTTGTAGAGAAAGTCGTCAAAGAAAGTGGAGATGTCAAAGTACCAAATGATACGGTTATAGATGAACTTAGAAGAGTTGCCGAGCACATTGATGCTGAAGATGATAATATAGCAATGGCGTTAGCGGTATATTTGCTTGGATTTAACACATATAATGGGTTTTCAAAAGATGCTGAAAAAATGATTGGTATAGCTGATGAAAGAGCATTGCGGCGGATATATGAATATGCGAAATGCTTTAATAATAAGTAGTGGCTAACAATAATCAATGCTATAAATTATATTTATAACAAGTGCTCATTTTTTCTGAGATATAAACAGTTGACCAGATAGTAGAATAGATTTATATTTACTACAAGATTTTAAGAAGGGGGAATTAATAATGAAGAATAATTTTTCTACAAAAACAATTGTTGCTACTGGATTAGGTGCGGCCTTATTCCTAGTATTATTTATGTTTGTAAAGGTGCCTTCTCCAGTGCCAGAGACTAATCTGCAGATCGCGTATGGCGTATCTAGTTTTTTTGCAGCCTTGTTTGGTCCAGTTGCAGGACTCTTGGTAGCCTTTGTAGGACATGCGCTTTCTGATTTCATTCAGTATGGCTCACCATGGTGGAGCTGGGTTGTAGCATCTGGTGTCAGTGGATTAGTTTCAGGATTTGCAGCTAAGAAAGTTTCTTCTGCAGTGGAAGAAGGTAGATTTGGTAAATCAGAAACCATTTCTTTCGTAATTTGGGTTGTAATTGCTAATGCAATTGCCTGGATAGTGGTTGCGCCTGTCCTTGATATTGTTTTATATAGCGAGCCAGCAAATAAAGTATTCATTCAGGGAGCAACAGCTTTTGTTGTGGATGCCATTGTTTCTGTAATCGTAGGTATTATACTTTTGAAGGCTTATTCTGCTACAAAAACAAAAAAAGGAAGCCTGGCAAAAGAAGATTAAGCTTAGAAATAAAGGGGGAGGCTAAGAGGCCTTCCCTATTTTTTATTGAGGTTAGTATTGATGAATGATGTTTTAATAGAATTTAGGGATTATAGCTTTCAGTATTTTGAACAGAGCCAGCCCACCCTTAAAAACATAAATTTGAAAATTAAAAAAGGGGAAAAGGTACTGATACTTGGTCCTTCGGGCTCAGGAAAAAGTACTCTTGGCAACTGCATAAATGGATTAATTCCTTTTGCCCACAAGGGAAAGATAGATGGAAAGCTATTTGTGGATGGAATAGAAAATAAAAATTCCAGCTTATTTGAACTCTCCAACCATGTGGGAACAGTTCTTCAGGATAGCGATGGACAGTTTATTGGACTAAGTGTTGGTGAAGATATTGCCTTTGCCCTGGAAAACGATATGGTTGAGCAATCACTGATGCATGAACGTGTGCAGAAAATTGCCAACATTGTTGATATGGGGCAGCTATTAAACCAAAATCCCCACGATTTAAGTGGGGGTCAAAAACAGAGGGTATCATTAGCAGGAGTTATGGTTGATGATGTAGACATACTTCTCTTTGATGAACCTCTTGCGAACCTTGATCCTAAGACTGGAAAAATAGCAATTGAGCTTATTGATTCCATTTCCCAAAATGATAAAACAGTCATCATAATAGAACATCGCTTGGAGGATGTGTTACATAAAAAGGTTGACAGGATCGTAGTGATGAATGATGGCTCCATTGTTATGGACGACACTCCAGATAATGTGCTTTCCAGCGATATTTTGCAAAAATACGGTATACGAGAGCCTTTGTATTTGACTGCAGCAAAATATGCCAAGATTGATATTGTGCCTGAACTGAAGCCTGCATATTTGGAAACCTTTAATGTAGAACTATGCAAGGACAAAATTAGAAGCTGGTATGAATCAAATCATGTCCGGGAGCAAAAGGAAAATAATTCACCACTTTTGGAAATTAAGAACATATCCTTTTCTTATGACGGTAAAAGACCAATTCTTCAAAACGTAAATGCGATAATTAATGAAGGAGAAATGGTAAGTATAGTTGGCAAAAATGGAGCCGGGAAAACAACGCTTTCTTCTATTCTTTGTGGGTTCATAAAGCCTGATGAGGGCACTGTACTCATGGAAGGCAAAGACTTATCACAATACTCTATTTCTGAGCGAGCCGAGTATATTGGAATAGTAATGCAAAACCCTAATCAGATGATTTCGAAGACAATGATTTTTGATGAGGTCGCATTTGGTCTTAGAATAAGGAATGTTGATGAGAAAGAAATAGAAGAAAAGGTTCATGCAGTTCTAAAAATCTGTGGATTATATGAATTTAGAAATTGGCCAATAAGTGCTTTAAGCTTTGGGCAAAAAAAGAGAGTGACCATTGCTTCGATTTTGGTATTAAATCCTAAAATCCTTATTTTGGATGAGCCTACCGCAGGTCAGGATTTCTTCCATTATTCAGAGATTATGGAATTCCTTAGAAAGCTAAATGAGAATGGACAGACTATTTTGCTAATCACCCACGACATGCATTTAATGCTTGAATATACAAATAGGGCAATAGTTATTTGTGATGGGCAGAAGCTTGCTGATAAAAAATCCTATGAGGTATTGTGTGATTTGGATTTAACAGAAAAGGCAAATTTAAAGGAAACATCTTTATTTGATTTAGCTGTAAAGGCTGGAATTGATGATCCATTAAGCTTTGTAGAGTGTTTTATTCATTTTGATAGGAGGGTTAGAAGCAATGAAAATTAAGGTCTTTTCTTACAGCAGTCTTGATACCCTTGTTCATAAAATGTCTGGACTTTCAAAGCTTATATGTTTTTTGCTGCTTACAACAGCAATTATGGCAACATATGATATTAGAATAATTATTGGCATCATGATATTTTCCTACGCAATGATGAAAATATCCCAAATACGATTTTCTCAAATCAAAATGATGCTAATTTATGTAGGGATTTTTCTTGTTTTTAATTTTATTCTGACATTTTTGTTTGCTCCAAAGTTTGGAGTTGAGATATATGGTACGGAGCACGTTTTAGTTAATTTCCCAGGAAACTATGATATTACAATTGAGCAGCTTTTTTACCAGATTACCAAGACGGCGAAATATCTGTCTGTAATCCCTCTTGGTATTATTTTTATACTAACTACCAATCCAAGTGAATTTGCATCTTCTCTAAATAAAATAGGTGTAAGCTATAAAATATGTACCTCATTGTCATTGACCCTTAGATATTTTCCTGATGTGGCAAGTGATTATAATACAATATCACTAGCTCAGCAGGCTAGAGGTCTGGATATGAGTAAAAAAGCAAAAACCTCGGAAAGAATAAAAAATGTGGCTGCCATTTTAGTACCTCTTATTATGACAACCATGGATAGAATTGACATAATATCTAATGCAATGGATTTGCGTGGCTTCGGAAAGCATAAAAAGCGAACATGGTATGCAGCCAAGCCTTTGAAAAAAGTTGATTATATAGGAATATTGATTTGTTTATTAATATTTTTACTTACATTATGGGTGAGATTTTTTGTTAATAAAAGTATCTATTACAACCCATTTATATAATTAGGAGGAAAAGTGATGCAGGAAGTTTTACCAATTATGGTTTTTCAAACAGATTTTACATATAAGGAGGGAGCTGTAGCTGCAATGTACGGTGCAGTTCGCAGTGTTTCAAGGGATGTTGAAATAGTGACTGCCACTCACGAAATACCACAGTATGATATATGGTCTGCTTCCTATAGATTGCAACAGTATGTGCAATTTTGGCCTAAGGGAACAGTGTTTGTAAGCGTTGTGGATCCTGGGGTAGGAACCAGCAGAAAGGCATGTGTGGCACTGACTAGTGACGGATATTATATTGTTACACCAGATAATGGAGCACTCACCCATATAAAAGCAAAGCACGGAATTAAAGAGGTCAGGGAAATTGATGAAAGCATAAATCGCTTAAAACAAACAGAAGGAACATCAGTATTTCACGGAAGAGATTTGTTTGGTTATTGTGGTGCCAGATTAGCTTCTGGGATAATTTCTTATGAGCAGGTTGGCAATGAATATAGCGTGGATGATATTGTAACACTTGATATTTCCACACCTGAAACCAGCGAGGGATATCTCAAGGGGATAATAGAAATAGATGACCCTAATTTCGGAAACTGCTGGTCAAATATTCCTGTGGCAAAAATGTTTGAGAATGGTTTTTCCTATGGAGATGATGTGTCAATAACTGTCACAAAGGATGGAAAAAAGCTTTATGACCAAATTACCAGATTTGGTAAAACCTTTGGAGATGTAAAAAAGGGTGAGGCCATTCTATACAATAATGAATTGATGAATGTGTCACTTGCACTTTCACAGGGGAGCTTTATGGAACAATATAAGGTTTACTTTGGACCAGAATATATTATAGAAATCAGGAAGGTAAAATGATATGAGTAAGTTATTAGTTTTTCAAAGCGATTTTGGATTATCAGACGGTGCTGTTGCTGCTATGTATGGAGTAGCACTATCAGTTGAGCCTACTCTTAAAATCTACAATCTTACTCACGATATACCACCCTTTGACACTTTTGAAGCATCCTACAGATTGTTTCAGGCTGTTCCATTTTGGCCAAAGGGAACTGTATTTGTTACAGTAGTAGATCCTGGTGTTGGAAGTGAAAGACGAAGTATTGTTGTCAAAACAAAAAGAGGGCAGTATATTGTTACTCCGGATAATGGCTCCATATCACATGTTAGCCGTGTAATTGGTATCGAGTCAGTAAGAGAAATCAGTGAGGAGGTTGGAAGGAGAAAGAATAGTGAGAATTCATATACATTCCATGGTAGGGATGTGTATGGCTACACGGGAGCCCTTCTTGCTTCAGGTCAAATTTCTTATGAAGATATTGGTCCAGAGATACCTGTAGAAGAAATCGTTATAATGCAAGGTATGTATCCAGAAATTGGTGAAGATTTCATTGAAGGAAATATTGAAACCTTAGATGTACGATTTGGCTCATTGTGGACAAATATCGGACGAGAAGCCTTTGAAAAGATGTCATTTAAGGCTGGTGATTTGGTGGATGTGACAATTACCAAGGGTGAAACAACCATATACCATTCTTTTGTGCAGTATGTTAATACTTTTGCTGATGTTAAAATTGGAGAAGCATTAATTTATGCTAATTCAATGGATTATATGGCTCTTGCAATAAACCAGGGAAGCTTTGCCAAGGCCTATAATATCGGAACCAGAGACCCTTGGAGAATCAGATTTTCAAAAATATCTTAGAAAAAGGTTATGCGATTAACCTTTGATTTTTACGGCACTCTTTCAGTATCATTTTTTTAGATAAAAAATATTGGAGGGTGCAAGATGAATAGGAATTTTGCGAAGGAGGTTGCACTCATAGCTGTGCCAGTGGCATTACAGTCTATGTTGCAATCTTCTTTTTCTATGATTGACCAGATAATGGTAGGACAGCTGGGAGAACAAAGTATTGCAGCAGTAGAAATAGCAGGCAAGCCAGGCTTCATATATGCATTTGTTATAGGGGCAATAGGGGCTATAGCAGGAATAATGATATCTCAGTACATTGGTAAAGGAGATAAACAGGCCGAGGAAAAAAGCATTTGCCTGAATTTTATGGTAGTGTTAATCGCAGCCTGTATGTTTTTTCTGCCAGCATTTGGATTTGCAAATTCTTTTGTAAAGCTTTTTACGAAAGATACCTTTGTAGTCACTACCGGTACTTCGTATTTACGAATTATAAGCTGGACATTCATTCCGCTTGGTATTAGCAATATTTTTGGTGTGGCCCTAAGATGCCGGGGAAAATCAACTTGGCCACTGTATGTAAGTTTGGCAACTGCAGTAATCAACACTGGACTTAATTACTTATTGATATTTGGAAACTGCGGAATGCCCACACTTGGTGTAGGCGGCGCTGCCTATGCCAGTGTTATATCTCAGATTGTCGGTGCTATAATTACATTTTTGCTTTTTTTTAAGGAATATGGAAAAATTCACATATCAGTAAGTCTTGATAAAAATGGATATATTCAATATTTATGTATGCTGGCACCGGTAGTAATAAATGAATTTTTGTGGTCGGTGGGCCAAAGTATTAACACATTTGTGTATGGTCACATGGGAACGGAAGAGTTGGCAGGAATGTCCTTAACAGGTTCAGTGCAAGGACTTACAATAGGAGCCTTAAGTGGTCTTGCCCAAGCTGCAGGAATAATAATCGGAAAAAGGCTTGGGGAAGGAGCATATGATGATGCTTATAAAGAATCAGAAAAGCTTTGTGTGTACAGCTTTTTTGGCTCTATCGTATTTACGATATTAATAATAGTATTGAGAAATCCTTATGTACACATTTATAACGTGTCACCGGAAGTACATATTATTGGTGCAGATATTCTTGTAGCCTTTGCAATTTTAATGCCAGTAAAGGTTCAAAACATGGTGCTTGGCGGTGGAATCATTAGAAGTGGTGGTAGAACAAAATACATTATGATTATAGATATGCTGGGAACTTGGCTTGTGGGTGTACCACTTGCTTTATATACCGGGTTGGTTCTTAAACTTCCAATTGTATGGGTATACTTTATTTTGTCACAGGAAGAGGTAGTACGGTTTATCATATCTATATTTATGTTTAGAAGTAGAAAATGGATGAATACTTTGGATTGAGGAAATTATGTGGGACGAAAACAAAGTCAGAATAAAGGATGTGGCAGAGGCATTAGGTGTTAGTACGGCCACAGTTTCAAATGTTCTTCATGGAAAAACAAAGAAAATATCTGTTGCAACGGTCAAGAAAGTGCAAGAAAAATTAAACGAAATGGGTTATGTCCCTAATATGGCTGCAACTCTTTTGGCGCAGAACAATTCTAGGATAATAGGTGTTGTAGTTAACGACCACCCTAAATATGAAGGCCATGTGTTGGAAGACCCTTATGTTAGTAGTGCCTTGAATGCTCTTTCAAATGAGATTGATAAGTCTGGCTATTTTATGATGTTAAGGAAGTCAACACAAATTGGCGAAATACCAGTCTTTGCCTCTATGTGGAATATGGATGGAATGATACTTTTAGATTTTGTGCCGATGATTATCAAACCCTTAGAGATAGAATACGTATTCCTTTTGTTGTATATGATGGTTTCTTTGTAAACGACAGGAATATTTGCAACCTAATGCTTGATGACTATGGTGGAGGCAGGCAGGTTGGGAAATACCTTAGAACTCAAGGTAAAAAACATGTTTTATGCATAGCTGATAATAAGCTTAGGCCTGATTATGATAGATACAAAGGATTGTGTGAAGGCCTTCAGCTAACAGCTGATTATATGCAGATTCCATTGGCGAAGGAAGAACGTATTTATTTCTACAAAGAAAGAATTTCTGCATTCAAAAAGTATGATGCAATCTTTGCAGTATCAGATTATTATGGCATTGAGCTTATGCAGCTTCTAATCCAAAATGGGTATAGCGTACCTAAAGATTTGTGGATGATAGGTTTTGATGATATAGCATTGTGCAAAAGTGTAAATCCACCTTTTGCATCAGTTCGCCAGGATGTAGAGCTTAGAGCAAAAAAAGCTGTAGAATATATACATACTATGAAAGAAGATTCTCATTTTTCTGTTACAGAAAGAATACCTGTAGAATTGATAATCAGGGAAAGCTGTAAAGAGTTGGAAAATAAAAAATAATTGACTAAAAACCTTCATGAATTATTATATTAATATCCATGGAGGTTTATTATGATAATCAACACTGGGCAGCGTACAGACATCCCAGCTTTTTTTCCTGAGTGGCTTGCAAATAGATTTAGGGAAGGCTATGTCTGCGTAAGAAATCCATATAATCCTGTTCAAGTAAGTAGGTATAGATTAGATCCAAAGGTAGTGGACGCAATTGGCTTTTGCAGCAAGAATCCAGCGCCCTTTTTTCAGTACATGGATTTAATAAAGGATTTTGGTCAGTACTGGTATATAACTATAACGCCATATGGTAAGGACATAGAACCAGGTGTGCCTGATAAAGCAGATGTAATGGAATCCTTCAAGCAGCTTTCTAATATGGTGGGAATAGATAGAATAGGTTGGCGATATGACCCAATATTTATAGACGAAAAATACACCTATGATTTTCATATAGAGGCGTTTTCAAAAATGGCTTCAAATCTCAAGGGCTATACTAATCATGTAGTAATTAGCTTCATAGATATTTATGATAAAGTAAAGCGCAATTTCCCGGAGGCAAAACCAGTATCTGCAGATGACAAGGTAGCTTTAGGACAGCAGATTATTGAAATAGCAAAGGCTAATGACATGGTGGTAAAGCCTTGCGCAGAAGGAGATTTCTTGGCAAAGTATGGAGCAGATTGTCGCGGTTGCATGACTATTGCCATGTACGAAAAGGCCATAGGAGCCAGGCTTTTAGCACCTAAATCTAACGTAAAGCCCGCCAGGGCTGACTGTGCCTGTTATTTAGGAGCAGATATTGGCTCCTACGATACCTGCAGGCATTTCTGCAGATATTGTTATGCTAATAATGATATAGAGCAAGTGGCTAAGAACAAAGCTTTGCATGATGTAAATTCACCATTTTTAATAGGCAATTATCGTAAAGACGATATAATAAATGATGTAAAGCAACAGTCTTGGATTGATAAACAAATGAGTTTGTTTGATTTTATATAATAATAGTGCTGGTTAAGAATTGGAAAGGTATTTTAATGTATAGAGTAGCAATAGTTGAAGATGATGAAAAATACGCAAATACGATAATCGCTCACATAAAAAAATATTCTGCCGAGAAAAGTATACAGATTCAAACTGATTATTTTGGCTCAGGGGAACATTTCATTTTTTCCTATGAACCTAGATATGACATTCTTTTTCTTGATATAGAAATGCCAGGAATGAATGGAATGGAGGTGGCCAGACAGGTAAGAGATTTAGACAAAGAAATCATTATTATATTTGTCACAAATATGGCTCAATATGCCATAAATGGGTACAAGGTTCAGGCACGTTCATACATACTAAAGCCAATAAATTATTATAGCTTTTCATTAGAATTACAGGATGCAATCAGTGCTATTAAAGCCTACACTAATGAGTCTATACTGATTCAACAGGATGATAGCATAAAAAAACTTTCCATAGATGAAATCTATTATGTAGAAGTTGAGCGACACTTGATATATTTTCACACCACATCAGGTATCTATAAGGTCAGAGACACTATGAAAAATGTAGAGGCGAAATTGGATTATAAATGTTTTGCCAGATGCAATGTGAGTTTCTTGGTGAATCTTAATTTTGTGGATGGTATAGCAGATGGTATGGTACAAATTAATGGGGAAAGGCTTTCTATCAGTAGAAATAAGCGAAAAAGTTTTATTGAAGCACTATCTACTTTTATAGGAGGAAACTAAAAATGTTAATTGAATTTTGGAAAAGTCCAGTGTCCTTCATGCTGATTGTGGCATTTTGCCAATGCATAGTGTTTGCACCTGCTTCAGATAGATTAAATAGTTTTAAGAAAAATATTGGCTATTTAATTTTGGCTGGCCTACTTATAGGTATAGTCATGGTACTTGATTACAAGTATGTAGATTTTAATACATCTTCTACTGTATTGGAAAGTATATTTGTTCTTTTGGGCAGTACAATATTTTTGATTTATAGGCATTGGAATAAAATGAAGCAAAGCATCTATTCTATTAGTTGGGTGTATATTATAGCATCATTGGTTTCTCAGATTGTTATGCCTATAGCATATATTATTAGGCTACATAGTGATACTATATGGATGAATCTTTTGATTTTTGTGATAGATATGGCGTTTTTAGTATTATCAATATTTATTACGATATTTTTATATGATAACTATTTATGGAAAGGCGAAAAAACCACAGTATCCAATCAGAAGATTCTATTTTCACTTATAGTGTTGATTGTGTTTATTATACTTTCAAACTATCAGTTCATTTTCTGGCTTCTAGGTGGAGAACCAGAGTCCATGTCTAGAATGATTACATTGTTTCGAGCTATTGTGGCAGTTGGTTGCTTGTCATTACTATTTTTGCAAAATCATATGGAAAATGCGCTTATAGTAGAGAAGGACTTAGAGTTGATGAAACAGCTGTATTATCAACAGAAAGATCACTATGAGTTGTCTCATAAGAATATAGAGCTTATCAATAGAAAATGTCATGATATTAGACATCAGATGGAGGCAATCAGGAAATTTGCTTCAGAGGATGAGATTAATAAGCAGTTGGGAGAATTAGAAAATTCTATTATGATTTACGATTCTGTTATAAAAACAGGAAATCAAGTTTTGGATACTGTTTTAACAGAGAAAAATTTATATTGTGAAAAACATGGGATACAAATGACATGTATGGTAGATGGTAGTATGCTGGAATTTGTGGACAAGATAGATTTATATACTTTGTTTAGCAATGCACTTGATAATGCCATTGAAAGTGTCATAAAGCAGCCTGATAAGGATAAAAGAATAATCCAGGTTGCCGTATTTCATGAAAAAAAGCTTTTAATGATTCGAATAAGAAATTATTATGAGGGAGATATTCAATTTGAAGATGATCTTCCAGTTAGTACTAAACAGGATAGAGACTATCATGGCATAGGACTAAAAAGCATAAGGTATACTGCAGAAAAATATGGCGGAGGGATTGTCTGCCAAAAGATTGATAATTCATTTTCACTTCAAATATTGCTTCCAATAGCTTAAGGCTGTCGGAAGCTTTTCTTTTTCCAAAAATGTTCTTAAAATTACCAATTATGTCAAAAGGCACATTAAAAATTTTTCCCATGGTAAATTGACGATACAAAAAATTATATGGGAGGAATGGAATATGTCTGAAAAAAAGTTTTATGCAGGCAAGAGAAGAGCTGCCCTTGTAGCAGTGCTGATTTGTTTAACAATTATGTTAAATTTGGTGCTCAGCAGAATGCAAGCGGACATCTCTATGTACTTAGGTCAAGGACAAAATAGTGTAGATGAATCATCTTTAGAGTATGACTCATCGGCATGCTTTGATGAAGGTACTTCAGTTGCAACCCAGATTCAGGAGGAAGGAAGTGTATTGCTTCAAAACAATGAGGATTTGCTTCCACTTGAAAGCGGTGCAAAAGTATCTATACTAGGGGCTATGTCTTACAACTATGTAGAGGGCGGCACTGGTTCTGCAGGAGGTGCAGATGATGTAAATACGGTAATGTTAAATGATGCACTAAAGGCAGCAGGATTAGATGTAAATGAAAAAATGTGGGATTGGTTGCAGAAAGCGTGTGGAGGTTCTAGAGGAGCAGATGCAATATATGATGGCATAACAGCTTCTGATTGGACCGGGTATCAAACAATAAATGAGTTTTCACTTTCAACCTACGAGTCCAATGCCAAGAGTCTAATAGGTGACTATGATGACTATGTAATTGTTACATTTTCAAGAAGTGGAGCTGAAGGTGCATCACCAGCAATGGATATGGATGGGGATGGCAGTACTCTTACTGGAGAATCATATCTAGAGCTCAGCCAGAATGAAAGAGATCTTCTAACATTTTGCAAAGAGAATTTCCAACACACAATTGTGCTTATAAATTCATCAGCAGCGATGGAACTTGGATTTGTAGAGTCAGAAGAATATGGAGTAGATAGTTGTCTTTGGATAGGTCATCCAGGAGAAGCAGGACTTAGCGGAGTGGCAAATATTATTGCAGGTCTTGCCAATCCGTCAGGAAAGTTAGTTGATACTTATGCTTATGACCTTAGTACGGCACCTAGCTTCTATAACACTGACAATAATCGCTACACAAACATGGATGACAATGAGATGTACGGATATTATCAGTACGAAGAAGGAATCTATGTGGGTTACAGATATTATGAAACGGCAGACGCAGAAGGCTATTTTAACACAGAAGCATTTAAAAATGCGGTTTATAAAAATGATGATAGAGATGCTTCTGAGGGTGGAGCCCGAGATGAAGTAGGTGGATATGAAAATGTTGTTCAATATCCATTTGGTTATGGTTTGTCCTATGGTTCATTTGTTCAACAGATTGAAGCTTCGGATATCAATCTACAATTGCATGAAACTAATACTATCGATGTAACAGTGACTAACACAGGCGATTATGCAGGCAAGCAGACAGTAGAGCTTTATATGGAAGCACCATATAATACAGATTCTAACTGTGGAATAAAGGGTATTGGGCTGGAAAAGTCTGCAAAGGTTTTAATTGGATTTACTAAGACTGACATTATTGAGCCAGGCGAAAGTGAAACAGTTACTGTAAGTTTTAACACAGATGATTTAGCAAGCTATGATAATTTTGGATATGGATGTTATGTGCTTGAAAAGGGAGACTATATATTCGATGTTTCATCTGATGCACATAATGTAATAGATTCAGTCACAGCAAATCTTGCTGAATCATATGTTTACAATGAAGATAATGATGGTAAGCGAGATTCAGACCAGACTGTAGCAACTAATCAGCTGGATGATGTGACAGCCGGTGATGGAAATATGCTTGATGGATACCTTTCTAGAAGTGATTTTGTCACAGGAATGGACACAATAAAGCTTCATGAATCAAATCTGAATGGCGACAAGGCTTGTGAAGCACTTCCAGAGGGACAAAAGGCTGCTGTTGAAACAAGAAATGAAGGTAGTGTGGAATATTCATATGAATGTTATGAAAATGGAGTGAAGACAACAAAAACTGAAACTTTATATGTACATGCTGGAACTCAATCATTTTATATGGATGAAACACCAGATGGCCTAGACCTGAACGATGACACATATTCAGTCACGTTTGATTCAAAAGAGACAAGTCTTACTCTTGCAGATATGTACAATGATGATGGAACACCACTTGCATATGATGATGAAAAATGGGATGAGTTGTTAAGCCAGCTTTCATTAGAGGAATGTATAAATGTTCACGGAAATTCTGGATGGGGCACACCTGCGGCTGACTCTGTAGGAAAGGTAGCAGATTCAGTAGTGGATGGACCTGGTGAAGCAGGAAATGGCAATATAGCAGGTGGAACTTGGTGGCCTTCAGCTGTTGTAATTGCTGCTACATGGAATGTGGAGTTGGCAAATAAGGAAGGCATAGCCTATGGACATCAGTCGATTTTAGGTGGTTATGTAGGCGCATATGCCCCTGCTATGAATATTCATCGCTCGCCATTTGGTGGCAGAAATTTTGAGTATTATTCTGAAGATGGATTTATTTCAGGAAAAATTGGAGCACAAGTTGTGGCTGGTATTCAGTCTGACGGTGTAATGGTTTACATAAAGCATTTTCTATTAAATGACGGTGACACAAACAGAAATGGTGTTATGACATGGGCAAACGAACAGGCAATAAGAGAAATATATGGGCGTTCATTTGAACTAGCAGTAAAAGAAGGTGGTGCCCTTGGTATTATGGGATCTCTTAATAGAATAGGAATGAGTTGGGGACATTATGGATTGTACAACAACATTTTGAGAGATGAATGGGGCTTTTTAGGATACCTAATTACAGATGGAGTTGGTCCGGGATTTACCGATTTATATAACCCACCATCTCTTTGCCTCGCAAGTGGAGTTGCTATGTTGACCAGGGATGACAGGGTAGATGAAGAAACTTATACAGTTGTTGAAGGTACTGGTGCAACAGACACACTATATGGACAGTATTTGCTGAGAGAAAATATGCACAGATTACTTTATCAAATGATTGCAACAGGTGCAGAATCAGGAGCCGAGTCAGCAGCAGTTCTAGCAGAGTCTTCTGACAATGATTCATGGAAGATTGGTTGGGTGATTGGAGATATTATTCTAATTCTTGCCATTATAGCAATCTATATTTTAGGTGTGCATAAGCAATACACACTTGAGTCAATTAGAAAGCTAAAGGGAGGGATGAAAAATGAGTAGAGAAGCAATTCTTACAAATAAAACAAATCCTTTTGTAGAAGGAATAGATTCCTTTTTTAAAGTATCTGAGCGAGGTTCTACAGTAACTAAAGAAATCTATGGAGGAATATCAGTTTTTTTAGTATCTGTATGTGCTTTATTCATGCAAATACAAATAATTATTGAGGCTTATAGTGACAATATTCCATATTGTGGAATATATTTGGCTTCTACTTTAGTTGCATTTATAGGAACGATGCTGGTAGGTTTGATTTGCAATCTTCCCCTAGTGCAGACAGCTAGCTTATCACTCAGTAGTGTAATGATTGGAATGCTTACAGCAAATGCTGGATTGACATATAGCAATGTGCTGGCAATTACATTTGTTGCTGCAATCGTATATGCGATAATTTCTGTGATGCCAGTTACTAAGAAATTGTTAAACGAAATTCCTTTGCCGATAAAAAAAGCTCTGCCAGCAGCCCTGGGAGGATACATTTGTGTGGTAGCTTTGGACCATATGGGAATTATAAGTGATGGCGGACTTGCATCAATAGCAGCAGACAATCTGGGTGGTGCTTCGGTGGCCCCTTATGTGAGGCTATGTATACTTGTTGGTATTTTAGCTGTACTACTAGCATTTTGGAATTTCGCAAGAAAAGCGGATACACCAATATTTACAGCATTATATGTTGCTTCTATAGTTTTCTTTTTAGTGGCAGCTGTTGTTGGCGGAATTCAGTTTTCGTATGTATTCTCACAAAACCGAATTTGGATTGGAGTAAATCCAGATAAGCTTGGAGAAATGTATACCATTTCAGGTGCTATAAAAGAGCTTTCAATTGGTAAGGCATTTGTAGAGGGCTTTGATTTTAGTGGTTATAAGGCAGCTGGAGGAAATGTTTTAGCTATTTTTGTAGAAGGTGTTTTGGTATTCTTTACCATGGGAATGCTGGAAACGAATGCAGCTACTTTAGGTGCAAATGAATGTGGAGAGTTTTTAATTGATGAGAAAATAGATAGTAAGGTATTCATAGTAAATGCATTCACGAATATTGTTGCGGCAGTAGTAGGTGCTCCAGCAATGTCTGTGGGAAAGTCTTCTGCTGTAGCCACAAGTGACGGGGCAAAAACAGGATTTAGTTCAGTTGTATGTGGAATAGGATATTTTATAGCATTGTTTACATGGATTCCATTTGTAATTCTATCAACATATACAGCCAGTGTACCAGAGTATGGACATGCAGGTTTTGTATTCCCGAATGTTATACAGGCTTCATTTCAGATAGTAGATGGCATCATGCTTTTTATTGGTATAAGAATGTTTGGCTCAATAAAGAAAGCAAAGGATTTAGAAACATTCGATTTATTGATTTGTATTTTTGCGATTATATTTACCATAGCAACTAGAAATCTGTTATATGGAGTTTGTGCTGCTACAGTAATTTATTTTGTTGTTAGTGTAACAAGCAAAAATAAGCTTAGCGGAAGTGATAGAACTATTAGTCTGTACATGAATGGTGTAGCAGCTTTAATAATAATGATTTTTGCACTCTACCATACAGGGGCAGCCACAGTAACAAGTATAAATGAAACCGAAACAGCAGCTACACAGAATGCTACAACTACAGATGCAACTACCAGCGCTGATGATAATTATGCCGATTTTACCTTTGATACAGCAACAGGTGATTATAGTTTTAACGCCACTGAAGATGTAGATTACTATACAGTATGGATATATCCGGTTGATGCCGATGGAGAGATGGGAAGTGAATATGTTGCTGCATCTTCTAGAATAACGGACAAAGGTGAAATATCTGGCAATGTAGATATCAGTAGTCTGTCATTTGGTGAATACTATGCCACATTAAATGGATTCGCAGAAAGCGGAAATAAGGATAAGATAATAGTTGATTTTGGAGTATCAGGTAAATTAACTACACCAGAGTTTTCATATACGGTTGATGGTAATGAAGTCACTGTAGCTTTATATGACGATACACTAGATATCTATAACAATAGTGAAATGTTTACAGATATTGATGTAAATATAATGGATTCTGAAGGAAACACTGTCCTAACAGAAACACTTACGGATGAGGATTTAGTGGGGCAGCTTATGGGACCTTTTGTAGTATATACCTGTGAGAAAACCATTGAGCTTGAGGATGGAGATTACATGATTTCTATGAAAGCAACAGGAGATGGAGGAAGATATGCCGAAAGCTCAGATGAAAGCGAAGTGTTAAGTCTTTCTGTTAAGGAAGGAGAAAATTCAGACGGTCATACATCAAATGTGGTAGAGGAAGAATAGTTAGTAATGTTTTAGAGAGCTAGTTATAAACTTGATTTATAACTAGCTCTCATTTTCTTTAGGAACTAGCAGTATTGAACATAGAAAGAATCTATCTTATAATCCTATCAACCTAGTAGGTAATAAGCATTTGAAAGGAGCAAGTGATATGGGTTATCCTACAATATTTCCAACGGGAACATTAAAATACGACAACAAAAAAGCATGGAGTGGTTACACTATTTTTCCATCTGCAAGGGGAGCTCTTCTTATAGATATGAATGGTAATGAAGTACAAAGATGGGCAGGCTTGGATGGATTTCCAAATAAACTTTTACCTGGAGGATATGTGCTTGGAAATTCTGGAAGAAGAAAAAGTAAATATGCATATCAGGATCAGCTAGATTTGATACAGGTGGATTGGGACGGAAAAATTGTATGGAAGTTTGACCATACTGAAGAAATCTGTGATGACGGAAGAACGAAGACCTGGCAGGCGAGACAGCATCATGATTACCAGAGAGAAGGGTCTAGTGTAGGATATTATGCACCAGGTGCTGAGCCAAAAACTGATAGTGGAAACACATTATTACTTGTTCACGAGAATGTTAGAAATAGAGAAATCACAGATAAGCTACTGATTGATGACAAAATCATAGAAGTTGATTGGGAAGGAAATATCATTTGGAGCTGGAGAGCATCGGACCATTTTGATGAGCTTGGGTTTGATGAGACGGCAAAAAATGTTTTATACAGAAACCCATCAGTCCATGGTGAAGCCGGTGGTGATTGGATGCACATAAATAGTATGTCCACACTTGGACCAAACCACTGGTACGATGAAGGGGATGAAAGATTTCATCCAGACAACATCATATTTGATGCGAGAAATGCAAACATTCTTGGAATTATAGATAAGAAAACAAAGAAAATTGTTTGGCGCTTGGGACCAGATTTTAATGAATCCGAAGCAACAAGAAAGTTAGGTTGGATTATAGGACAACATCATCTGCACATGATTCCAAAAGGGCTTCCAGGTGAAGGAAACCTTCTAGTATTTGATAATGGAGGCTATGGTGGATATGGGGCAGTCAATCCTGGTTCACCTACTGGAAATAATAATGCACTAAGAGATTACAGTCGCGTACTTGAATTCAATCCTATTACCCTTGAAATTGTATGGCAGTATACACCACTTGAGGCAGGGTTCCTGTTATTTACAGATGCATCAAAGTTTTATAGCTCATATATCAGTTCCGCACAGAGACTGCCTAACGGAAATACGTTAATTACAGAAGGATCAGATGGTCATCTAATTGAGGTTACCCCAGAGCATGAAATAGTTTGGGAATATATTAATCCTTATTTTTCAAATGTGGCTGGAAATTTTTATAACAACATGATTTATAGAGCTTATCGAGTTCCTTATGAATGGGTGCCACAGCTTGAAATTCCGTCAGAGCAATCAATTGAGCCAATTGATGTAGAAAGCTTTAGAGTGCCTGGCTCACCGGTAGGAAAAGATAAAGGAAAGACTACTGTTGTAGAAGGAATTAATCCAAATACTAATCCAAGGACATTTGAGAGCAAAGAGGATGAAGATGAGGATATTAACTTCTGCGTAGCATCAGTGAAAAAAAGTGATTTAGAGAAAATAGACTAGGAG
>SVES01000046.1 GCA_015057305.1 Pseudobutyrivibrio ruminis | reverse complement strand
ATCTCCATGTCTCTGTAGTCACCTGAAGCTTGAGACTGAGCATTATGAATCATAAAGATTCCTGTATCAGAAATAAGGGCTTCATCTGCTGCACACACAATAAGTGTTGCTGCGGACATTGCACTGATAACATGAACTGTTACCTTGCCCTCATACTGTTTAATTGCTGTGTACATTTCATAGCCGTATACGCATACACCACCAGGTGAATTAATTTCAATAACTACATCATCACCTGCTGCATCTGCTAGGCCCTCTTTAATCAAGTTTGGATAAGCTGCATCCATACCAAAATAGTTGTATAGCCAACCGACATCATTTGATACGATTGGACCTTTAATCTCAATTTTCTTCATCACTTTCCTCCTGTATAAATGCTTTATTAGCTTGAGCTAATCTCTCATTTTCCATCTCAAGAGCTCTTACATTATCCTCAAAATCAGTTCCGTTGATTGCGGCACATTCATCTTCATGGGTTGAGAGTCCGTTTTGAATTCTTGTTACTGCCGCATTAACTTCTTGAACTGGGTTTAATACTCCCTGTGCAGGACCAGTCCATGTAGCATTTGTGTATGCTTTTCTGATTAATGGGTCAGCAAAGAAGCCTGGCATATTGATACGGCCTTGGCTTACTGCTTCTGCAAGCCACATTTCATATACTTGCTGGCAAAAATCATCCACAAACCATTTGCGCCTCATAGAAAATGATTTCCAAGTTTCATTCAACGCTCCCTTGGATGCACTAAAGCTTGAATTGAATTTCTTTAATAACACTTCTGGCGATATTTCAAGAGCTGCACCTATCAAGGTTGCAAAAGCGTTTACAAATGTGTCGTAGTTTTGTGATGGGTGCTTGGATTCAACAGCTTCAACACTTTCGTTTTCTTTTAGGAAATTGATAGTGCCGTTTCCCAGTTTTATCTCATCATCCTTATCTGGCTGAACTTGTGCCCAGTCTTCATCATCAACACCTCCAAAATCTTCAACATCATTTCCACTTTCAGTTTTGATGAATAGTGCAAACATTGAATTAATTACAGCAGCCATGATTTCAGCTTCTGTATATCTGGTTAATTGCTTGATTGCTGTAATAACAGGTGCTAAAAAAGGAACTCCTCTATATTGCTCTGCTCTTTCAGCGTTGAAGATGTGCAATATATTAGGGTTCCCTGTCCTTTTTCCTCTTTTTAATACTCTAGCCCACTTAGTGGTTTTGCTTTCGTATTCTCCTGGGAAGGTAGAAGATATCCAGTAAGCTACTACTTTGCCATTTGAATCTATCTCTACTCCGTTCATGATGGTGTTGCCATTGGTTATCTTTGGGTCATATCCATCATATTCACCATTAAGGCTATTTGGAGTTGAAATTCTATCAGCTGACACCAATCTTAGCCTTAATTCATAAGGCATGAAGTCTGTTTTTTCTCCATATGTGAGCTGTACAAACTCTTCACCATTCCTAAGCCAGTCATTGAATGCTATTTGTTGCAGCTCATAGAAGTTATTTAGGTCGCACACATCACATAGTGTTGAGTTTGCCCATATGGCAAATTCTTTTTTTATGAGATTTTGCAGCCTTAGAGCTTCATCTGCAGACATTCCAAGAAATTCATAGTCAATCTTAGGCTTTGGTTTTAAACCTGTGCCTACAACGCTGGTTCTTGTTGAGTTAACTGCAGCTGCTGCAATTGGAGCGTTCATTGTAAGGTCTCTAGTGCGCTCTCTTAACAGTTTTCTGTTTTCTTCAATGTCACTTTTTGGTGATAAACTATCAGAGTGATATCTTTCAGCCCATGTAGCGGTACGTGAGGCACCACCATGACTGTATCCTGAGTTGCTAAAACGCTCCATAGCTTCCCTTTGCACGTTGTAAGCAGCTGTTTTTGCTCTTGTACGTGCTAGTTGATTTTCCGCTTGGGCTAACTCAAGACTTTTTCTTGTCTCTCTAAGCCTTTTGGCATCTGCGAAATATCCCATGCATTGCCTCCTTTATCCTAATGGAACAGCTCTTACTACTCTTCTTTTAGTTGAGCCTGTACTCTCGTATGCATCTATAGCACTTTCGTATGCCGATATAGCTTCCTCAATTGATGCAAGAGATGCTCTGTTCATCTGTGTTGATCCAATGGTGTATGATTGGCCGCCATTAAGAATCTTTTTACGGGCTTTCTTGTAATCTTCAAGTGTAGCCAACGCATCTTCATACTGTTTCTTGGTCTTAATTATGACTGTCATATTACACCTCAATTCCTGATACTGACCTTCTGGTTATTCTGCGCTTTGGGTTGCGTTTCATGTAGTTGACGCCTTTTCTTAGCTTTTCCTCAAGCTTGTCCCAGTCAGGTCTGATTAATTCCTCTACAGCATAGTTATAATTAAAAAGGTCTAGGGGCTCATTTCTTGCGCCGCTAGGCTTTACCCATACCTTTTTAAGGAATCCATTTACTTTTTTCACTACCTGTTTTTCACAGGTAAGTCCTTTGAAATATTCTTCATCGTAGCCTCTACCTTCTCCATCAGGGAAATGACAATAGCCATCTCCTGGTTCTTCCAGAGATAGACGCTTAGTGATATCTTCTTTTCCAGAGTCAACACCAATAACATAAATAAGCGTGTGGTCAACAACTATCTGCTTACCTGCACGCTCTTCCTTGATATCAACTACTGTTCGCTTATATATTAACGGTAAATCAGGTTTACCTGCATAGCCTTTAATGCCATAGCACTTCTTACCTTTGCTACGCATTTTCTTAATCCACTTATAGGTCTTATTAGTAAAGTGACCGCCAGTGTCTATAGCAAAGCCTGCTATATTCAGCTCGGCTCCATCCTCAAAGTGGAGTGTTTGACTTAGGTATGTTTCTAGCTGGTCCCAAGGTTCATCTGTGATAAGGTCTCCATATATCTCCGTCTTATATATTCCCCATGATTCATAATTGCGAGCCCAGCCTCTTATTTCGACCTCAAATCGATTATCCTGAACATCCACAGCGGCGGTCAGGAGTAATACACCTTCTGGTATTTCAGCTTCATACTTTTCAGTTCTCTTCTCAAGTTCTTCATTGTCTACAGCATCATCAAGGTATGCTGTTTCTTCCCATACCTCGCCAAGGACGGTATTAATAAATACCTTCATGTCCTCTGGGTCGTGATACCTTTTTAGCTTTTCATCTGCGTCTTTGAAGTTCTCTATTATATCTATCCAATCAACAAATGGGCTTGCCATTTCATTTAATCTGAATGACCTAGCTCTTGTTCTTTCTGGATGCTTTGCTATCCATTTATGCTCACTATCTTTCCAGGCTCTTTCAGAGGATAGAACTCCACATTCTTGGCAGGCCATTGATACACTGTTGAAATCTATTCTTTTAAAGCTGTATGGCTGCCAAGCTCCACATTCAGGACACTTAACACACCATTCTTCCATTGAGCCTTTGTTATAGGCTGCCTCTATCTTACTTTTACCTGCTATTGTCGGTGTTGAAGTCTTAATATGCTTTTTGTTCCAGTAAGAAGTAGCACGCTTTTCTGCCAGTTTGATTGGATTTCCTTCCGAGCCAGCCGACTCAGGGAAGCGGTCTGTTTCATCCATCCATATGATGCGACGTGGATCAGAAGCAAGTGAGCTTGGTGAGTTTGCGCCACCTATTGCAATGTTTCCTCCTGGGTAGCTCTTTAAAAGTATTGTGTTGTTTGAGTTTCTTGCTTTAGGGTCTGCAACCTTTCCTCTTAACTGAGGGATATCTTCTATCATCTGAGATAGTCTTGTCTTTGAAAACTTTTCAGCATCTTTAATTGTTGGCATAACCAGCATTTGTGTAGCTGGTTCATAATCTATGTAATATCCTATTCCGCACATTATGATTGTAGTCTTACCCACTTGTGCAGAACTCATAACTGCAACATCCACAACCTCAGGGTCTGTTATGGCATCCATAATACCTTTTTGATATGGTATCGTATCTGTGGAGTAATGACCTGCTTCGTTTGAGCCTTCTGGTAATACCATGTAGTTATCTGCCCATTGGCTCAGTGTCATATTATCTTTTGGTTTGAGTGTGCTCGCTAATTTACTCATTAGCTGCAACGTATGCCAGCTTACTTCTCTATTCGTCAATATCCTCAACTCCTAACGAGCCGATTGTTTCAGGCGATATATCAATATGTTCATCTGAATAGAAGTCAGCTGCATCATAACTTGACAGCTCAGTTAGGGCGTTGTCAATTTCTAGCTTAAGTATCTTCTGTATCTCTGTCCTGCTTTTCCCTTCTAGTTTTTTGGCCAACTTGGAAGGGAGGGCGGTCATCTTCGATTTGAATTTCTCGAACATATCCGTCATTACCGCTTCGACATCCTCGGCTTTATGTACTTGTCCTTTTATTAATTGCAGTTTGATTTCTGTTATTTGTCTTTTAAGGTGTTCGTGCAAAGCTTTTTCTTCGTCTAAATCCAGTGAATCTGGGTCATCATCGGTTTTTGAATTAAGCTTTCCAGCATTGGCTAATTTGAGTGCTGTTATATACCCCTTTGCCGATTCCCAGAAAAAATATCTGCCCTTCGAATCACGTTTAACTATACCTTTTTCTGCCAGGTCTCGAATGGTCCTGTCTTTCACTCCCAGCAAGGCTTCAAGGGTTTTTGAGCTTACTATAATTTCTTCTAAATTTGTTGTCTCTTTTCTCATGCTGTTCACCCCTAGAATCGGCAATGTCCAAAAAATTGATATTTGTCTAGCCAAGCTTTGGGCTCGCCGACCCGCAAAGCGGTTTTTAAAACCTCGAAAGAACCTACTTTCGAGGATTTTCGTGTTGTTTTTGCCACACTTACCATTGTTGTGGTGCTTTATTGGCTAAAGAATCCTTGTTTTATGCTGCTTTCGGGGCATAAAAATACTACCTCTTTGCTTGCTTGATCTGAAGCTTTGCAAAAAGGTAGCTCTTTAATTGGATATTATTCTTTATTTATTAGCTTCTGCTCTTCCTCTTTATGCAATCATATAAGAGGGAGCCAGGGCACCCGACCCCAACACCCTGGACCCTGGCACCCTGTAAAAAATGTTTTTGCTTGGAAAAGTGAAAAAGACTGCAACAACTGCGGTCTTCTATCTTGCCTTTGCTTGGCACAATATCATTATAGCATGAACGAACCGAACAAACCGAACAAGATTGAAAATTTTATTGACAAATGTTTTTTAAACATTTATATATTTTAATCAGGCGGTAAAACTCCCCTCGCTTTATGCGTCAGGAGGTTTATATCGTGAATACTTATATAACTTTATCAGATTTGCTCCAGTTTGGACTTTTTATTATTGCTCTAATAGGACTTATTTTGAAAGTTAGAAAATAGACACGAAAAACCGCCCCGATAGTTTGGACGACTAGGGCGGTTTTTTCGTCTTTGTAGTTTATTAACTGAGGGGCGTTTTACCGCCTCTTTGTATAAATATATTAACATAAACGTATATTTTAAACAACATTTTTCAGTCATCCAGCGGATGGCTTTTTATTTTTCTTCTGTTTTTTTCAATTCGTTTATTTAAATATCTTTTTAATACCGTTTTAGTTTTTATCCCACACTTTTTAAAAAATTTTTTTCGACTAATTTTTCCTGTATTTACAAGGCTTTGGAGCACATCCCAAAAATCTTTTTAAAACTTTTTTGAAATTTTTGCTTGACATACTCACTCTCTGAGTGATACTATACAGTCAAGCAAGGCAAACAAGCCGAGCTAATAACCGCTAAGGGGGTACAGAAAGGATGGAAGACTTGAACAATCGAGAGTTGAAAGTTTTCTTAATTGCTTTTTTAAAGGTAGTTGAGAAAGCCAAAGACCTTGAAGAGGTCAAAGAGTTCTTAAAAGAAGAACTTAAAGCCTTAGACTAAGGCAAAAGAAAAGCAAGCGGCGCACCTGACCAGTAACCACTTGCAAGGGGTGTTAAAGCTAGGAGTTAGACCCTTAGCGATAACTACTTAGATTTTAACACCCTTTTCTTTTTAAGACAATAGGAACCATTAATATTTCACAATATCAGGAGGTAGAAACATGAATAGAACAGAAATGATTAACAAATTGAACCGCAACGATATTTCAGGTGTTGGAGCTATCGCAACAACTAAAGAAGGATTGACCTTATACTTTTTCTTCGAAGACATGACAGACAGCAAGGGTATAGACAGAGCTGCTAAACAGGCTCAGCAACTTATAGATGCCGCTGTATGGTCAAAGGTCGATTATATTCATAAATCAGATAGCCATCTTTACTTTGTGGATTACGAGGCACAGGACGGAAATTTTACAATGAGCTCTTTTTACAGACTATATAACAAGTCTTTCGGTATTGATTGGAGCTATAACAAATTTGGAGCTATGGTTTCAAAAATTTGCGGTGAGTATTTCAAATATGACTATAAACCAGCTACACACGGAATTATTGAGGTTGTAAAAATTCCTGCATAACTTTCTAGCCCTTCAAGAGGATTATAAGCGGTTCGCTACCGCTGGAGGGCTTTACCATAAAAATGTTTAAAAATGGAGGTTTGAAACTATGAGAACACAAAAGGAATTAAAAGAGGTTTTTAAAAATGAGTCTGCAAAGGTTTGGGGAAATGATACCAGGATGCACAAGTGGGCAATGGGTCAGGCTGCTTATATCGTAGAGCTTTCAGATGGTGACATCATCGAGATTGAAAAACCTTCAATCAAAAAAGATTTCTGTTTTGGCTATGGTATGTATGCCACCGCTACGGATGAAGAATTTTATAGAGCTGAGGAAAAAGTTGAGGCAGCTAGAAAAAACGTTGATTATTTCATTAATGAAAATTTAGCACCTATTAATGGAGCAATTGAAGCATTGCAAAAGGCTCATAGAAATGTTTATACATTTCTTGCATATTCAGGAATGAACGAAGGCGATTTATTAAAATCTTATTCAATTTTTAGCGAATGGGAAACACCGGAGAGTGAAGAATTTAGTTACAAATTCAATGGACTTTCAGATTTAAAAAAATTGTCTAGTGATGATATTCAAAAAATTATTGATGGACTTCAGGAAGTTAAGCAAGCATTTATTAAGCGCCTTAATACATACCTTAAAAAATACGGCTTGAGTAATGTAAATGCCTGGAGCTACATAAGAGATTAAGGATGTAAACCGACTTATCTAATTGATCAATACAATTGTTCAGCTTGCAAAATGCTAGGATTTGCAAACGATGAGTAATACTTTTAGATATGTTATATTATTTCTATCCTGCTGCAATTGTTCGGCTTCTAAAAATGTTTTTAGATGCTGCTGCACTCGCTCAACTTCTAAACATGTTTTAGATGCTGCTGTAATTGCCAGCCTTTAGAAATGTTTTAGATACTGCTGCAATGTTTTTGCACCGGTGCAATTTTATGTTTTTGCTGTCCTACCGGCTACACGGGGAGAAATGAGGGAATTATGACTATTAAAGAAATGCGTCAGCTCTTGGGATTGAGTCAAAGAAAATTTGCTGAAAAATATAGTATTCCTTATCGCTCCGTTGAAAACTGGGAGGAAGGCTCTAGAAAATGTCCAGATTATGTTTTGTTACTTCTCGAAAGATGTGTTTTAGAAGATGCCGCAAAAGAAAATGATTAACATATGATTATTTTGCCTTTATACCCTATCGCTTTGAACAAAATCAAGGTTTATCCATGTTTTGTTGAACTCAATACTATGTTTTTTATGTGAAATGTGTTGCGCATCTACGAGTTATGATATACAATGTATATCAATAAAACAATTATAGGAGGTATCTTATGCAAGTAGCAGTATCTAAATGGGGTAATTCGCTAGGAATTAGGATTCCAGCAAATGTTATTTCTGCTTTATCTATCAAGAATGGCGACAATATAAATTATGAGCTTAGGGACAATGAGCTGATTCTAAGAAAAGAAATGTCTACTAGAGAAATGTTTGAGCAATTCTATCATAAACCTATGGAGGAAATAACTCTTGCTGATGTTGGCTCAGCTGGAGTAATAGACTGGGGTGATGATGTAGGGGGTGAACTATTCTAATGTTTTCTAAAGGTGATATTGTTATGGTTGACCTTAACCCTATTAAGGGGCATGAGCAAGGAAATTACCGCCCTGTTTTAGTTTTAAATGATTTGCTTTTGCCTAGCGGTTTAAATGTTGTCGTACCTATTACTAGCAAAAAGAAATCATACCCCCTTGAGGTTGAATTAGATTCTAGGACTCAAACACAAGGTGTTGTTTTATGTTTTCAAATTAGGACTGTGGATTTAAGCGCAAGACCCTGTAAATTTGTTGAAAAAATACCTGAAGATTTACTTAGCACTTGCGTTGATTATGTGAAAAGAATTATGGATTAATTGCGAATCAAGCCCCTGATGTTTTTCAGGGGCTTTTATGTAAGGAGTTTTTATGAAACCTGATGTAAAAAATTATGCTCGTATTGATAATTTGGATATCTATGTTTACGCTTATCGTAAACTTACTGAGAGGGAATTTGCTCTTGCTGTAAAAACTTATTTACAAGAGCACCATCTAAAGAAGCTTCCTGCATCTGGGGAGATTGCGATCCATTTCCTGTTATGTAGCAATCCAGAAGATTTCCTATAAAATCCTGAATTGCGTCATTCCCTTGCAATGTGATTGTGTGATTTTCTGTTAATGGTGTGATTTCCAGTATATCGTCATGTTTATATAAGCCATATGATAATTTATTTTTCAATGTTTTTCTCCTATTCATTCTCTAATACCTCTCTAACCCTCTGCAATATATGATATGGTCTACATTTGCATAGCCAATCATCACTGACTAACCACTTAATATCATCCAGCTTTTCCAAATCTCTAATAGTTAATTCCGTCATATCGTCTTGTGTCATGTGGTCGCAATTAGGATAGAATTTACATTCCTCACATAATTCTGAATGATAATCACTGCTTGCCTTTAGACAATATATTCTGTCTGTCCTTGTTACTTCTATTGATTCTCTATCCATTCTCACTACCTCGCTTTTCTTCGTATGGTTTTGGTAAAGGCATCCATGCCAGAACGTCTCCGATATCCTCATAATTTTCAAAATATCCATCTATGAACTCAGTACCTACAACTGTACCGAATCGTGTAGTGATTAAAACTGTTTGTTCTTCCTCGGGTACTGCGCAATCCCACATGAGAGTGTATTCATCACCGTATAATTCTTCTTCTTCCTCTGTCATTGGTCTAATAGATACTGGATTCCATGCAGGAATTTCTACTAGAGGGCAACTATCAGCACGTTCAGTACTATCTATGTTTACAGACAGCAATGTTATACAACAGGTACGCCCCTTATAACACATATCGCAATTATTACAGCTTTTAGGCATTTCCATATCAATTGCTAACATCTTCATCCTCCTCATTTTAGGGAGCCTTTAGTCAGCTCCCTTCTCCAGTTCTTTAAGAAATCTGCTCATTTCTACTCTTACAGAATCTTCTGTATTACCTGGTCCTAGCTTCATTGCTATTTCTAGCCATCTGAGATTGTCCACATAGCGCATTTTTAGAATCATGCGCTTTCGGCTATTCTCGATAGAATCAATAAACTGTTCTACTTCATCTAATGTTTTGGCCAGCTTTGACTCTAGCTCCTTCAGGCGGTCTCTGCGTGATGTGAGAAGTGCTCTTTTGTTGTAATATTCTGGGTATGGAAACCCTTGTATCTTAAAATGCTGCGTACCTCCCATTCCTCCATTAACACTATCTTGAACCTGGTATTTGTTATCGTAAATTTGAAGCTCTCTTTCTGTCTTTGCTATACGCTTTTTTGTGTCTTCATATTCTCGTCTTAAGTCGTCGTATTGTTCTAGTATGCTTTTGTCCATCGGCTCCTCCCTTTTAAAGTGCATCTTTACTTTTCTAGCATTAAATACTTTTTTGCATCTTCTGTTATAGGAAAACTTGGGACTTTGATTTCGTCCCCAGGTTTAATATTGTTCCAATTTATGCCAATATTACCGATGTATCCCGCAATGATGTGATTAGCACTTGAGCAACCGTAGATTTTCTTTGCTATTTTATCTATGGAATCCCCTTTTTGGATCTTGTACGTGTATATCTCCATGTTTTTCTCCCCTATAAATATTTTTTTCTAAACTCTTGAATTTCCTTTACTCGAGAGGTATATTCGTCTATCATTTCCGTAAGAAAAATTTCTTCCTTGCTAAGAGCTTCCCGTACCGCCTTAGGCATGTGAGCAACCTCCTCTTTGTTTATTGTCCCTTGATTAACGTCTTGGACCTGTTCTATGACATGGCTTTTCTCTACTGTCTTTAGTTCCTCACTTTTCATGGCATCCCCCTTCTTTGGTCTTCCTGGTGGTATCTTCACACCGTTTTCTTTTAGCACTCTCCTAATGTCTGTTACATCACAGTCATTCAGGTCTGCTAATACGGAAATAGAAACGCCTCTCTTTGTATAACGCTCTACAATCTCGCAATCATCCATCATTAACATTATTTTCCTCCCTCCTTTGTGTGGTTTCCCAGCTTTTTATCCTTTCTGCTGCGGTTTTAAATGCCGCTGTATCATCTTCATCCTCTACCCTAAAGAGGAATATGGTTGTATCTGCATCAATATCCTTGTAGAACTCTATAGATGTTGGCTCATGTATGGAATATTTAGTGCGCATTCTAAGAGAATTTCTTGCCTTAATAGGCTTATACACAGCCTGAAATGCATCGTAGGCTTTTTTATATTCTTCTTGACTGTCCATAGTCCTCCTTTCTGCGGAGGGCAAGCCTCCGCAATCTATGTGGTATAAAAAGCATGAATCTAACGTTGTGTGTCTAAGTATGCGGAAATATCATTTGCAAGTATTGGATTTACCTTAGACAGTGCCTTTTGAGCTAGTTTCAAAAGGTCTTTTCCTTTGTTTCTTTCCTTAAGGAGCAGATAAAGGTTTGCTCTCTTTTCATCGTGGAGCTGTCGCACTGTAGGATAGTAATTATTCCCAAAACAAGTCCTATAGTTTAATTCGAGCCTTGTTTTAACATCTTCTGGAAGCCCTGCTACATCCAGGATGCCTCCTAGATAGGTGTCGTCTACTATTTCATACTCTTTTCCCTGATCAATTAGATTTGCTGTTTCAATCGCTATCCGTGTTAAGTATTCAGCTGCTTTGTCTTCATCTTTGGCCGATGTGGTCATCATATCCCCAAAACGTTCAAGTATTTGTGTATCTGTGTACTTTGGAATACATTTACACACCTCTTCCATTATTTCCGGATGAGTTTCTTTAGGTTTGGCCACATAATAGGTTAAATGGTCTCTTGTCTCTTTTCTTTGCTCAAATGCAGGGTATACAAAGCCTACAGATGGCTTTTCTATAATCCAGTCCTGATCTATTGTGTCTATGAGGTTTTTATACTGGTTGTATTGAAGTCCTGCCTTTTGAAGATGTACAGGACATATCAAAACTGAAATATATTGATATACATCCTCCGATTCCTCCAGCTCTACATCATCACTTGCCTTTTTGATTACGTCGTAGGTGTCATGGAACACCAAAATCAAGTAGCTGCCCACATAACTGAAATTTTCCATTATTTCTTGGTATAAAGCACTTAAAGCACTGTCTGTTAGCCCTTCCTGGGCTAAGCGCAAGAGAAATCCTTGACGTTGCTTCATATCATCAGGATTAAATGATAGGCTCAAGGTATTGGTGCCTATCTTTGGTGAATAAATGCCCTTTAGAAGCTCCAAATACTTCTTAAATTCGCTATCTTCGATATTTAAAAAGCTTTTATTAAAGCTTGTGGCTATAATCCCTTCACCATTGACATAAGCTCCTGCAAATCTATCAACTGTTACTACATCAGGCTTAAACCTGCCCTTTAATTCATTAATATCTTTTCCTGTAAGCATTTTTTACCTCCATTTGTTATACCTTAGCTCCTCTTCGTTCCAATCTTTGTAATGGCTTTTTAAGTAATTGGCAAAGATATCCATCATTTCCTGTCTATTGCCTTTATTGCCATTGTCGAGCATCATGTGATGCCATTTGCAGCCTAGAGCACCGTTTTTTGCTATGCCCAGACCTCCTTGTGAGCGTGGAATGTAGTGCATAACCTCGAATATGTGTAAATCTCCTGGGAATGCACCATTCATCATGTAACCTTGTTTGCAGAAGATACAGCCTGTATCTCTGTAATAGATTTCTTTTCGTTCTTTTGGGCTAAATTCACAGGCTCTTGCGCGTTTGCTTGCCACTACAGGTTCCTCCTTCAAATGTTATTGAGATACCGTGTCTTGATGCGTATTCAAACTCTTGACGGCATCCATTTGACTTTTCCCAGCCATTCATCATGTACATTACGTCGCACAAGTCGATTTGTGCTTTGCATATGTGCATAAATTCCTTGTGGGTGGTGTTCTCTGGAAGGAACATGTTGCAACGAGCTGGATTTATTGTCTTGTATCCTGCTGCATTCAGCTCACTTTCTGCCTTGTCGAACCTTTCTAGATAATCCGTGGTCCCTGTTATCGGACCGCTTAGATATACTCTCACTTCTCCCTTTTCCTCCTTAAAAGAATTCCAGCAATCGCCTCTTGTATTCCTCTATTGCTTGCTTTTGCTCTGGTGTTGCTTTTTTTTTCTAAATCCTCTGCAATGGCTGATATCACCTCTCTAGGGGATGTGGCTTTAATCATCTTCATCCTCCTCATCTGGTAACTCTATTTCGTATTCCCATAGAGCCATGGCTAGATTTTCCAAGCCGCTTGCTATCAGCTGTATCATGTTGTTCTTCAACTCTCTTATGCCATTGCATTTGATATCCTCTTTGCATACCTCAGCTCTTAGTCCATCCAGCAAATCAAGTACTTCCCTGCGCTCATACTCTACCGATTCAGGATATTTAGATGCTGCTGCAACCTCGCCAACTACTTGAGTATCAGGTTCACCAGCTTCACTTTCATGTGATTCTCCTTCATGTTCTTGTGAATTATTCTCATAGTCTTGCGGAATAATCTCAGGACAAGCTTCCTCAAAGCTTAGTTGTCCCTCTACCTGTTCCTCAATGTGCTCTGCATCATCATCTGGCTTTGCCTTTACTACCTTGGATTCCTTCTTTGGTTTTTTAAGCTTTTCAGGCTTACTCTCGCTCTTGGGCTCTTGCACTGGTGCAATTGGCCATTTTTTCTCGTAGCGTTTTTCCCATTTACCAATTGTAGTGTTTGGGAATGGTAATTTCTCGATAGCTCCTGCGTACTCCCATGCTGCCGCAACCTCAGCCCATGTATAGATTTCTTTTTCTCCAGTACGGGAATTGACTATGCTTGCCTTATCCTCTGTGCAGGTAAGCATCATTCTACCTTTGCCTATTACGCGAATAGAATAGACTTTGGTATCTGATGGAACCATGATAAGCGGAAGGGCTTTTAGTATTTCCTCTTCCTCCTCATATCCGTCTACTGCTGCAACCCTCTCATATAGTTCAGGCTCTGCCTCTCCAAGGGCTAGAATAGTCTGATATAAGAGCTGCGTGTGGTCATCTAGTTCAGATGTGTCGCCTTCTAGAGAATTAGAGCCTTCTAGCACACGTTCTATATCCGTTACCTTCGCTTCTGCATCAAACTCTGCCTTGACTGTTTCGATTTCTCTTTTGCTCATGCTTGGAGACAATTCTTCGTTCATTGTGTCTGGGAGCTGTAGCATGACCGATAATTTGGCATAGCCAAAACCTTGGTATTTGGTATCTAATCTGTCACTATAGCCTCCCTCAGCGAATCTATCGTTGATTGAAATAAATCTAGATACCTGTGTGGCATTTAAGCCATACTCAACCTCTGCAAACTCTGTTACCGTCTTATACTCGCTTTCTTTTAGTACATCCGTGTCTCTTGCTACCTTTAGCAGGTAGCCGATTCTTACAAAGCTTTCTACTGACTTTGATAATTCTTCTTTTAGACTATCTCTTAGTGTTTTATAGCCTTGTGTGTATATGATTTTCTCCATGCATCCTCCTTTATATCGCTTCCATGAAGTCAGCTTCCAGAACATCTGCTAAGAGCTGTCCTGCATACTTACCGTGCCATACTTTCTTTTCGTCTTTTCTTAGCTGCTTATAGTTCTCTTTTCTTAATTTGTCTGCTATAATTCCAAGCTTCTTTTCCTCTTTGGTTAGTTGCTTAGTGAAATACTTCTGCCATTTTTTAAGAAAAGCTACAGCGTTCCGAAAATCGTCGTTTTGCTTATCACCTGTGGTTCGCTTTTGCCTTATACTTCCAGAAGGCTCCACCTCCAATGTGTACCACGGAAAATCAGGATTGGCTGTTTTGCGCAAAAAGAATATATAGCTCTCATCTCTTTGAATCCTGTCGTAGTAATAATCCACGTTGTGAACGCAGTGACGCAAGCACAGCCCCTCTGTTACTATGTCTTCAATTCCGTTTGGAACAATAATTTGGTATCCGTCTGCTGTAAACTCGAACTTTTTTAGCTTCGGCATTTTTGAATTTACTTCTGGCCATTTTTTCTCTAGTTCCTTAACCAGCTTTTTACGCTCGCCTTTTAATGAATCAAGCACGAGCTTATCATGTTCGAGTTTTAGATTTTTGGGTTTAAATAACTGATCAGCTTCAATGTTTATCTTTGCCCTTTTTGCCATGCTCAAGTAGTCTCTCCAGGTTGTGATTGTTTGGTCGAGTGTTTCATCCATTTCCCTACTTTGTTTGATTAGGTAATTATAGGTTTTAGTAAGTGACAATCTTTCGAGAGCAAAATGTATATCATTGATTCCTATATCTTCTTTTGACAGGTTGCTGATTATCTCGTCTGGTATAACTTCATCATTCTTCTTTTCCAGCTGAAACCATTCGAGAGCTGTTGGGTTGCCATGCATAGCTATCAATCTCTTTAGCCTGAATTTATCTATCAATAACCCTGCTGCAAGTGATGAACTTTCTGAATATTTTTTCAGTGTTTCTTCGTCTCTTTCTCTTATCAGTTCTTCTGCTATATCAAACAATCCTACCTTGGCCAATCTCTCAATTACTGGATATTGTCTTTCAAGTGAAATATATCCAAGCAACCTTACAGGAAGCTTCTTTTGCCACAATGAATATGAACTATGCTTAAGTAATGGGCTATTTATTTTTTTCAGGTTTCCTGTATATAATTTTGCATTTCTAAAGTAACTGTAATAATAGCTGCTGGAAAATGCAGTGCTGTTTTTGCTGAGGCACCATCTGGTATATTTGTTTTTGTATGATTCCCAGTTGTAAGTTTTGAAGCGATTATCAGTTAAAATCCTCCTGGTGCTTTCATATAAAAACTCCTCAGGGTGCCTTAAGTCGTCTCTATATATTTCGCTATAGGTAAAGCTCCTTTCGACAATTCCGCCATCTATTTTTTGGATAATGTACCCAGTGCTTCCTTCTGCGCGTAGCGTTTTAAACTTACCTGTTGATTTGTAACGTATCTTAGCTCTGCATCTTGGGCATGTTCCTTCCTTGTTGTACCTTGGCTCTGTAATCATTACTTCGTGTCTGCAACATGTACACCAGCCTTTAGTTGTCTTCTTTGAGGTATACTTGTAGAAAATATAGTGCTCTAAGAGTACATTCTTTCTAGCCCATGCGTTTATGTTCTTGGGGAATGATGGGATTTTTGCCATATCTTCATCCCATGGTCTTTGTTCTTCTTTTTCCCTTCTTTTTGTCTCTGCGTCTTTCGCTTCCTGCTGCCACTGCTGCAATCTTGCTAGCCCTCTAACTCCTGTGTTTTGTTGTATAGGGAGTCTTGATAATGTTTTTGTTGCATCGGCGTTTATAAATATTTGTTGCTTGTTGTCGTATTGCCACCAGTAATGTTTTAGCCCTGCCTTTTCAAGTAAGTTATATATCATTGCTTTTGACCATCTCGCCTCGTTGCCTTCTTGATCTAACTCTCTTGTGATATATTCTTTGCCTTCAACATTCAAAAACACTTCAAATCTTGCACCGGTGCAATTTGCCCTCATCCAATCTGGGTCAAAGATTGCTATTTTTATATAAGCTCCTAGGTTCTGTATTCTGATAAAGGCTTCATACTCGTATATTTCTGTATCCTTTTTCTCGTATTTGTCGTGAACTGTTATTTTGTACTTAGCCTTTTGCATCATCTCTTTGGTCGCATCAAGCCTTCGGAGTTTTCTTAGCTCTGCTTTCTGCATCTATTTTTCCTCCACTTCTGAAGATAAGTCCTTTTGTTTCTTCCGTGACCTTGATTACATCAATTGAGACTATTTCTTTCTCGTGGATTCTGCCTTTTTCTTTTACAAGGAATAAAGTTGAACCCACATCACCTGATGCCTTTGGATTTATGCCCCTGACAATCAGGATTTCATCTTTTCTTGCCTCGCCTGTGTTCTTTTGTACGAAGCTGTCATATTCTCGATTAGGTCTTTTGTGCATCCACTCACATTCAAGAGCTGCTATCTGCTCTCTTGATACTTCTTTCAGAAGTGTTAATTCTGTGCATGATATTCTGTCGTATCCATCCTCATGAACATCACCTTTTGCTTCACAGATGCAATACCTCGCTCCTTTACTTGAATACCAGTGGAATACTTGAATAGGTTCCTCTACTGCATGAAATCCAGTTTCAGCACACTCAGCGATTTTTTCTTTGTAGGTTTCGCCTACCTTGTACTGAAAGCTTCCTTTTCCCCGGGTGCAGGTAAGGTCACTATTAAAACCTTTGTAACAAATCATTGCTGGCCTCCTAAGTAGTAGGTGCGCATGATATTGAAACGGGTTGCTTTATCTGGTACGCCTATACTAAATTCATGCCCGTGTAGAAACTTCTTAACCTCAGGTGCCAGTTCAACGATATCCTTATGGACTATTGCCTTATTCTTGAAGCCGTCCTCTGCCAAGGCTGCAATGTATCCTGCAAGGCATTTATCCTTGCTTCTGACTGCTGCACACAGCTCCGTATTATTGGTGCATTCACTTCTAAGCTCATCTGTCCAGTCTATAAGGATGCCGCCTAGTTTTAGGTATTCCTGCTCAGCCTTAAGCTTTCCAATTGCTGCGCTAAGCTCTGTTGTGAGCTCACTTATGCAGCCATCCATATAGTCCTCGGCTTCCTCTCTGTCAATTCCATTTTCCAGGGCGAGGGCAACAAGGCCTTCCTCATCTCCATTAAGCTTCATAACCATTGCAGCATTGTTTAGATCTGCTGCACTGTTAAATTCTCCAAACTTATCAAACATTTTTTAGCTCCTTTTCTTTTCTTTCCAATGTTGACTGCAACCACTTTGAATAGCTATGTTTTTCTTTGTCTACTATTACCTCTTTGCCTATTAGGTGTTCGTATATAGCGGCCCAGTGTGGTGCATATTTTAGCTCCTTGCCATTACTCTTTTTCCAGTCATGCTCTGACCATTGATAAATTCCAGATGCAGAAAGACCTTGCTCTACATATTTTGAATTGGTGTGTATTATAATGGTGCTGACTTGAGAGTTTATCCTACGCAACGCATTTTTCAAACATACTAAAAGTGCCTTGTTTTCCGTTGCGCTTTTGATAGGGCCTCCAGTAGTAATAGCATTTCCGTTTTTCTCTATAATGGCTATCCCGTAACCGTCCTTTTCATTTGGTCCTCTGATTGAGGTTTCTATGTAAACGTGTATCATTAGCCGCCACCCCCTTCCTTGTCAGTCTTTATCAGTGTGTAGGAAAAATACTCGTATCCTGTGAACTCAGAAATACCTTCCCTGACAGAATCCTTTATTAGGTGATAGCCTTTTGGCTTCTTATATCGCTTTCTGAATGTTGGGGCAGATATGACTCTCTTCTTGACTTTTGGTTTGCGCAGATTCCTTGATGGTGTCCAGCGTCTGCCTATGAGAGTTCCTTCTGTCTGCTCAGTCTTACTTGCGTACTTCACAAAGTATGCCGCTACCTTGGAGTATTCTCCTGTGTGTAATGGATCAATGTGAATACCCCCATACTTCCAATACTTGGAAAGAAGCTTCAAGTCCGTGCGGCTCATCATGCAATGCCAATGTCTACTTCCTCTAGGTCCCACTTCCTTGACATAGATGTATTTCAATTCCTCATTCTCTTTTTTCAGAGCATCTTTGAGCTGCCTTAGGAATTTTGAAATGTACTTTTGCATTTCCTTACTTCCTGGCGGACTAAACTCTTTGTAGAAGTCAAATGTTACTAGTAGGTCTCCATCCTCAAAATTTGCATTCATGAGCCTGCGTAAATCTCTTTCAGCCCTTCTTTGATTCACTCTCTTTTGAGCTTCACAGGTTGGGTTATCTTTCGGTTGCCTCTTCTCTCCCTTTATGTGAGTTCTATAGGTATAGTATTTTGAGATTTCTATAGTATTTCCTGCCACACATACCTCCTCGATGTATGGCATACAATTATTCTCCTTTTTGTCGTTAAGATAATAATTTTATCAAGGTACTTAGGAGCCCTTCAGCTCCTTGTTTTTCTTGACTTTTACCTAAGTTTTGCTATAATAATTCTTAGGTATTTTATTTTTTGATTTCTTGAATTAGTCGCCTCTTGTAGGCGGCTTTTTCAATGCTCTTTTTTCGATTGAAATTAGTGCCGACTGGCAAGATAATTCTCCCAATTTCATCCCGTATCTCCCTTACTTATAAAATGTCACATCACAGTACGTAAAAAGCTCTTCCAGGTTCTCTTTATGCCATGTAGCAGTACTGTAGTTGGCTTCAAAGTAAAGAGCTCCTGCTGAACCATCCCAGTAGTTAATCACCCACTCTAGTGCCTCATAGCACTCTTCATCAGGAACCGCTTCGTAATATCTGCCATCACTGACGGGGCTGAATTGCCCAGGCTGAAATATTACATCCTCGATGGTATTAGGAAACTGGTCTGATTCGACTCTGTTCTTGACTACGCACATTACTAGAGCTTTACCGATAACCCCTTGGTTCTCAGCTTCTGCCATTGCAAGCTTCATCAGCTGCTGACTTTCTTCGTCGGTGAAGTCTAGCCCTGCTTGCGAGGTAGCAACTGGTTCTTCCTCGATTGTTATCTTGTATGGGGCTGATGAATCCTTTCTTATTGCGTCTACTGCTGCAATCACTCCAGCTTTACCATTTGATTGTCTTGCTACAATCATTTGCTCTAGTTCTCGATCTAAATGGTCAAGCGTTAGCTTGCTTATTACACCGCCAACAAGCATTCCTGCCGTGACTTGTATCGCTAACTCAAGCAATAAACCTATTTTTTCTTTTTTCACTTGTTTTCTCCCTTTTTGATTATTTCCATCTTGATAACTTTGGCCTGTTTGCTGATATCCTTAATTGCTAATCCTTTTGACATAGCTTGCATAATTACTAGATTGGCTTGCTCTTGTGTCATGTGAGTTTCCAGCTCTGCTCTAAATGCAAGTGTCACGTGTACCAGCTCTGTTATCACATCAGGCTCAGAGCCTTTTAGCTCTACCGAACCTTCTTTAGCAATTATCATTTTTTCTTTATTCCCCCAGTTCTTTAATTTCTTTTCCCAGTTCAAGCAGCGTGCTATCTCCTGCAAATCTTGTAGTCTCCAGACCAGTAATGGTATTTCTGAAGGCTGCAAGCATTTCATAGCCTTCATCAATTCCTAAGTCCACAGCTTCCTGGATATCCCTTAGCTGGGATTGATAGCCTGAAAATGTTTCATCATAACTCATAACCCACCTCCTTCGCTTTAGCGAATATTGGCCAAGAAGTCGTCAACGTACTCTTGGTATACGTAATAAGTTTTACGACCGCCGCCCTGAACTGATGGCAATGCTTTACCAATTGGTAAGAGCCCTCTATCTATCTGTACTCTGACAGCTTGTGGACTCATGCCTAGCTGATAGGCAGCATTTTTGATTGTTATTCTTTTCATTTTTTCACTTTCCTTTCTGCTATAGTCAATCTGCGTACGATAAGCTCAATGCTGTTTATGAACCCAACAAAAGGCTTATTGAAAATTAACTTTGAGTATTCTTGATAGTACTTTTGAGAGTCTTTCAAATCTTTGTTTTTCATTTTGATTGGCTCTCAATTTCTTTAATAGTTCTTCCATACTTTCCTCCTTCCCGAATACTTTCTTTTAACAATTGTTTTACTTAGATGTTGTCAACATCTAAGTAGTTGTGATAAGCGTAGGTTATCACAACCGTAACTTGTTAGGTTACTCCTTAGCAAAAAAAATTTCCATCGGATTCTCAATATCCAATTTTTCAATCATTATTTCTATCTCATCACTCCCGAAGACTCCTTTTTTCATTTTGAGATACATTGTTTTTGAGCTTATGCCAAGCATTTTAGCTATATCTTTTTGACTATAGCCTTTTGTTATAAACTTACCTTTAAGCTCATCTACCTTAATCATTTTGTTCATCACCTCCGTAACTTGTTAAGTTACTTAATATCATATTACATTTTTGTAACTTGTCAAGTTATTTTTTTCTTGTTTAGTAACTTTTTTGATGATATTATGTTTTTATCAATAAATAATTAAGGAGGTGCAACTTTTGACAGTGGGAAAACGAATAAAAGAATTACGCGAATCACTTGGTGTTTCCCAAGTTGATTTCGCAGATAAAATCGGAGTATCGAAACAGACTTTATATAAGTACGAAAACGATGTTGTTACCAACATCCCATCAGATAAGATAGAACTTGCAGCAAAGCTCTTGAATGTATCTCCTGGCTATCTTATGGGATGGGAAGACGAACCCTTGCCTAAGAGATTACAAATTGAAGGTCTAGATAGTAATGAAAATACTTTGGTGGACAATTATAGAAAGCTTAATGATAATGGCCAGAACCAACTGCTGCAACGCTCAGAAGAATTACTGAAGCTGGGTTACACCAAATGAATTAAACTTTTTCGCCTTAAAAACTTTAATTCGTTTTTAAATTGCTTGTTATTTTGGGGTGTTTTGTAAATGAATTAAAATTGACTGCTCGGATTTGAGCTGTCGAATTTAGGTAAACAAAAAGCACTCCGTAGAGTGCTAAATTGTTCGCAGTTGTTCAGGCTGCTATTTTAGAATTGACTCGTAATGAGCATTCATCATCCTAAAGATATATTATCACATCTTTTTCTTTTGTCAAATAATGCAGCTCCACCCTCTTTCGTGGTGCCTTGCCTGTCGGTTACATGAGATTTTAATGTCTCAATTGAACGGGTTGAGCTTACAGGCTACACTGCCCTTTGAGAAGAGCTTCTGCTGCATCATCAGGCTAGATTAACTAGCGGTCACTTTCGTGACGGTCGTGCCAGAGCTGACATAGCAATTGCGCTATGCTCACTGCTAACTGAGCTAATTGGATGAATATGCTCATACTTATCTCCCTCTAACTCATGCAACCAGACAAAGCTTATTATATAGATTTATAGATTATATTCAAGGAGTTGTTTATGTTAATTCAATGTCCAGAATGCATGAAAGAGATATCTGATAAAGCTCTCTCATGTCCTAACTGCGGATATCCTATGCAAGACTTCGCTCTGGGATATTCTCAGCTTAATAAAATAACAAAAGGTTCAATCAGGCAGACTAAAAGAGAACACAGGAGGCTGCCTAATGGCTTTGGCACTATCCGTAAGCTCTCAGGTAATAGACGTAAGCCTTATGCTGTGTATGCCCCTACAGCCTCTTATGATGATAATGGTAAGGCTCTGGGGCGTAATTGCTTAGGATACTTTAAGGACTGGTATGAGGCTTATGATTGCCTTGCTAAATATCATCTGAACGATAACAAGAGGTCTCTTACCTTTGCTGATGTGTTCTATCTCTTTTATGAGGATAAATTCTCTAATCCTCTGAAGGAGTATTCTGAGCTTACTAAGAATTCTTATGAATACAATTTTCACATTGTAAAATGCTTTCACGAAATGCAGTTTGTGGAACTTACTCTAAAGGATTACCAGGGCTTTATAAATGATAATGCTGACAAATCCTACGCATGGCAAAACAGCCTACGCACATTGTTGAATCAGATGTATGAATATGCTTTACGTGAGGAACTGGTTGATAAGGATCAGGCTGAAGGTCTGCAGCTTAAGGGTAACGATACACAGATGGGTATACCTTTTACCGTGGAAGATATCAGGAAACTCTGGGCGCACTCTGATGAATACTTTACACGTATAGCTCTTATCCTTTTATATACAGGGCTCAGAATTGGGGAGCTAAAAAAGGTGAATATAGATTTAGAGAATAGAATTATGCAGGGTGGTCTTAAGACCACAGCGGGCAAAAACAGGATTATTCCTATTCACCCTGACATTTATCCATTCGTAAAAGAATTTGACCAGCAAAGCTATAATTCAAAATCCTACGGCTACCGATTTGAACAAGTGAAACAACTCTGCGGTATCTCTAAAGAGGTTGAAGGAAATAACAGAACACCTCACGATTTGAGACATACTTTCTCTTGGATGTGGGATAAATTCATTAACGAGGATGAAGTTTCTAAGCATCTTATCATGGGTCATTCTTTAGGTGCAGATGTGGAGAAAAGTACATATGGTCATAGAGATTATCTGAGAAGTATTATTATTTGAGAAGATTGCTGTAACCCATTACAGTTACAGCATTTTCTAAAAATCTTCTC
>SVES01000045.1 GCA_015057305.1 Pseudobutyrivibrio ruminis | reverse complement strand
TTATTGCATTTTTTGCAATAACCTTAGAAAATAAAAGGAATCAAAGTTAATTTTGCATTAACTTCTGAAATTGACGTTCGACTTCTTTCCACCGAGGTTTTAATAATTTAACCGTGAAATGGAAAAAAGTCGAATTTTGGCATTAAAATAAGTATATTCTTCTGCTTACTTATCAAAGCTATTAGCAGGTACGTCAGGTACTAGATCAAGCATTGTTTTAAAAGCCTTTTTATCAGCCTTTTGGGCGCGTTTAGACAAATAATCCTCTGTTTCTAAGGCTGTTATTTTTTCCATAATTGCAGAGGATATAAATTGATTAATTGAAATATTATCTTCTGCAGCGAGGCTTTTTACAGCTTCATGAACTGAATTTGGTATTCTAATACTCAATGTACTCACAGGTTATTCCTCCTTTAACAAAATCTCTATAAATTCTCTTGGTGTGATAGCTTTAATTCCAAGCTCCTCCTCCCGCTTAAAGTCTTTTAGATTATAAGTGACAATATAATCGCACTCTGATGCAAGAGCGAGCTCTAGTACATGATCATCAAAGGCATCTTTTAAATATGGTCTCCAAAGATAATAGATTTTTATATGACGTCCTATTTTACACAAATAGTCTATAAATGCTTCAATATGGGAATCTGAAAATATATTTCTATCAAGTTTTTTCTTTAGCAAAGCCTCATATTCAAGAATCAAGGGAACTGAAATGGAAATTTCGAATTGACTCTCATACAGAAGCTGTAGCAATCTATAAGATTGACCTCGTTTACTTTGTAAACCTGCAATTAAAACATTTGTATCAATAATAATGTTCTTCATAATGGTATTATATATCATACCATAACATTTGTCAATTTATGCCAAAAACTTAAATTATACGCATAGATTGAAGGTTTAATATAATGCCCCATCTCTAAAATAGCTTACGACCTAGCCAAATACATATGCAAGCTCCAACTACAGAAATAATCAGGCTTCCAAATTGTCCACTTGCAGATAAGCCTAGGATATCAAAAACAAATCCTCCTACAAATCCTCCGGCTATACCAAGAATAATGTTTTTAATCCAGCCAGAATTCTCATTCATAATAAAGCTTGCAATAAAACCTGCAAGAGCTCCAAATAATAACCCTAATATTAAACTCATTTTCTTTCCTCCAAACTAAGCAACGTATGGGAGTCGAACCCACCTATCCAGCTTGGGAAGCTGGCGTACTACCGATGTACTAACGTTGCATAGTATTTATTATAATCATTTTAAAATTTTATGCTAATAAAATCATATCAGTCTCTGCAGAAATCTAATAAATCTTCTCAATTACCCCAGTAATTGAATACATATCTTTGAAGTGATTCAAATCACTATCATTCTTTATAAGCATGACTTCTTCAAAGGTCCCAGTCGTCAGGTCTTTAAAGCCGGCCACCTGCTCACCATTGCAGATGCTGGCTTTTATTACTGGTTTTACTTTTGATTTATCATACTCTTTCTTTTCTATCTTCTTATTAAAGAACATAAGCATATCCTCACTGAAAAAGACTATCTCAATCCAAGTTCTTTACACAAAGCCTCATCTCTTTTTCTTATACAGAAGCCATATATTCAGCTATTTCTTTCATTCTAGTGCTTTGTTTTACATCAAATGGGCATCTGCTATCACAATGACCACATGAAATACAGTCAGCTGCATTCTTTTCAAGAGTCATATAATGTTCTACAGCAAGGCTATCTCCTACAGTTGCTAAATCATAATATTTGTTTACCAATCCTATATCTATGCCTACAGGACAAGGTTTACAGTGATTGCAATACACACACTTACCATTAGCCTGGGCTGGAGCAAAAGTTCCTATAATGGAATAGTCCAATTCATCTTCGCTCTTATTGTAGAAATCTAGCAATTTTTCAACATCATCTACGCTTTGTCCACCTGGTAATACAGTTAGAACTCCAGGTTTATCAAGTGCATACTTTATACACTGGTAAGGTGTTAATGCCTTTTTAAAAGGGGAACGCCTTGCATCAAGAAGCTGACCTCCAGAAAAAGGCTTCATTACTGATATTCCTACTCCCTCTTTTTCGCACCTTATATATATTTCACTTCTTTCGTTTATTTCTCCATAGGCATATTCACCCTTACCATAGTCATATCCTGGATTAACAGAAAACATCAGCATATCTATATTAACATCATCCATTATCTTCTGAATCACCCCTGGTGTATGAGACGATAGTCCAATATGCTTTACAACACCCTCCTCCTTTAGTTTTAGAATATAATCATAAACTTTATTTTTCTGGTATGTTTCCCAGTCAGAAAACTCATCCTGACAATGAATAAACCCATAATCTATATAATCTGTATCAAGATCAGTAAGCTGCTTATCAATAGATTTTTTGATTGTATCAAGATTAAGCGACCAACCATATGTACCTCTAGAGTAATCTGCCCCAAAATGGATTTGGTACATTATATTTTTACGTACAGCGGAGAAAGCTTCTTTGTACATTTTGAAAGAACGCCCATCACTAGTGGCCATATCATAATAGTTGATACCACCTTCATATGCTCTTCTCAGTGTTCTGACAGCTTCGTCCAATCCAGCCTCGCAAATATATGCAGATCCAAATCCAATTTCGCTTATCTTATCGCCAGTTTTCTTATTAATTCTATACTCCATAGTTCATCTCCTTTTATGTAATATTATCACAGAAAGAAGCTATTTGGCATCAGGCAATAAAAAAGAGGATAACCATTTATTGGTCACCCTCATATGTCTCTTCGTACAATATTTATTACTCTCCTCTGCAATTACGACAATAACAGGCTTTTCATCTACTACAAAAGAAAGAGTTTTAGCAATTTCTGGTTCGGAACATCCAATTTGTTGGGCTGCATGTTCTACAGTATCAATTGTCTCAGTGTCAACTACCCATCACCTAAAGGAAATGGGCTTGTAACTGCCCAGCCGTCGTAACGGATGCTACTCCTGCGGCCTTTAGCCCCGATAGGTATTACTACCTAAAGTGGCGTTACATCATAGGGTGGCTGACAACACCCTTTACAACAGAGTTTACTCGGTTGTAACTGCACTAGGTACTTGGCTATCTTCAAGATAGTTTATTCCCATACGGTGCAGATTCATAGCTCCAATACGGTCATCATTAGACTTGTATCCGCAATTTTTGCAGCAAAACAAGTGTAATCGTTTGTCCCTATTACCTCTCTCAATATGTCCACACATAGGGCAACATTGAGATGTATAACGAGGGTTTACTTTGATTACAGTTGATTGATTCTGTTTTGCTTTGTAAATTAATTTCTGTTCAAGGTCGTAAAAAGACCAAGAAACAGATACATAGCGGTCTTTAGTCTTAACACGTTCCGTAGCATTACGAACACCTGATAAATCTTCCAATACGAATAATGTATGCTTTGGATTATTGTCAACGAGTGCCTTAGATATGCAATGGTTTACATCTTGCATCCAACGGTTTTCTCTTTGACCAATAGCTTTAATTCTTCGTCTTGACGATGGTGTTCTTCGCATTTGGAGTTCTTTACGAAGCTTTGAATAATTAGCTCGTTTTTGCTTGATAGCTCTGCCGTTTACAAAACCAGATTTATGCTTACTATCATATGTAGCTACCACAAAATTGATACCTCTATCAATACCAACAACATTGGTGACTTTAGAAGCATCAAATTCTTCAACGCCGTATGTAACTGGGATATGTAAATAATACTTTCCGTGTTTATTTACAAGTTTTGCCGTGCCAAATTTATAGATTGTATGGTCAAAATATTTTTCCATACCCTCGGAATGGTACGCCAACTTGATTCGTCCACTCAAGGTATTTACCGAAAAGTATTCACCTGTAAGCGAATAATCCCTGTTCCATACAAGGTCGTATTGTGGCTTTTTGAAAGAAGACTTAATCCATTTGCCTTCTGTTTCAAGAATGGTTTTGTATCTGGCGATTACAGTCTTTAGAACCGACTGAGACATCTGAGCTTTTAGAGAATATTTCTCTCTAAGGTCATAATACAAAGCTTTGTTAAGCTGTACTTGTGATAGATTATGTGTCTTAAATACATAGTCTGAAACATAATTACAAGCAGCACAATAAGCAGACATAGTTTCTTTTAAGAGAGTTTTGTCTGCATCAGTAACAATGATTTGAATTTTTGCTGTTATTGATAATTGTTCCATACTATATACCTCTTGTGAAATAGCTTTCACTAACTTTATTATACACTAAATTCTAGTGAATTTCAATTTTGATAGGAGTATATAATATGGATAATCGTTACAATCACAAGAACCGTAGAAAGTATAATCTTAAAGTACATATTGTTATTGTTACTAAATACAGGAAGAAAATCCTAAAAGATTCAATAGCCGAAGATGTAAAACAATACATTTTAGACATTGCTACAGAAAACGGCTATGAGATTTTAGCTATGGAAACGGACAAAGACCACATCCATTTTCTTATCGGATACGATTGTACTGATTGCGTAGCTAACATCGTAAAAACCGTAAAGCAAAAGACAACATATCTGTTATGGCAGAAATATAGTAGATATTTGTCTAAATGTTACTGGAAGAAAAAGATATTCTGGTCAGATGGTTATTTTGCTTGTAGCATAGGTGAGGTCTCCACCACTACTATTCAAAGATATATAGAGACGCAAGGTTGAGAAAGGAAGACGGCTCTCATCCCACCACTCAAGAGTAGTGGGTTTCCGAGCTTAGATTATTTTATGAATTGTAAGTCTATCTCCAAGAGCGTTTTCTTCAAGATAGTTTTTAACCTTCTCATTAATCATGACTACGTCCTCCAATTAATTGTAATTATAGATTACCATTTCCCAAAAGTGATATAGCCATAATTTATAAGTGGTTATCAATTCTAGTTATACTTAAATTAAAAAGTATTGCATTAGCTCATATTTCAACTTACTGCCCTCTTCAATATCTGCAGGAAGTAGGGCTCTTGCAACAAGTTTAAGCTCATCTGATTCAATATCAGTTCTTTTTAAATTAGCGTAATCACCATCAATACTTTCCACTACATAATACCAAGTTTCCATGCTTGCCTCCTATTTTTCAAATTTTTCCTTATCCAGAGTTTTGAGTACTTTAGCGGGAGAACCCACCACGACTTCATAATCTCCAACATCATGTGTTACTACGGAAGCTGCTCCTACAATTGCGTATTTACCGATAGTAACGCCAGCCATGATTGAAGCTCCGGCTCCTATCCAAGCACCTTCTTTAATATGAATAGGATTGCATGTAAGTATTTGCCTGTCGTATGGATCATGATTATTTGATAACAGCTGAACATTGGCTGCTATCTGCACATTATCATCGATGGTAATACCACCTCTTGCCATTGCTAAGAAATTGCCATTAATATAGCAGTTCTTTCCGACTACAAGATTTTCTAGAGCAGCTCCACTAATAGGTGTTCTGATAGATGAGCCTTCGCCCAAGCGGTCTCCAAATAGTTCCTTTAAAACCTCAAAGTATTCGTCTGTTCTTGGCATTGTATGGTTTAGCTTAAAAGTAAGCTGTTCCTGCCTATTATAAAATTCCTGTAATTCTGGAGAGCGTTCTCTCATATCAACACGTAATTCTTCCATAGTAGTCTCCCTTCTATTGTTTCGAATATTTTTTAATTCTTCTTCCCATGAGCTTCTAGTTCCTTCTCTATCCAGGTCATGATTACATCTACCAAATATTCCTGTTGGATTTGGCTTAGCTCCTTTCCTGGTTGTATTTTATGCCATTTTCTGATGCACTCTCTGCAGCAAGTAGCTGTAGCATGCTGAGCTATGAATACAGGATGTCCTTTTGTTGGTGTCTGTTTACCATCATTTGGAATCACTGCGGGAGCCTCTCTTTTGGCTATAAAATCTGAAGCATGTTCACGGATGGTATCAAGTCCTTTTTCTTCTATATAGTCTATGTCTTTTTGCTTAAGATGAAAACTTGTCCTAAATTTAGAATTGCCCAGCCGCGTAAACAGCTGAGCAAACCACTCTTCTCTCGTCATTTAAAAATTACTTCCGTTCCAACCCCAATCATTTACTGGATGATAGGTTACATATACAGCATTGCCTGGTATGCCAAGCTTTTCTTCGAATAAATCGCAGATTTGTCCTGTGAGCTTATCATATGATTCTGCAGGAGCATTACCATATAGGCTCACCGAAACATAAGCTCCTTTATCAAGCTTCTTGCCACCAAGCCACAAATCATAGGCATCTTCAATTCCTACCATAAGATAGGTCTCCGTTTTACCTAATGTGGTTATAAGCTTTCCTAATTCTGATTTGATTTCTTCTTTCAATTCTGTAGTAACAGGTACTGTGATTTTTGAATCAATAAATGGCATGACGTTACGCTCCTTTCTTTGAAATGGCCTATACTTCAAACTCTACATGAGTTGTTGTATCTACAAATGGTACAATGGCATCCTTTGTGGCTGCAAGACGATTTCTTTCTCTAATGGGTATTAGTTTAACACTTTCATGGAGATACTTCTAGCTTCAGACATAACAAAAAGCTGCCTCATCGGCAGCCTTTAAAGGGAGAATGATATATGAAAAAGTTTTATTATCGCTCTTGCGATAGTTGTATATTAGTCTCCCAATGCGTCTTTATGGTGGAAGTTATGTGAAATGTAAATGAATTCTAATCAGTTGGCCAAGCATCACCTATGTTAAGCTTATTAGCAGTAAGCCACTCATCTTCTACCGTTACATATGATTCGGTTCCGTTTTCATCTATGAGAGTAACGGATACTGTAGGCTTATTATTAGTTTGTTCTTCGCAACCAAAGTCACCATCAAAAATGTGTTTTATTGTCTTCATGTTAATTCCTTAAGATAAAATCTATTCATTGAGCTGTGTACTACTAACTTTCTAAATCCCATTACCCATATTATCCTATATGAAAGCCACCATATAAAGTGGTAGAGTTACTATTCCATCCTCACTAACACCTATATTACTATCTGCAAATTTGTAGGCATATGTGATATCCTTTTCTTTTTTTATAATTGAACTTAATGAATTTGCTCTTGTGTTTCCGCTCTTAACCTCAATAGGAACTACTTTTCCATCTACCTGAATAATAAAATCCAATTCTTTTTTTGTAGTTTCATTTTTGTAAAAATAAAGTTGGTAACCTTTCTTATGTAGAGCATCTGCAATTGCACATTCATACAGTCCTCCTTTCGTATTACCTATAAGTGTATTCTCCACTATATGCTGTTTTAATGAAAAATCTTTCATTGAAATCAATAATGCCAAATCTGTTGTGTAGGCCCTGAAAAAATCATTTCGTGAGTAATCATCAAGATCATATTTTATATCTGAAACTACCTTGCACATATGTACCATATCCGCTCTAAGCAACCATTCAATACTTGAATAATACTTCTGGGCTCTGGCACCATGTTCTATCTCCTTATATTGAAATTTATGATTTTCTTTATCCAACAGCTGTTTTGCAAGTGTCATATAGCATTTTTCAGCTTTAACTTTTTCTTCTGCAGTTGCGTAATGTGCTATGTCATATTGATAGCCTTGTAAAAGGTTTCTTTGTACTCGGTCTACTTCTCTAAAATCTTTTGTATCTAGATATGTTTGAACAGCCTCCGGCATTCCACCGATTGCCATATATGTCCTAAAATATTGCATCATTTGCTTGTGAATAGAAGTAGGTATCTCTTTTTTTGATTCGAAATATGAATATAGTGAATGAATTACATCCTCAGATAATCCTAGTCCCCATAAGAATTCTTCAAAATCCAAACCATACATTCTAAGATAATCTACGTATCCAACAGGATAAGAAGACGCTCTCTTATAATCGATGCCCAAAAGTGAGCCCGATGCAATTACATCATATTGATTATCGATAGCCCAAAACTTCAAGGAAGTAATTGCTTCTTCGCATTCCTGTATTTCATCAAAAAATAATAATGTCTTATCTGGCGAGATTTTCTTCTCAGGAAAACGAAATCTTAATCCCATAACCATATTTTCAACTGTTAAATCGCCTGAAAATATTTCAGCTGCAGACGGCGTCTGTTTAAAATTAATTTCTATATATTCCTCATAATTTTCTTCTGCAAATCTTTCTATTATATATGTCTTGCCAGTTTGTCTAGCCCCCTGTACTACAAGGCACTTTTTATCCTTATGCTCTGCCCAGTTTTTTAATTTCTCTGAAATCTTTCTTTTTAACATAATAGTTCTCCATCAACATTTTGATGACATAATTTTACATCATAATCAACATTTTGGAAATGGTATTTGACATTATAATCAACATTTTGGAAATAGACAATTAAAAATAGACATGAACTCAACCTGCCACACAATATAGTGCTGTGTAAAAGTATAAAGAAAAAAGCTCTGGACCCTCAGTTAATTCCAACAGTGGGTCGAGCTCCTCTTGACTTTATGATAACATCTTATTTTACAATTCCAAGTTCAATATTTTATTTGGAAATGTCCTATTGTGCTTAGACATCTTTATGACTTATGATTTGTTCCATTTGGTGATTCCCATAACTGTTGAATTTTATCCACGTAATTTTCTAAATCATGATAGATACCTAATATATATACTGTTTCATCATCATACTTATAAATTATCTTGTAATTCATGCTGTGTAAAACCGCCTCATGATAGGTTAAGGCTGCTAAAAAGGGGTCATCACTAACTGGATATATACCAGGATTATCTTCTATTTCATCATAAATCTTTTCAACCTCATCTAATAGCTGGGAAGCTGTTTGCTCATTTTTGAATTTTCGCAATATATAATTGACGCAGTTTTCAAGAAGCTTATCCATCTCATCGGTAACAATTAAATTATAAGCCATATTTGCTCCTTAGCTTATCTAGAGATTCTCTTGCGTCATGTGTTTTTCCCTCGGCTATTTGTTTTTCAGAAGTAAGTAAACTTTGATACATTTTTAAGGCATCTGAAACACCTTGAAATGTTTCCATGCTCATTAAAACCATGTCACCGTATCCATTTTTTGTAACATAAATTGGCTCATCTACACTATGAGCTAGTTCTGATACTTCTGATGTATTTTTTAAATCTTTAATTGGTATTATCTGCGGCATAGTTACACCTCCACTAAATTATGGGATAATTATACCATAAAAAGTACATCTTGAACATATCATCAAACGAAACAGATTCTGCATCCGTTTGCCAATTACTCCATCTCATTGTACTGTAAAAATCGACCAGGTTTCCTCTTTTAATGAGCTTTTTGTAGATTAAAACGATTCTATTCTTATTTGCAAAGATTGTATTTAAGCGCTGGCTCCTCTTTCTGAGGAGCTTTTTTCCATTATTTCTATTTATCCTTACATTATTTCCGATTATTGGAAAGTTTCATCTATCTATTCCAACTTAATTTTTTCCATTAATCATGTTTATCTTTACGTTATTTAGGATTATTGGAAAGTTTATTATTTTTCTCAGTTCATTTCTCAAATTTTGGGTCTATTTATATACCGGAAGGTTTTTATAAATCCGTCCATTTTTGTATTGCAAGCATAGGAAATGAACCTCATTTCCCATGGAAATTTCATTTTCATGTTTGTTGGGCTCCGCCCAAACCCTTGAAATAATATCTTATTTCAAAAGCTTCGCACTATGTAATTTTTCAATTTAAAGGAGTAATCAATGAAAAAATACAATTTATGCGTTGAACTAACGCAAAAAGAGCAACAACTTTTAAAGGAAGCTGCTGCTAGAAAAAAGATGACCCTGTCAGGGTTTGTTACTAGTTTATGTATTACTTGCTTTAGTCTTGGCTATTCCGTAGGTCGAAATAGCAAGACAAAAAAATAGAACCGCCCAAGCGCCCAAACTTTGCGGTTCTAAATAACCATATAAGCTAGGGCGACCGTCAATCGGTTAGCACCTTTTCTTGTTTACATTATATAGACAATCAAATTATTTGTAAATAACTATTGATCCATTTAGTGGTATTGGCGGTCTCCCATTAGGCTTAATTCCCACCACAATTTCACATCTGCAACATCCCTTTTTCACAGATATTTCGCCACTTTTAGATTTCCTAAATGATATTGGAGTGGCAAAATATAGCAACTTAATCGTTATTTAACAACTAACATTGGCTTCCATCTCAAAAAATCACCAGACACAAGAGAATACCTTATTTTCCGCTTCTTCCCAAGGATACTATCATGAAATCTGCTTTCACCATGGCAATGTCCATAGATAACCTGCTCTGCCCCATATTGTTCGGCAATCTTTGTGAATATACTATTTGTTTGAAGTATATTTGTAGGTGGATAATGCAAAAACATAATGAACTTTTTATATCCACCAGCTTGCGCAGCCTCAAATGATGCTACAAGCCTTTCAGATTCCCTTTTTACTAACTTTTCTGCATGCTCTGCTTCCTTTTCATCCCAGCCTTGGATATTTCCATACCTATCCAAATAGAATGGTCCTTCAAATGTATAGCCTTTAGTTCCAACTAGCGCATAATCCTTGTAGGAATAATAGTTATTCTGTAAGAATTCCAACTTACCCTTAAACATGTCATTTAGCTTATCCGTCTTTTTAGCATCCCAAAACATGTCGTGATTTCCACGGAGTAATATTTTTCTGCCAGGCAAAGCCATAATGTATTCTAAGTCCATTTGACATTCATCAATGTTTCTGCCCCAGCTGTGGTCACCAACAAGCACCAATGTGTCTTCTGCTGTTAGAATTCTCTGGCAGTTTTCCTTAAACATCTGCTCATGATTTTGCCATATCTTATCTTCTATTTGATTTCTAGCCTTAAGTTCAGATTGAAAATGTAGGTGTAAGTCACCTATAGCATATAGACTCATTTGCCCTTTTCCTCTTTAGAATACTCTCGACTATACTTCAATTACACTATATTATAACACCATAATCAATGTTCCAGCGCCAATTAGTGCGCATCCAATCAGGGATTTGAGTGAAAAATCTTCATGTAGGAATACAAATGCTAGTATTAAGGTAATAACTACACTGAGTTTATCGATTGGTACAACTTTAGAAGCATCTCCAATCTGTAAAGCTTTGTAGTAGCATAACCATGATGCGCCTGTGGCTAGTCCTGATAGTATAAGAAACACCCAGCTCTTTTTGCTTATAGAAAATATTCCACTTTGCGTATTGGTGATAAAAACCATTATCCAGGCCATCCCCACTACAACTATAGTACGTATGGCTGTAGCAAGGTTTGAATTTACACCTTCAATACCAATCTTAGCTAATATCGAAGTTAAGGCTGCGAATACAGCTGATAATATAGCAAATACTAACCACATACTAGACCTCCCAAAGTTGTTTCATTAGAGCTAAAGTCACCATCAAAAATGTGTTTTATAGTCTTCAGATTCAGATGAATGCGAAGGTATTCCAAATAACTGGTACATAAAATCTTCCCGTTCATTAAACATTTCTGCTATATATACAGTATCATCTTCAATATAATAAAAGAGATAGTTTGGAGATACTACAAAATATCTATAGTCTGTGTCAATGTCAAAAATGGATGCAAGCTGTACGCCTTTATTTGGTAATTTCTGTAGTCCTCTAGCAGCATCTGTAATTTTTTTGATTGATTTCTTAGAAACCTCTTCGCCATATTCAGCTTTAAGATAAGCGCGTAGAGACTTTAGCTTTCTGCGAACTATTTGCGAGTATTCCAATTTATAATTTGCCATTCTTATAGTCCAAGCTCCTTCTCTAAATCATCAGCTGAGATGGAGCCTTCATCTTTGATTGATATTTTAGCTTCATTTAGTTTAGTTAGAAGTTGAAGTTTTGCCTTGAGAGTATCCAATTCATCAAGTTCTTTCATATCAACTAGTGCACATAATCCATGTCCATTTTTAGTGAAGTAGATTCTGTTACCATAAGATAATTCATTGACAATGCTTGTATAATTTTTCATTTCTGAAATTGGTTTAATGTTTGGCATATAAACACCTTCCTTTATATGAATGAACAATATATTCCTATCCACATTATACTAGCATTTAGATGATGGGACAATATTTAGGGTTAAATATAGTCCTAAATATATCACTTAGATAAACATCTATTTTTCCGGTAGACTGATATTCATGTAATTATAAACAATATATACAATTAGCGTGTCGCGTGCTATACAGAGAGACGTACAATAATAGAACGTAAAATATCTACACCTTAACCAATCGCTACCAATCTAAGTAACATTTGTAGTGTTTGCTACCATCATAATGAATTATTGGCTTATCGTTAAGTCCAAATTGTTCCATTATGATAGGGATAAACTCTTCGCCAATGTTTATATTCATATATAATAAAGGCTTGCCTTTATTACTAAATTCCAATCGTCCTCTTGGATAATAATAATATGGTTTGTTACATTTTTTCGGCTTCACATGTTCCCATAACAACTTATGATTATAGTTATTTCCTGATTTTGCCACACCAAAATCTATATTGCTATCAAAAGGAACAGCAAGTATTTCACCTTCAATAAGCCAAAACACACCTCGAATATAATCACTCATAGATTTCTCCATCTTATTACTTTTTTTATTTCGGATATAAGTGGCTACGATTAGCCTTATTTGATATGCCTTTACCGCTGCCGAAAGAAGCTCTTCAACGTCAGCGGCTCCACAACTATCGTAATCTATTGAAAAACTAATCACTTTATACCCTGCATCATGTAGAATTGAATAGTTCGTATTTTCAGCTGTTTCGGCATACCCATGTATATTTAAGGATATTTATATTTTTCTCCATTTCCGAAGTATTCAACACGCCACTCAAATAGCGAATCCTATAGTATTAACCTTTTTCTTGAGACATGCATCTGAAAGATTAACCTCGAAATCCGAGACCTCTAATCTCTCAATGCTTGCCTTAGGTATTTCCTTATCCTTGTATTCAGCATATAATCTTTGAGATTGCTTTAATACTGCCTGCTCTAACAAATTTCTCACAAAACGTCCATTTCCAAATTCCTTTTCAGTGCAGGCTCTTTCACAAATACTCCTACATTTTTCAATTGCTTTATTATCGAGTTTCAGCCCTCTGTTTTTTGCCATTAGCTTAAGAATACTTGTAAGTTCCTCTCCGTTATAATCTGGAAAATTAATTTGAAAAGCAATTCTGCTTCTTAAGCCTTCATTCTGATTCAAAAACTCTTCCATCCTGTCCGGATAGCCAGCAAATATTACAATAACATTATCTCTTTGATTTTCCATTTCTTGAACAATAGTATTTATAGCCTCTGCACCATAGCTATTTCTATCGTCCACCAAAGAATATGCCTCATCAATAAATAGCACTCCACCGCTAGCTTCCTTAAACTTATCTCTAACTATACGAGCAGTCCAACCCACATATTTACCAACTAAATCAGCTCTTCCGCACTCTACCAATGCTCCGGTTTTAAGCACTCCTTCGTCTGTTAATATGTCTGTAAGTAACCTCGCAACAGTTGTTTTGGCGCTTCCTGGATTACCTGTAAATACCATATGCTTAGAAATTCCTCCATCCTGCATGCCATACCCATCACGGATGCTCTGCATTTTATACGAGGCAATAATCTGATTAGTCAAAGCCTTAACCTCAGAAAGTCCAATCATCTCCTGTAATTCTACGTAAGCACTGTCCTTCCTTTTCTTCTCGCCTGTCTTTGCAATGCATTTACACTCTTTATAAGAGCTGTATGCTTTAGTTTTAAGGACGTCCTTGCTCCACTTATTGAACGCATCATGCACATCATAGCATTTATATATTTTTCGCTCTGACTGTAGATAATCCCCCAAACTATCATCCTCAAAATCTGAAAAATTACTTTTTTTCACAAGATAATGAAAATACTCCATTGCCTCTTCACGCTGCCCCATGCCCTCATGTATCTCTATTCTGTCCACGTAATCCTCTGTTTTTATCAACAATTCCTTTGCAAAACCGGAATTTTCTAATTCTTCTAAAAAGAAAAATAGCGTTTTTGAGTGGTATTCCTCAACAAGTTCAGCCAAATATCTTATTACTCGTTCATAGCTTCTTGCATAATTCCCATGATTACCATCTGAACCACGCATATCTATTACAATCGCTGCCCCGTCAGCATGTTTACACACATGCTTAAGATCAGACTCATCATAGCAGTCTTCTTTTATTTGACTTAAAAGAGTAATTCTTGAACTTAATATCCGTCCCTGACTGTAGAGCATTTGGATCATCAATTTTATAATTTCCATTCCAGATTCTTTATTTCCTGAAGAAATGCTGTAATGTACAGGATAGCCATAAAACTTCCGCGCATTTCCGCGAGCATATATTCGCTCTAGTTCATCATAAAGTGTTTTATCAGCCATTATTTCTCTGGCTCTGGCTATAGCTGATTTCTTTTTTATTTTTTCGTTGTCTGTGATTATTTCATTTATCTTGAAATATCTGTTCCCATAGAAATCAAAGTCAAGATCCCTACTAGTTTTTCTCACACTTCTTTGCATATAATCCCTATTATCAGCTTCTTCAAGCATTTCCGAATATTTCTTGGTTGTTATTTCTTCAATTGGTGAAACTGTAATACCTTCAGCACCACAAGTTTTTTCTACAGCTCGCATTATTATCTTTATTACCTTAGAAACCGAAATCCTATCAGGCCATACCGCAACCGCAAATTCTAAGCAGCCATCATCAGCACTATAACCAACAGCAAAAAAGTCATCTTGAGAAGTGTGAGAGTATATCTCAGCATTCAGTTTTACCATTTTATCTTCAAGAGATTCTTTATTTTTATCTTTATCATCGTCTTTAATTTCTACCTTTAATAAAGATTTGTATTGCAGGCTCAAGTTATAACATAGCATTGCATATTCCTCCGTTTGCTTTCATCTATCTGTGTCAAATACATCATGTACCTTATAGATCACATAATAAAAAAAGCAATGCACCTTTTTTAGCACATTGCTTAAATTGCCTTCATTAAAAGCTACTCATGTATTGTCCTACATATACAACTTCAAAATTCTTATACAAGAAATCAATGCTGGCGCCGATACGTAATTTCTCAATTATGTTGCGATTCAATCCTATATCGTCCACATCAAAAACTTCGATGTCAGCTGCTACTACTATTTCCATTATCTTGTTCCCTAATCCGCCACATGGTATAGCTCAACAATCTTGTAATCACATAATCCCAGCTCAAACTGATACTGATAACAATAATCACCCTCGAACCAGAATGCTTCCGGATTTTCATGAAGATACTGGGTTATCGCATCGAATAGTTCTGAATAATACCTGCTCTCTATAATTATTTTTGTCTTCTCTAACTCGTTCATAATAAAGCTCCTAAAAAAAACAGTATACTTCTATAATAAAAAAGCAATGCGCGGTTTGTGGCGCATTACCTTTTTGAACAATGGATGTGACACACTTTTTTTCAGTGAATCATTCATTTTTTGAATCTCCTGCCATCTCAATTTCAAATAAAACAAATGTCATCAAAATCATTATCCCAACAAAAGATACTTCTCCTCATATCCTTACACAGCCTCCATTAAGAATTATTACAAAGTTTTGTATAGTGTTTAAGAAACATAATGCTATGTGCTCTAGAAAATAAAAATAGTATTTTTTCGCAAGATTTAATAAACCATTCAGGAATGCCAGCTTTATACATGAGGGCTAAATCATCAGCACTCCACCCGTTCTTTCTTATTCGTCCCCAAGTGACATCTTCCGCTATTTTATATGCTTCTTCATGATTTATATTATGACTCAGTAAGAATTCATACACATCTTCCCTATGGGCAATCAGTTCTTTTAGCTCAACTTTACCAGATTTAAATAATTCCTCAGCGTTATCTTCCCAAACTCCGTTTCCGTCTCCAAAACTAAGGCCACGACATTTCACAAATTCAGCGAAAGATTTAGGATTAGCAGCGTCAAAAACACGACCAGTTATAATACTCTTACCCAATTTCTTCTGACTAGAAACCTTATTAAAACCGAAACGAAACTCCTCTTCATTAGGATAGTATGACAACTTTTTCTGTGGGGCACTGACATATACAGCTATTAATTTCCCTTTTTCAGTGTGTTGGCATCTAATCCTAGCTTCGCCTATATAGTGCTCCAAATAATTTACTATTTCGGCATACATTTTCTTTGTGACGTTAATCTCAATTGATGCCAGACCTCGACCATTTTTCCCTATAACAAATTCAGAATAAAGTTTTGGGAATATAGATATTGGATTAATCTCTGACAATCCTAACAGATACGCTACTACAGAAGACCCTTGAACACCTCTAAGGCAAAAATGTCTTGAGCTAGCTTGTATTCCAGTCAATAGGTCATATACGAAAATATACATTGGAGAGGAGCCTTGCTTTTTTATCGCTAACAACTCATTAGCCATTCTCTTACGTGCAATGGCATCATCGGTATACATAGTTTTAAATCTTGTATAACAAAGATTCTCTAGCTTAGTATAGGCTCTTTCCGTATAAGTTAATTCTTGATTCATAATTTATTCCATCCTCAAATAACCAAAGTGCTTCCTAACATTTCAATTACTTTTCTATAATAAAAGAAGCAATGTACCATTTTTAGCACATTGCTTTCTTCTTTTCACAATAATAAAGTCTATTTTTCTGTTTGAGGACTATATGGCTCGATTTTATATTCAGCGATATTACCTTTTTTCGTATAATCTATTGTAAAAATTTTTACATGCGTCATTATTTCTTTTAAATAGTCTTCACCTTCTAGTTTTTGAAGGGTTCTCCATTGATAGCTCTCCTCTTCTTTTTCGTGATTATACTTAAACATAGCAATTCCAGGCTCATATTCTCCATCAATTGTATACGTAAGTATCTCAGCGAACATCCTAGATAATGTTTCCTCACTGTCGTATGGTTTGACTTCCACAGCATAATGTTCATCAAGAATCAAGTCCATACCACCAACTTTCTCCATCACATATTCTGTAGGCTTCTCATAATCCGAAACTGTAATGTCACCAACATTTTTCCATTTCAGTTTCAGCTTACAATGTTCTTCATCGCATATTTCTGCATTCTCATCGTAATAATTCATGCAACGACATATACGTTTTTCAGTTATTCTATCAGTTTGACATTTTGCGCAAATCTCATGAGTAGCCTTATGTGGCTTTTCATTTTCCCATTTATTACGTAGTTTTTTCTTTAATAGGTCTTGTGGATTTTCAGATTCAAAAGCTTCTTTACATATCTTCGCAATATCTTTCAGATTGGCTTCTTCTCTACTTATATTATTAATACCAGGTTTGTCTTTATAACTATCACATGTTTTCAATTCAACCACCTCTCCATCTTCTACTGATACAATCTCAGTGGATTTTGGTACTTCAATACAACACTTTTCTTTTTTTACAGATGTATGATGAATCACTAGCTTCTCCGGCTTTACTATATCAATCGCCCTCTCCAAATCTTCCTTCGTAACATGCCCTGAAACATGTGCCCTTATCAGATTGTCACCAGCATAGTCAACCAGAGTCTTTACATCTGAAAGTTTATTAATATATCCACTCCACATAGAATAAATCAAACATGTGTCTTTTGGGTGTCTTTCAAAAAAATCTTTTACAATTAATTGAAAAGAATGATTACTTCTAACAACCCTTCCAAAGCCTGCCTTCTCAGCCTTTTCTAATACATATTCACTATCGTATAGTACTTTGTTAGATTTGAATTCTTCATCTCTATCCTCATCATATACCTGCATCAAACCGTACTGGTATCTGTCAGTTATCATATACCTTCCAGATGGTACACATCTTGAAAATGAAGCTATTCTATCCAGTTGTGAAGATGATGCCAATAAGAAAACATATTTATACTTTTTAAATGCCTCTACAAAAGCTGGTACTAAAGCCTGCTCTGTAAGATATGGCACATTCAACGAGGTTTCTTTAGAAATATTTGTCCCTTCTGTAATCATCAAATCAATATGTCCAAGATTCATTAATGAAGCCTCTACTTTATCCTTATAGAAACCGTGCAAACGATAATCACCAGTAATAAGAATTCTTTTACCATATGCTTCTATTAAGAACATTACAGAGTTAGCAGCAGAATGGTCTGATTCTAACGCCGTTATAGTGAACTCTTTAATCCTAATAGGCTTACCAATTTCAATCTCATTAACATTATCTGCCCATACTGCTCCCACTACCCCTTTTTTATAATCCTGTTGAAGTTCAAGAATTTTCCGAGCATGCTTTTCCATATAGACTGGAATCGCCACATCAACAAAATCAACCTCACCGATATGGTCCCCATGATAGTGCGTGAGAAAAATACCATCGCAATTTGTAGTGCCAGTATTAACACCATCTATATCAAGTCTAGCTTGCTCACCTTCTCCTTCTAGTGGTGCTCCTATATCAAACAACAATCTAGTATCCTCTGTAAATATTTCTGTGCACACTCCACCAATCTGATTTGCACCTCTATGTAGTCTAACTTTTACAGTTCCCTGCGTTTCCATACTCTATCTCCTGTCATTAACAATACTTCTTTTCTATTTCTCTGCATGCGCTCTGGATGCGTTCTCTCATACTTTCTGGTTCAAGAACTTCAATGTTCAATCCATACTGCATTGCCCAGTAGAAAAAAGTATCTGGATTGCACTTCAAACTAGCAATAATCTCATCTTCACCTTCTGGTACAACTCTAAAATCCTTTCCAAAGCTATCCACCAGATTATCCATAAGATTCTCATGAGCTTTTAACTTAATATGAATACTCTCACCAGAATACATATAAAAATGCTCGGCTAAATAATCCTTTAAATTAAGACCGCTTTCATAGCCCTGAATCCTTTTGATTGGCTTATTTTTATCTTTTAATATCTCCACATTAGTAATTCTATCTAACCTAAAATGTGAGAGATTCTCATATTCTTCTGTATTTGCTATGAGATAGTATTTACCTCTATTACTAATCATTTGGTAAGGACTTACTATGTATTTTTGACTGCGTTTAGGGTGAAGCTTAAAATCAATTCCATATTGCAGGTAAGAAAACGATATCTGTCGACCTTTTGAAATAGCTTCATCTATAATTGCTATAGAATCCATGACCATTGGATTATCAGTATTCTTCCCACTTGAAGTGCTGTGAATATGAGATACATGCGCTTTGAAGTATTTATTAGAATAACGTTCTAGCTTTTTTGCAAGTGAATGGGCATCTTTGTCAGAAATGGCTCCAGATGTAAAAATACTATCTATCAAAAGACGCAATTCAGCGTCTGTAAAATCTCTAGTATTCAAATAGTATCCCTGTTTTGCCACAATATCATAGCCCATCTCTTGAAGGCTTACTATGTTATTTTTGACAGCTCTTCTTTCGCAATCCATTCCATAATTGGACTTAAGCAAATCAATAATATCCTGTTGTAGAAGTCTATGCTCACTATCTGAATACTCTCGGAGAATATCCAATATAAGCATATTTAGCATTTTCTTTGTTCCAGTTCCATACATAGCTGGTCTCCTCGCTAAATTTTATCTACTTAGGATAATAACATTAATCTATGTGCATTTTATGGCACATAGATAATCTGAAAGAAATTCTATCATGCATCACTCTCAGAGTTATTATCGCTATCATTTTGAGCTTTTTGTTGTTCCCGTATTTTTACTAGAGGTATTTTATTTTTTATGCGTTCATATTTAGCCAAGTAGGCAGACACATTATAACCATTTAAAATATTTATAGCTTCTATTTCTAATAACCCATACTTTCTTTGTAGCTCAATGCGTAACTTACGTCTTATTCCAGTATCACTTACATCCTCTCCCAATAACTCTACTTTTTGCCTATACTCTTTCACAACCTCAAGTGTAATCCAATCATATTCATTCTCGACATGCCAAGCATACTGCTTATCGACAACCTTTTGAGCTCTAGCTAATTCTCTAGCTAACTTTTGTTCTTCATTTTGCGGTTCCACAACTTCCTCCATTAATTTCATTCTTTCTACTTGTAATTCAGCTGTATAAAGTTATTGATTTTAAAGTTTTGCGGCAATCTCTAGCATTTCTTTTCTCCAGGCCTCAACTTTCGCTCCTCCAGTAAACCATCGCACATCATATCGTGGATCTAAAATACGCATCCACTCATCGTTTACTGCATAATACATAGCCTCGGTACCTCGTTTACGTATATACATTAAGATTTCTCTAACCCAAACAATTGCCGCTTCCTTTATTACAAAAGGAACCCTACAAATAATTTCTCTTTTATTCTCCTTAATAATCTCCATTTTCATAAGTTTATCTCGGTAAACAAATCCGTCCCGAAGATATAATTTTTCTTCATCCACGTCTGTTATCCTATGAAGTTCAAGATCTTCCTCACATTTTGAGTTATCACATCGTATTGTTAAAATATATAAGAGTGTGTATTCCATTTTTTGTACCTTTCTTAAGATAATGCATAAACCTGTGTTTCTTAACGCGTACATAATAAAAAAAGCGATGCACCTTTTTTGGCACATCGCATTTTTATTTCAAAACTATTTATGTATTTTCTTTATGGTAAGATATGTAGAAATTACTTTAAATGATATTTGTTTCAAGCCCATTTCATGAACAGTATCCTCTTTATCCTCTTTATATGTGTCTAATCACTTCAAATCTTTGCAGACTGATGGGTTCATTTTCAGATATACCACCTTTTTGCCTTGCAATAGATATTTGTTGTGCTACAGAAGTTACTCCATCTAGATCCGGAAGAAGTAATCCTCTTTTATGTCCGCTACTCACTATTACGCCATATTTTTTAACGTCTAAATACTCGGGTGAATCGATAGGCTCTGGATCACTAAGTACATCTACATTTATTTCTAAGTCAGGTATTTCCTCTGGACTTATAGGATTAAATCTAGAATCTCTTGTTGATGCACTGATAGCATTTTGAATTATTTCTTCTGCTACACAGCTTGTAGTAGGAAGGATGGTTCCAATACAGCCTCTTAAGCGACCTGATTTATGAATGGATACAAAGGCACCAGCCTGTTTTTCTATTAATTCACTCGGTAAATCCTTTGGAAGTTCAAGCACCTTGTTGTTTAAAATATAGCTTTCTAATGACTGCCATGCTAAGTTGACATATGCATCAGAGGAATGATTTGTTTCACTTATGGATTCTTTTAGCTTTGCTATATAGCGCTCTCTAAAATGGCGCTCATCGTTTTCACCTATAGGATAAAAGGATGCAATACCATAACCTACTCCAGTAACATCTTGGTGAGAATAGACTTCAGCTTTAATCTCTTTTCCATCTAATGCACCTGCCATAATAACAAATGAACGATGTCCACATTCAGCAGCCTTTTCACAGAAATCTTCTTTGAAATCAAACATTTCATCAAAGGCAGCACGTTTTGCCACATCCATGATTCGTTCATCATAAACTGGCCCTTCTTTTGAAAAACCATAAGGTCCATAGTCTTGTAATTTGTGAGATAAATCGCCACTGGCCACGAAGACTACTCTTCTATTTGTATCAGCTACCGCTTTTTGAATCATTTGCCCGAAGCGATAATGATCAAGTAAGCCAAGTCCAGATAGACCGATTCTAACTATTTTGCCACCCTTATATTTATTTCTTATAAACCATAGGGGAACCATTGTGCCATGATCAAGCTCTGGGTCTCGTTCACCTAAAGTTCCAGCAGGGAAGTTTTCTTCATAAGCAATATCATTAATTGCTTCCACTAACTTCTCATCATACTCTTCGTCAAAAGAAACCTCTGGTGCATTAAATCTAGCGAATGAACCTTTCGCACCATTACCTGGAGAAATATGAAAATAATCAGAATACATGATGCTATGTGGGCTTGTGATAATAATAGTTTCAGGTGCAATCTTTGCTATTTCATCGGCTACTCTTTCATAAGCATCAGTTGTTTTTTGAATTTGTTTTTCACCACCTCTTCCAACAGCTGGGACAATTAGTGGTGGATGTGGAACCATAAATGCAGCTTCTATTGCCATAGTCGTTTCCCCCCTTAACAGTTTCCTGTATAAACGTATGTCAAATGCTTTTCTGCTATAGATTTTAGATGATATATAGTATCAACTGGTGTTGCTTCTTTATCTGTCATATGAAATCTAGGAAAAAACCTAGATATGTGAAGTGGTATGTTTTTATCTAGTGATGCAATCCATGAACTAAGTTCATCCATTTCCTCGTCTGAATCATTTTCGTTTGGTATCACTAATGTGGTTAGCTCCACATGGCAGTACTTTACAGCTTCTTTAATAAAATCCATTACCATCTTTCGATTTCCAAGTAAAACATCCTCATAGTAATGGTCTGTAAAACCTTTTAAGTCTATGTTCATAGCATCAATGTAGTCAAAGAGCTCTCTTACAGTCTCAACATCTGCCATTCCATTTGTTACAAGAACGGTTTTCAAGCCTTTTTCTTTTAAAAGCTTTGCCGTATCAAGTACATACTCATAAGAAATAAGTGGTTCATTATATGTAAAAGCTACACCAATGTTTCCATTTGTTTTTTGTTCTTCTGCTATTCTTGTAAGCTCAGTGGGTGATACATAAGTTGTTTTTCTTTTAAAAGATGCTACCTCATCACCCCATGAAATATGATAGTTTTGGCAAAAAGGACATCTTAAGTTACAACCATAGCTTCCAACAGAAAGTATCATGCTACCTGGATAAAAGCGATTCAAAGGTTTCTTTTCTATTGGATCTAAAGCAATAGATGTTAGCTTCCCATAATTATCTGCAATGACTTTGCCATTTTTACATGTCCTTACTTCGCAAAAGCCATAGCTTCCTTCAGAAATACTGCAATGTCTGAAACAAAGGTTACATTTTGCCATAAAACCCACCTCTTAAATATGCTTCATACTAATAATTATTATATTTAATAACGCCTTATACTGCACTTTATTTTTGCTTTATGCATAAAAAAATCCCAAGGTCATCCGTGGGAATATAAGCTTTTAGGATGCATTCTTTTTATAACACCATAATCAATGTTCCAGCGCCAATTAGTGCGCATCCAATCAGGGATTTGAGTGAAAAATCTTCATGTA
>SVES01000044.1 GCA_015057305.1 Pseudobutyrivibrio ruminis | reverse complement strand
CTGTTTTTATTGCAAGCTCCGTCCATGTATAGCTTTATACCTAGTTGTTCCTTTAAATGAATCAGCTTTTTTATTTTTTCTTCTACAAAAGGCAGATAAGGACGTCCAGCTTCACCTGGATCAACAGTCATAAGCATAACCTTTTTTGCAATATGTATTATTTCATAAACTGATTCAATGCTTGTACATGGATTTATTGCTATACCTGGCACCATTCCAGCGGCAAGAATTCTATTCAAGGTTGTGGAAGGATGGTATTCTGATTCAGGATGTATATATATTGTATCTCCTGATCTTACATGTTGTAATATTTTATCAATGTGTACCCTTGGATGCTCAACCATTAAATGAACATCCAAGGGTGTTTTTGCAGCCTTTGCTATAAAACAAAGGTCACATAATGACATGGCAAAATTGTCGACAAATCTGCCATCCATTATATCTATATGAAAGGAGTCGACTCCTGCATCCTGTAGCAAGCTTAATTCTTTTGCTAAATTTCCAAAGTCTGCACACATAAGTGATGCATTAAATTCTACCTTCATAACAGTTCCCTCAATTCAAGAAATTCTTGTTAGCATATATCACTTTGTATCTGTCCCTTCTATTATGAAAATAGTAAGAAATCAATCTTTCCGACATAAATCCTGGATATCGACGCTGATATGGATCGTCCTTGTCCCCAATTTTTTTATATACCGCAAATACGATAGTAAATAACCACTGACACAATTCATTTAGAACCTCACGCCTAGCAATTAACATATTGCAAGGACTATATAGGTTCTCATTAAAAAACTCCTTTGCCATTTCATATTCATCTGGTAACTGAACTCTAAAATAATCCATCAATATGTCCCAATCCTTAGAGTCATGCCTATTTCTATAATCCATCTCAACACTAGGAGATACATATAAAGGTACAGGCAATATCACATCCACATTATTTGCATCACATAGTCTTATCCAATTATCTGGCAATAAAAAGTGTCTGCGGTAATGAACCAAACCAACATAATCCTCTGTTGTGTTTTTCCAAATCCAATACAGCCCTGTTAGCTCACAAAACTGACTGTTTAAACCAGAGATATTTTCTGTTTCCTTTCCCGAGTTATCCAAATTGTCTATGCCAGGTAGCCTCTTTTCTGTTGTACTGACACCCACCTGAAGCATTTCTTCCTTTTCTAGCATAGTATAATCTTCGTTTAAAACGGAATCATTGGCAGAGCTGGCAACAAATATCTTTCCCAAAATAGTTGCGTTTCTTGCTCCTCCATCGTGCAAATTTTCTATTAGAATGAAGCTTTTTCCCAGCTTTTCGTATTTCCTTTTCACATATTCATTACGCATATACGAATCCAAATGCACATCAATTGGCCGTATATCTGTAAAGCCCATGGCATTAAGCTCCATACCGATTTTTGACTGATTTACACCCCTTGTGGCAATGTATACTGGATAATCTGTGTTTATTCCATGCTTAGTTTTGGCATCTTCTCCTATTGCAATAACTGGAATTCCTTCAACTGTTGACGGGTTATCCTTCATCTCAGGTGATACCAGAAAGGCTTTTACACCTGTATTTTTTGCCAAATATTCTATGTACCCCTTTGCCGTTCTAGCCCTGGAGGATGCACCTGCCACATATACTGTCCTATCCTTTTTCATCCCCATATCATACCTCACTCCACAAAATGTTTATCTGCTATTGCGATTCTAAATTCGTCGTAATGATGGAGCATATATACCGTCAATAACCTTTCTCCTAAAAAGCCCAAAAATCTATTTTGATATTCGTCATCCTTTGGTTCACAATACTTATTGCAAAAATCTAGTATCTCAAATAGCCATTTGCAATACTTTCTAAAAATCTCTTTTTTTGCAATAAACATATTGTAGCCAAAATAAAAGTTTCCTCTTTCTACCTTTATCAAGTCAAATAGATAATCAGGGTACAAAACCATTATTCCCTTTTTCATAACCTTCCAATCCATTGGATCATGGTCTCTTTCATATATTTCCAGCACACTTGGATAATTCATAACTGGCACGGTTACGACTACATCTATGTTAGAGTTTAAAATCTGTCTACGTTCCTGTTCTGTCAAACAAAAATGCCTTCTATAATGGCATAATCCCACATAATCTGAATCAGCATTTTTCCAAAGCCAATACAAAGCCGTCAACTCACAATATTTTTTATTTTCATGAGAAATGTTTTCGCCAACATCATCCCTCAGTTTGCAACCACATTCATCTGAGAATGCCGCTCCCACAAATATTTCCTGTTCCCAATCATAATTACTTATATCCTCAGACAGGGTTTTATCATATTTGCTGACTGCTCTATAGACATCCAGCCTCTTAGATTCATATAGTCCATCTATTTCTCTTAGTTCATCCTGTAACACCCGATATCTGTACCCTAGTTTATCCAGTCTACTTCTCATGTAGTTTCCTCGGATTCCAGCCCACAAATCGCTTTCAAATGTCAAATATATTATGCTAGAAAATTGGGTATCTGCTAATATTTGTCCTATTGACTCTCTGTTCTTTTCAACACAAGCCACTATAATCATGGTGTCCTTTGGAAAAACCTGCTCAGCCACATCAATAGTAATTACTGGTCGTTTCAACAATACCTTAGGATTACCACTGGCATTTGTCACTACAAACGCTGCTATTCTCACATTATATGGGTCATCCATAAGACACATCCCCACCTGAGTGGCTACTACACTTGCTCCATACACAAGAATTGTTCTGCTTTCTACTATTTGTTTAAATGTATCTCTTTCATATAACATAAAATCTCACCAACTTCCTTTCCTTGGTGAGATTTAATTTAAAACTTATGGGTAAAATTTGCGTGTGAAATACCGTAAAATTTTATAAGAATTTAAGAAAATCCTTGTAATTATCAAGCTATATATATTCTTAAGCGAAGCTTTCTATGCGTAGCGTAGAATATATATGCTTGTTAATGTAACAAGGATTTTTTGAATTTTTACTTGAACGTCACTATGGTGACACCTGCGTCCCCCTCGCCAAATTCTCCTAAGTGGAACTCTGCTACATTTTTGCACTTGCGAAGATACTGCTGCACACCAGCTCTAAGTGCGCCTGTTCCTTTACCATGAACCACTCTAACAGATGTAAGGTGGCTGATATAGGCATCATCCAGGTACTTTTCAAGCTTAGCAATTCCCTCATCCACTGTGCAACCTAACAAATTAATCTCTGGTGAAATAGACGCAGATTTGTTAAAGCCACCGTAGGTCATATTCTTAACACGTGTGCCCTTCTTTGGAACGAACTTATCTTCCTCTTCTATGAGTACCAAATCCTTGATATTTACGGTGGATTTCATGATACCCATCTGCACCACCACATCACCTTTGGCATTTGGCTTAGAACACACATTACCAGTAAGGTTCATAGAAAGCACCTTGACCTTGTCACCTACATGCAAATCCGTAGGTACATTGGTGTTCTCCTTAACCTCCACCTTTTCTTTGGCCTTGCTCTTGGCCTTATTGACTCCTTTACCAAGGGCAGCACGCTTAGCCTCCATGGCAGAAATATTTCCACCACCCTTACCAAATTTATTAAAGTCGCGGATAGTTTCATCAGCAATATCCTTAGCCTCCTGAAGAATTGCTGCTGCATCCTCATGAGCCTGGCGGATAAGCTCCTCACGCTGTGATTTAATCTTTTCTTCCTTTGCTGTAGCACTGGCAAGCTTACTTTCAGCTTCCTTAAGTGCTGCCGCAGCCTCAGCTGCATCCTTTTCCACCTGATGGCGTTTCTGTTCCAAATCTACCATCAAATCTTCAAAGGATTTATCATCATCAGAAAGGCGTCCCTTGGCATCCTCTATCAAATCAGTTGGAATACCAAGCTTTGATGAAATAGCAAATGCATTTGACTTTCCAGGTACACCAATAATCAAATGATATGTAGGACTAAGTGTCTCAAGTGAGAATTCGCAGGATGCGTTCTCCACTCCATCTGTTGATAGGGCGTATACCTTTAACTCGCTGTAGTGAGTGGTTGCCATAGTGCGCACATCTAGTGTGTGAAGCCTATCAAGGATAGACTGGGCAAGTGCCGCACCTTCTTTAGGATCAGTTCCAGCACAAAGCTCATCAATAAGAACAAGGAACTGTGGTACTTTTCCTGGCTCATTAGTACCATGTAATACTTTTGAATGAGCAAAATCCTTAGCCTGTTTTTCCACAAGCTTCTCTGTCTCATGACTGTAGTTTCCACTATTTATAGCCTCAAGAATGTGGACAATGTTTACCATATGAGATGAGAATGTGGATAGGGACTGCTCTATTGACTGCTCATCACCAATATCTGCATACACATCATCAAATACTGCTATCTGGCTTCGGTCCTTAGCAGGAATGTGAAGACCTGCCTGTGCCATAAGAGTAAGAAGTCCGCAAGTCTTAAGTGAAACAGTCTTACCACCTGTATTAGGACCTGTTACAAGAAGCAGGTTGTAATCCTCACCCAGCTTAATATCAGTTGCCACCACCTTTTTAGGGTCAAGCAATGGATGACGGGCGCCTCTTAGGTTGATGACTCCATCTTCATTAAACTCTGGACTACTAGCATTTAATTCTATGGCATATCTTCCCTTTGCCAGTATAAAATCTATCTCCGTAAGCAATTCGAAATTACGAATTATCCCCTCTGAGCTTTCAGCGATTCTGTTGGAAATATTGGCAAGGATTCTTGCAATCTCGTCTTGCTCTCTAACCTGCAGCTCTCTCAATTCATTATTCAAATCCACAGCCTGCATAGGCTCAATAAAGAATGTGCTTCCTGTAGATGACTGGTCATGAACCATGCCAGGCACTCTTGATTTGTAATCAGCACGAACTGGTAGGCAGAACCTTCCACCCCTGACAGTAACTACAGGCTCCTGCAAATAGCCACGAGTTGTGGAATTATTAAGCATGGAATTCATGACACTTTTAATCTTGTCATTAGTGCGTTTCATCCCCATTCGAATATCGTAAAGGGCTGTACTGGCATCATCTGCAATAGTCTCCTCATCAATGATACAGCGTCTAATTTCATTGAGTATTGCTACCTCTGGGGATAAGCCATTAAAGTAAAATGTGAGAGCATCCTCCTCTTCCATCTGCTTGCCATATGCGCTTACTCGCTTTGTAACCTCTAGCACGCTTGCCACAGCAAGAATCTCCTCGATAGTAAGAGAGGAACCAAGGTCTAATCTAGCTAAGCTTGGACGCAAATCTGTAGTCCCACTAAGGCTCACATCCGAAAACTTTACAAGACGATTAAAGGCACAAGCAGTCTCCTGTTGCATCACCTTGATTTCATCTATAGCATTGATTGGATATAGCTCCAAACAACGTTTCTTGCCTGAATCACAAGTAGCAAACTCTGCTAATCTACTAATGATTTTGTCATATTCAAGTGTTTTTAATACCTTTAAATTCATTATTAAGTAATCTCCATTATGTCAAAAATTCATTTAGGACATTTACCAGCTGCTTTATGTCAATTGGCTTTGAAACATGTCCGTTCATTCCAGCATCTAATGTTTTCTTCACATCCTCAGAAAATGCATTAGCGGTAACTGCTATGATTGGAATGTTGCTATATCGTGTGTCTTCCATATTTCTTATTAATTCTGTGGCTGTAAAGCCATCCATGACAGGCATTTGCACATCCATTAAAATAGCATCAAAATAGCCAGGAGTGGAAGCGGTATATTTGTCAAATGCATCCTTTCCGTTTTCTGCCTGCTCCACACTAAAGCCTATTTTCTGTAGAATTTTGCTGGCAATCTCTCTGTTGACCATCATATCATCAACAAGGAGAATTCTGTATTTACTATAATCTATGTTCTTTGATTCTGAAACAGTTTTTTTCTCGGCTGGATTTTGCAATGCCTCACTAGACAAAAGCTGTAAATTGAGGCGAATTATAAACTCACTACCTGCCTCTGGGGCTGTTTTGAGAGTTATTTCACCACCCATTAAGTCTACTATACTCTTAGTAATAGACATGCCTAGACCAGTGCCTTGGATTCCACTAACTGTAGAATTCTTTTCTCTTTCAAAAGGTTCAAAAATCTTTTCTGCAAATTCTTCAGACATACCCATGCCACTATCTTTTATATGCAGCTCATAGGTGGAAGCATTTTCCTTGGCACCTTCAAGCTCCCATGCAATAACTTCCACGCTGCCCCCAGAAGGAGTAAACTTGTAAGCATTGCTCACAAGATTAAGCAAAATTCGATTTAGTCTGTTTTTATCACATAGAACATATTTATTCTTTATTCCCTGGTAATTTACTATATAATCAATATCTTTTTCAGCCATCTGTGTGGCAAACATATCCTTAACTTCTTCAAGTACCTTACACAAGTCCATAGGAATTGGTTCAATATCCATCTTGCCACTTTCAATGCGGCTCATTTCCAGCACATCGTTTATTAATGCGAGCAGATGTTGGCTTGAGCCTTTGATTTTTGCAAGATATTCCTTTAGCTCCTCTAAGGTTATATCTTCCTTGTCAGCCAAATTAGTATAACCGATAATTGCATTCATCGGAGTTCTAATATCGTGAGACATATTAGACAGAAACACCGTCTTTGCCTTGCTACTCTCTTCGGCTCTTGTTCTTTCTGCCTCTGCGGCCTTTTCTCTTTTGGTCATCATGTTGTAGACGCTAACCATAATCGAAAGACTGGCCATAATTAAGAGCATCTGAATAACACTGTTCATAGTAATTTTTTTGTCTGCCTTTTGTAGCTGATTATTCAGATATGCTTCTGTTTCTTCTATAAACTCATTATCATCTGTGAGATTTTGCTTTTCATAATATGTACTTATGTTATGAGCAATTTCTTCTGTTATTTCATCAGTAGACTGCTTAACCCACATCAAGGATGTAAAGAAAATCAAAAACAATAGTGCGAGCCATACAATGGTGCTTTTTCCAAATTTCCTATCCTTGTCCCTTTCAAAAACAAAACGAAAATATACAAACCCAAGTATGCTCCAAAAGGTGAGAATCAAGTAGGATTCCGTAGACAATGCCCCTGCTGTCCAAGACATAAAATATACAAAGAAGATTATAGAGGAAATCAGTCCTATGGAGCCTGATATTTTTATAAGCCCATTGTTATCATTTTTAGCAGCCATTATAGCACAAAATGAAGTGTAGCTATAGGCAATGATTGCGCCTATTGTATTAACATCAACAATCCATCCTATGGCAGTTCGTCCAAACAATGGAATAATTACAGAAATACACATCAAAAATATAAGTGCATTTTGAGGTGAATGTTTTTTATTCAATTTTCCAAACCATTTTGGCAAAATACCTTCATTTGCCATGGTATAGAGTAATCTACTGGCTGCTACAAGATTGCCGATTAAACCAGTAGCTATTCCAGCCATAGCCGCAAGGCCCAATACAACAACACCTGCTTTTCCCATAGCAGAATATGCTGCATAAAAGGTTGGCAAGCCTTCGATTCCAGAATGATTTTCTAAATCATTTACATACTCAACCCATGAATTGTAATCACTTGGAACGAAGCTTACAGCCATAATAGTCAGTAAGCAGTATACCAAAGTTCCTGCAATTATTGATAGGACTAATATGCAAAAAATCCTTTTATGTTGGAATTTGAATCCTGCGGCAGAGTTTGATACCGACTCAAAGCCTACAAAGGCCCATGGAGATAAAGCAATTAGTGTGGATACCTGCAATATTTTTGAATCCTTTGATGGTGAAAAGGCTGGAATATGATAAGTGCCTGCATCCTTTATATTGCTAAACACCACAACTGCACATACTACAACTCCAATGACTAATAAGAAAGCGAATATTATTTGTATTAATGCCGCAAGCCTTTTATGGAAAATACAAACTGTCCCACATAGCAAAATAGCCACAACAGAAAGTAGAACCTCTCCAAAATATACATCATAGTCCAATACATGATAATGAAATCCAAACTGAAATGTACTTCCAAAAAGATTTTTACTAATCAAACCAATAGCTGTGGCATTGGCCCAAATTATGGCAATATAAACAAGAATCAAAAACCATGAGCTCATAAAACCATGGTCATATCCAAGTGTTTTGATTGTATAAGTAAGTGTACCTCCCGCATCAGGATACTTGTTCATTAAATAGCTATAATTCAGCCCGATAATACACATAATCAAAGCACCTAAAACTATGCCAAGCACTGTCCCCAAAGGTCCTGCCTTTGGTAAAAAGGTAGTTCCTGGCATAACAAAGGCACCCCAGCCTACTGCGCAGCCAAAAGAAAGTGCCAACACAGCGACTGGGGATAAGTATTTAAGTAATCTTTGATTATTGGGATTTTCAATATTATTCATATGCTCCACACCTAATCAAATACCATTATCTATTTTTTAGTTCTATGTATGATTTAACCACCTCTATAAGCTTATCGTAGTCCATAACTCCTGTATCAAGGCAAAAATCATAGTTTCTGGCATCATTCCAATCTCTGCCAGTATAGTATCTATAATAGTCCGCTCTATGCTTATCTATATCATGCATTCGTTTAAGTAATTCCTCATCGGTACCACTTACCTGCTTACGAAGTCTTTCTAAGCAGTCCTCCTCTGATGCATAGAAAAACAAAGAAAGCACATACTCTCTATCTTTCAGAATGAAATCTGCACATCTACCTACAAAAATACAGCTTTGTGTATTTGCTATTCGTTTAATTACATCTGCCTGAAGCTCAAACAGATTATCATCAGATGTGAATGCAGCATATTCTGGAGTAAGAGGCATGCCCTTATATTTTCCCTTGGCGGACATAAAAATCTTCCTAATGTGCTCATCTACCTGACCAAACATTTCTTCATTAATGCCACTTTGATCAGATGCCATCCGCAATATTTCACGGTCATAAACAGGCAACCCCAATTCCTTGCCAAGCTTCTTGGCTAATGTGAGACCTCCAGAGCCATAGCTTCTAGCTATGGTTATAACTAGCTTCTTATCTTCCATATTTTTACCCCCTAGTCCGCATTTCTTATTCGCCGAGATATGCCTTCTTGATGGAGTCATCGTTCATAAGAGTATTGGCGTCTCCTGATAGTACGATATTGCCTGTTTCTAGAACATATGCCCTATCTGCAATTGCAAGTGCTTTTTTTGCATTTTGCTCAACCAGAAGTACTGTAGTTCCTTCCTGTGAGATAGACTGGATAATATTGAAAATCTCATCCACATAAATAGGGGAAAGTCCCATGGAGGGCTCGTCCATAAGTACTATACGTGGCTGACTCATAAGAGCTCTACCCATAGCAAGCATCTGCTGTTCTCCTCCAGACAGTGTACCTGCCAGCTGGTTTTGTCTTTCCTTCAGCCTTGGAAAGCTTTCGTATACCCGTTCAAAAGCGGCTGCTATCTCAGCTTTGTTACTTCTAGTATAAGCCCCCATTTTCAAGTTTTCAAGCACCGTTAATCCCGCAAAAACTCGCCTTCCTTCAGGTACATGTGCCAGCCCCATTGAAACAATCTTGTGGCCAGGTATTTTCGAAATATCTACTCCATCCAAAAGAACTCGTCCACTGGTTGGACTAAGCATTCCTGATATTGTCTGTAGAGTGGTGGTTTTACCTGCACCATTAGCGCCAATTAAAGCTATAACCTCTCCCTCATTTACCTCAAAGCTGATTCCCTTTAATGCCTGAATCATTCCATAATTTACAACTAAATCTTCTACTTTTAACATTTAACACCTCTATTGCCAAAACTGTGAAAGCTGCATAGTATTATTCGCCTAAATATGCCTTTATTACCTCAGGGTCATTTAATACTTCTGTTGTAACTCCCTGTGATAACACCCTTCCAAAGTTTAAAACTGTCAGCTTTTCACAAATTCCAGATACCAGCTTCATATCATGCTCAATAAGAAGTATCGTTACACCAAACTCCTTTCGAATCAAAGCAATTGTATCCATCAAATCCTTGGTCTCATTAGGATTCATTCCAGCAGCTGGTTCATCTAACAAAAGTAATTTAGGCTTAGTGGCCAATGCTCTGGCAATTTCCAACTGTCTTTGCTTTCCATAAGGAAGATTTGATGCAAGCACATCTGCATCCTTATCAAGATTAAATACAGAAAGAATAGATAATGCCTTTTCGTCCATTTGCTTCTCTACTGTAAAATACTTTGGTAAGCGGAATATTCCTGTGGCAGTGCCATATTCAAAGGAATTATGTAGTCCTATTTTTACATTATCAAGTACAGACTGGTCACCGAAAAGTCTTATATTTTGAAAAGTCCTGGCAATTCCCGCTTTGTTTATTTCAGCTGTTTTCTTGCCAGTAATATCTGTACCTCCTAGGAATATTTTTCCATCTGTAGGCTTATATATTCCTGTCAGCATATTAAATACAGTGGTCTTTCCTGCACCATTTGGACCAATTAATCCATACAATTCACCCTCATCAATTGTGAGATTAAATTCATCCACCGCCCTAAGGCCTCCAAAGGAAATGCCAAGATTTGTAACTTCTAGTAATGCCATTACTGCACCTCCTTTTTCTTTTTCAGCTTACCCAATATTGCCTGAGAGGTTATTCCATGTTCTTCCCTAAATCTCAGAATTGATGGAGCCCAATTAAACAGCATCAATCCAATAAGCACAATTGAATATATTAACATTCTATAATTTGAAAGTCCTCTAAGCAGCTCTGGAAGCATAGTAAGTACAACTGCTGCCACAACAGAGCCTGAAAAATTTCCAATTCCACCCAAAACCACATAAACCAATATCATAATTGACATATTATATCCAAAATTATTTGTTGTGGCTGTAAGGGAATTAATATTATGGGCATATATTACTCCACCTACACCAGCAATTGCAGCGGAGATAGTGAATGCTGTAAGCTTATACTTAGTAATTGGTAAGCCTACAGTCTCAGCAGCAATTTGATTATCTCTAATAGCCTTTACAGCCCTTCCTGTTCGTGAATTTACAAAGTTGAAGGTTACTATAAGAGCGATAATAAGTAGCAATACTGCAAGTGTAAAATTGGACTGTCGTGGTGTTCCTGTTATTCCCTGAGGTCCATTTATAAGGATTGTTCCTCCTGGCTCTAAACCAAGGGACATCATATCCTTTAAGGTAAAATGCAAGCCTTTCGAATCTACTCCCACATAAATAGCATTTATAACATTTTTAATAATTTCGCCAAAGGCCAATGTTACAATCGCAAGATAATCTCCGCTCAATCTAAGTACTGGAATAGCAATTAAAAATCCGAATAAAGCAGCAAAAAATGTGCCTAGTAATAACGCCAAAATAAATCTTGGCACATCTGGTATTATCCCTTGAAATGTCTTAGAGAAAAGGGCCGATGTGAATGCACCGATGCACATAAAGCCTGCATGTCCTAATGAAAGCTCCCCTAGATATCCAACGCAAAGATTTAAGGCCACTGCAACTAATGAGTATGCACATACAGGCACTAACAGTCCGCTCATTAATGAGCTAAGATTGCCTGTGGCTTGCATAATCGACATTGCCAAATATAAAACAAAAATTACGGCGATTGTAGATATTAATTTTTGTGTAGATTTATTTAGATTTTTCATTTAGCCACCTACACTTTCTCTTTAATCTGTTTGCCAAGTATTCCAGTTGGCTTAACCAAAAGTACAATTATCAATACTGCAAAAACGATTGCATCAGCAAGCTGACTAGAAATATATGCCTTTGCAAGAATCTCAATAACACCAAGCAATAAACCACCAATTAGTGCCCCTGGAATTGAGCCTATACCTCCAAAAACAGCTGCTGTAAAGGCTTTGATACCTGGCATGGAGCCTGTATAAGGATTAAGGCTAGGATATGCACTACACAAAAGTGCTCCCGCAATTGCAGCAAGTCCTGAACCAATTGCAAATGTAAGGGATATTGTTGCATTTACATTTATTCCCATAAGTACTGCTGCATCTTTATCCTCTGATACTGCACGCATTGCCTGACCAGGCTTTGTATTCTTTACGAACCACATTAAAGCAAACATTATTACAAGGCATGTAACTATTGTAACTATGGCATTTCCAGTGATTTTGAGTTGTCCATCTGCCAGTTCTATTCCCTGCCACTTTACAACAGATGTAAATGAAACTGGGTTTGAGCCAAATATTAACAATGCCATATTCTGTAGAAAATAGCTGACACCGATAGCAGTAATTAACACCGCCAGATTTGTTGCTCTTCTAAGAGGCTTGTAGGCTATCTTTTCTATAATTATTCCTATAGCTGTACAGCAGACTATTGCAATACCTATAGAAACAATAGCTGGCATTCCAGCATTTGACATGCACATAAAAACCAGATATGCGCCAATCATAATAACATCTCCATGGGCAAAATTAAGCATTTTGGCAATGCCATAAACCATGGTATACCCCAATGCAATAAGCGCATATACACTTCCCAAACTCATTCCATTTATTAAATAGGTTAGAAATCCCATAAGAAAAAACTCTCTTTCCGTATAAATATAAACACGATGCGGTTATCCCGCATCGTCTTTGATGTGTATTACGTACTATATGATTACAATGAAGCAGTAGACTAGGCTTGTAGGCGTAACAGCCGTAGTATATTTATTGAACTGAAACGTATCCGCCATCCTGGATAATTACAGCTTTAGGATCCTTTGAAACCTCTCCTGCTGCATTCCAAGTCATATTCTCACCTGTAAGTCCATTGTATGTAACATTCTGAATAGCTGTAATTAAAGCATCACAAATTTCCTCATTTGAAGCTGCTGGTGTAAGGTTAGATGCTTCCAATGCTTCCTTAAGGATATATACTCCATCATAAGCATCAGCTGCAAACTGATTTGGTGTTCCTCCAAACTGTTCCTCATACTTAGAAACAAAGCTCTGTGTAGCCTCGTCCTCTGCATCAGCCGCAAAAGGAGTAAGCAAGTAAACACCCTCTGCAAGACTTACATCAAAATCCTTTACCCCAAGAAGTCCATCAAATCCATCAACACCAAACATTGTTGGCTCGTATCCCATCTGATTTGCCTGAGTAAGTACTACAGAGCCTTCCTGATAGTAGAATGGAAGGAATAGTAAATCTGCCCCTGCATCCTTACACTTCTGAAGCTGTGTAGAAAAATCTGTCTTGTTGTCAGCTGTGAATGCCTCTGTGGCTACAATCTCAAGCCCAACATTTGCAGCCTCTGTTGCAAAGTTTTGATAAACACCTGATGAATAAGGATCAGAACTGTCATAGATAATACCTATCTTTGTACCAAGAGCATTATCTGCAATATAATCTGCTGAAACTGTTCCCTGATTTGGATCTGAGAAACAAATCTGGAATGTATTGTCATGTCCTTCTGTAACACTTGTTGATGATGCTGATGGTGTAAGCTGGAAGATTCTGTCATTGTATGTTTCTGCTGAAACCGCTGCGCAAGCACCTGATGTAACAGTACCTTCTAGAATCTGCATTCCCCAGTCCTTAAGAGTGTTGTATGCGTTTACAGACTTCTGAGCATCTGCCTCATCATCCTGGAAGTTAAATGAAATCTGGTATCCATTGATACCACCTGCTTCATTTATCTCATCTACTGCAATCTGAATTGCATTTTGAACGCCCTGACCATACTGAGCTGCGCTACCTGTAGTAGGTCCAATACCACCTATTCTCCATGTAAGCTCTCCTGATGTTTCAACACTTTCTGTAGATGCTGTAGAACCATTATCTCCGCAGCCTACCAAAGCTGTTGCTGCCATTGCTACGCAAAGTCCAAGACTCATAGCTTTTTTCTTCATATCTATCCCTCCTATTTTCCATGAAACTGCTCTCCCCATAAGCCAATTTCACTTTTATTCTTTAACACTTTAAAGACGCAAACCCCTTGTTTGCAAACTATAATAAAACTTATTAATTCAAGAGTCAATACTTTAATGCATTAAAGTGTGATAATTCCTTAATTTTTCCAACAGGCAATTCTTCCTCATCCAAAACCAATGGTCCAAAGGCGGTTCTCTTTAATTCCAACACTTGTCTCCCCACCGCAAAAAACATCCTTTTTACCTGATGAAATCGCCCTTCATGAATAGTAATATAGCAAGTATTGCCGCCTTCATAGCTGACCTTAGCCTCGGCGGTATCTTCGCCTTCTCCGATATGTACACCCTTTTCAAGGGCTTCGACATCACAATCCCTTAATTCACCATCCATAGTAACAAAATAGGTCTTATCCACATGCTTTTTAGGAGATAGCATTTCATGGGCCAAAGCGCCATCATTGGTAATAAGTAGCAACCCTGTAGTATCCTTGTCCAATCTTCCAACAGGACTAAGACCTTTAGGGCCCTTTGGAAACTGCCGATAGAATAAATCCATTACTGTGGTATCCTTTTTATCCTCAGTAGCAGTTATTACCCCTTTTGGCTTATTCATAACAAAGTAATGAAACCTTTTATAAGAATAGCTCTGCCCCTTATATATTATTTCAACATTGTTTTCATCCACTTTAGTTTCAGGCTTTGTGCAGCTTTCCCCGTCAACTAAAATAAGACCCTTCTTAAGAAGAGTCTTTACTTCAGAACGCGTTCCAATGTTTAATTCCACTAAAAGTTTATCTAGACGCATCAATATGAAATTACCTCATAACCAGTTTCTGTAACAAGTACTTGATATTCCCACTGTGCCGAAGGCTTTCCGTCAAGGGTAGAAACCTCCCAGCCATTATTAGGGTCTGTTTTTATCTTTTGTGTACCCATGTTTATCATAGGCTCTATTGTAAACATGAATCCAGGCACCAATAATAACTCAGTTCCAGGGAGTGTGTTATAGCCAACCCATGGTTCCTCATGGAATTCTATTCCTACTCCATGGCCACCAATTTCACGAACTACCTGATATCCATTGGCGTGAGCATGCCGGCATATTGCTGCTCCTACATCTCCCAAAAAGCCCCATGGCTTAACCTGTTCTAGACCAAGATCACAACATTCCTTTGTTACCTCTACAAGCTTTTTTGTTTCAGGGTCAACATCCCCAATCATAAACATTCTTGAAGAATCCGAATAATATCCATCTAAGATAGTAGAACAGTCTACATTAACAATGTCTCCAGATTTAAGAATAACATCCTTTGATGGATACCCATGGCAAACCTGATCATTAACTGATGTGCAAACGCTAAATGGGAAGCCCTCGTAATTAAGTGGTGCAGGTATTCCACCCATTTTAGTTGTTGTGTCATATACGATTTTATCGATTTCAGCTGTGTTCATACCTTCATGTATTGCCTCAGCCACCGCATCAAGACAAGCCATATTAATAACGGCAGATTGTTTGATTTTTTCAACCTGCTCAGGTGTCTTAATCATGTCGTGCCTTGGTACCTTGTGACCCTTTACAGCAAAGCTTTCTATTTTCCTATCAAAAGCCTCATGACATTGCTTGTATTTGCGTCCACTTCCACACCAACATGGATCATTTCTATTAATTTTTATCATATGTACAACCTTCCTATTCTTTGCTCTTTTTCTTTTCCTCATCAGTCAATCCATTTATGTAATTCAACTTACTGTGCTTGATGGTTATATCCCCTAAGACCAATTTATCCCAAAGCTTTTTATTAATCTTTACATTATGCTCCTTTAGGATTTGCTCGTAATAATAGCCATCGTAATTGTAAGCAGCCTGGCTAGTCTCATATTCTTCAGCAAGATGATTTTGATATTTTTCTGCAACTGCTGCAATGTAGATTTGATTGTTTATGGTTTCCTCATCGCATGGCAAGTATTCCCATTGCACATCTAACAAATCTTCCCAAAAATCTTGAGTAGAACCCTCCAGCTCAATCTGTTCTACACCAGACAAGCTGTCCATGCCTTCTGCCACGGCCATCTGATAGAATAAATGGTCGTGGATTGCCATATTTATAACTACATCCTTTGCCTCTGTTTGCACAAACTTATCATCCGTATGAAGATTCCAATAATCCTTTGTATAATCCTTATTATAGATTTTAGCTTGCTCCTCTACCTTTCTTTCTTCAAATAAAATATAGAAGGCCAAATCCTCAAAGGTTACGGTTTCGGAATCTACTACAACTGCTGTATCCTCCAGGTGCTCAAAATAATCTATTGGGTCCCTGCCGATTTCCATGGTAAATAATGCATAGATCATTACGCCTACGCACAGCAACAACACAATCGGTTTAAGAAGCTTTTTGATTATCATAGTACCCTTCGTATTGTAATAATTGAGTGGCAATTGACTGATCGGTAATTAGTAATGCCTGTAGCTGTACTTTGTGCCTCCACAATTATACCGCCACCTGCATATATTGCTACGTGTCCAGGGTAGCAAACAATATCACCGGGTTGCATGTAATTATAACTTACCTCATTGCCCACACTCCTAAATGAGCCAGAGGTCATTCTTGCGCCATAGGTTATTCCAAAATTTGCTAAAACTTGTTGAACAAAGCCAGAACAGTCACATCCATTGGTTAAAGAGTTGCCACCCCAAACATATGGATTTCCAACAAACTGTTGAGCATATGATACAACGCTAGAACCGCTAACACCAGTTGAATAGCCTGGGTTTAAATCTCCATTTACATTGTAGCTTGAACTTGCAGTGGTTTTCGCTGCACCTGATGTATTACCATTTGCCGCCGCTGCTGCAGCTGCTCTAGCTGCCGCCAATGCTGCTTCTCTAGCTGCGATTTCCTTAGCTTCTTTAAGCTCAGCATCCAAGTCATCCATCTCGCCACGTTTCTCATCTACCATGGCTTCAAGGGCTGCCTCTTGTGATGCCAGTTCTTGCTTTGCTGATTCAAGTCCAGCTTTTTCTTCCTCTAAGGAAGCTGCCAACTCTTCGATTTCCGCCTGAGTAGCTTCAAACTGTTCTAGTTTTTCTCTATCATATTCATGCACGCTGTTAGCATATTCTAGTCTGTTAAGGAACTGACTAATTGTTCCAGACTCTAGAAGCATTTCAAAGACGCTAGGGTCCTCAGTCTCATACATATACTTTATACGAAGCTTCATTGCTTCATATTGAGCCTCTCTAGCTGCCTTTGCTTCTTCCAAAGCCGCCTCGGTTTCTTCGATTGCAGCCTCAGTTTCTGATATTGCTGTTTCTATTTCAGTAATTTGACTAACCAGGCTATATAAATCCGCATCCAAGGCATCGATTTCTTCCTGAAGGGAATCCTGTTCAGCTTCAATCTCAGAAACTGAACGTACAGCATTTGAAACCGTTGAATCTGAAGCCAAAATGCAGATTGTAACTGCAACGCCTAAAAGCGGTTTTAAAAATTTCTTATATTTCATAAAACACTATCTCCAAAACAACCCTACATCTAGTGCAAATCTTCATAATCTCACAACATTATGATACAAGTTATGTGTCTTGTTTTCAATAATTAAAGTATGCTGTTCATAATTCTATAACAATTCAAAAAGAGACCACCGGAAAACCGATGGCCTCATAATTTCCATATTCAATTTTAATCATAACTAGTATGCAAGACTAGCAAAGCTTCATGCGAATTTCTTTTGTGATAATATCTGTGTAGCTGAAAGAAAGTAACTGAGCTGGGCTTGTCTCTGTGTCGTCAACTAAGATTGTGAAAACACTTGGGTAAGCTTCTTGGATGACTCCCTCTTGAATGTCAACTTTGTTACGTCCTCTGTCTAACTGAATCACAACTCTACTTCCGCACTGCGATCTAACTGAATCGCGTACTTTGTCAAAATCCTCGCGCTCCATGATGTCTCCCCCTTTTCTAGCATGTGAATACCTAAAGATATTCTTATGTCGTTGCAGATATTGTATCACTTTTTGTATATTTTGTCAAAAATTAAGTTCTAATTTTTGAATATTTCTAATAAAATCAATACCTGTTATTGATATTATGCGGGTCATTTCACAAATTAAATTTAAATATAATCGTTAGACTATTTATAACATTCATTTTTAATGATTAATTATTCGCTTTTTAATTTAGTTTGATAAATGCCATCTACTATTTTATAATGTTCTTATTCAATTTTCAGATTAATAAATATTTTTGGAGGCGTTATGCTCAGAACCATTATTACACTTGCATTTGTTGTTATTTTTTTAATCATCAGTATTCCAATTTGGCTTATACTGCTAATCATCGGACTGTTTAGTAAACATACAAAGGATGTTATGGCTTACAGTATTGTTGCATGGGCTTTTGGAGTCGTTGCATTTTTATCTGGAGTAAAATACGAAGTACATGGCTTCGATAATATTCCTAAAAATCAATCTGTACTCTATATTGGAAACCATCAAAGCTTTTTTGATGTAGTGCTTGGATATCATTTATGCCCAGCCGTGACAGGCTTTATGTCAAAAAAGACCTTTGAAAAAGTGCCACTATTAAACGTTTGGATGCATATGAATTATTGTCTATTCCTCACAAGAACTGATCCTCGCCAGGACCTTAAGCTTATTATCAAAGCTCAGGAATACATCAAAAAAGGCATTTCAATGTTTATCTTCCCAGAGGGTACACGTTCAAAAACCGGTGAGATGGCAGATTTTCATGATGCCTCATTTAAAATTGCCACAAAGACTGGCTGCCCTATCGTCCCTGTTGCATTTACAAACACCAGAGAGGTGTTTGAAACTCACCTGCCAAAGCTTAAAAAGACCAGGGTAATCGTAACTTTCTGTCAGCCTATAGATCCTTCCTCACTAGAAGGGGACGACAAGAAACATATCGGCGCTTACGTAAAATCAATAATACAGAATCAGCTAGATAATGATGCTAAGCTAATTTAGCCTTTAATGCCTCCACTACATGACTAAAGTTCATGAAGTGAGAGGCTTTTATTAATACTGTATCTCCCGCCTTTAGCATAGGGAGCAGCTCCACTAACATATCATCTACTGACCCATAGTGATATGAATTACATGAACTATTTAAATCCTGTAAAGCTTTACAGATTTCTTCAGATAATTCACCAACCGTAAATACATATTCGATATTATTATCCTTCAAAGCCTGTCCTATTCCATAATGGAGAGGACGTTCCTCAGCTCCTAATTCTCCCATATCGCCCAAAACAGCTATTGTGCGTCCATCAGCCCGACCAAGCACTTCAATAGAGGCCTTCATGGAAACTGGGTTTGCATTATAACAATCATCGATAATATTTATACCGCCAATATGAATTATATTATTTCTACCAGAAATTGTTTTTGCCGCTGACAGTCCCTTATGTATCTCCTCTGTACTAAGTCCCAGTTCTACTCCCACAGCCGTTGCTGCTAATGCATTCATCACATTATGAGAGCCTGGTAGAGGAATCACAACATCAAAGCTGGCATCTCCAACCGATATAGTTGCAGAAGTTTCTGTAAGGCCAACTGGCGTTACTTTAGATGCATTTATTAGTTGATTATTCATACCATAGAATACTTTTCTTAGACCTAATGTATCAGCATGAATCAGTTTGTCGTCATCACCGTTTAGAATTACAAGTCCATCCTTAGGCATATGCTGGAAAACTTCCGTCTTAGCCTTAAGTATGCCATCCCTTGATTTTAGGAATTCCAAGTGACATTGACCTATGTTTGTCATCACAACAATGTCAGGCTTTGCAATATCCCCTAGAATATGCATTTCTCCAAAATCTGATATACCCATTTCTACAACTGCAACTTGATGCTCATTCTTTATTCTGCATATGGTTAATGGCAGACCTATTTCGTTATTAAAATTGCCCTCAGTTTTCAGAACATTAAATCTTGTAGACAATACTGCGGAAATCATTTCCTTGGTACTTGTCTTTCCAACGCTTCCTATAACACCAATAACAGGTATTTGTAGCTCCATTCGATAGGCTGTAGCAATTTGCTTTAACGCCAATTTTGTATCAGCTACATGAATATATGGTCCTTCCGGATTTTCTAATATTCTTTCTGACAAAGTGCCAGTAGCTCCATCTTTAAATGCTCCTGAAATAAAATCATGACCATCCACCCTTGCTCCTACCATAGGAACAAAAAGATTGCCCTGTTCTATCTTTCTATTGTCATTTACAACTCCTGTTATTTCTTTATCAACTGCGTCTTCAAAACCCTTTGGAACGTATAATTTTCCGCCAGTAATCTCGGCAATTCTATTTAACGTAATATTTTTCATATAAATCTCTCTATAAATCTATAAATTAGTCATACTTTTTTAAAGATACTTGGATAAGATGCTCACAGAGCTCTTCAAAATTCATTCCCTCTGCCGCCGCTTCTTGAGGCATAAGACTTGTTGGGGTCATACCTGGTAATGTGTTTGCTTCCAAGCAATACATATCACCATTCTCATCCATCATGAAATCCATTCTAGCATAGGTTGTAAGCCCCAATGCTTTAAATGCGATTTCTGAGTAATTTTGCATTTTCTTAGTCTCATCAGCTGATAGTATAGCTGGGCATGTTTCAACGGTAGACCCTGCTACATATTTATTCTTATAATCATAAAAGCCTTGCTTTGGAGTGATTTCAATTATTGGTAGAGCCTTTCCCTCTATTACTCCATCAGAAAATTCTCTGCCATTTATAAATTGTTCTATAACCACTTCATCTTCCCACTCAAATGCGGCATCAAGAGCTTTTTCTAGTTCTTCACTGGAATCCACTATTGTTACACCAATTGATGAACCTCCACAATTTGGCTTAACTATACAAGGGTATTTATCGAAAGAAAAATTCTTTCTACATGATTTTTTAAGTAATACACCACTTGGTGTAGGTACCCCTGCGCGATTCAAGAATTCTTTTGTTATTTGCTTATCCATTGCTATTGCGCTGGAAATAAAATCATTACCTGTATACTTAATTCCAAATAAATCAAAGGCTGCCTGTACCTTTCCGCTTTCACCCTCTCCACCATGTAATGCCATAAATACAATATCAGCCTTCTGACATAGCTTGATTACATTTGGTCCGAAAAAGCTTGGGCTTTTATCTGCTCTGCTTTCAATAATACTTTTTATGTTTGGAGCTTCAGTTGGTATGGATTCGATTTTGACAGAGTATTCTTCGCTTTTTTCAAAGGCATCTGTCACATCACATTCCTTATCAAATAATCCCATAAATACATCTAAAACCAGAGCTCTATATCCCTTTGCCCTAAGTGCTTTTGCCACCATATCCCCTGACTTAAACGATACATCTCGTTCCGAACTAAGACCTCCAGCTAAAACTACAATATCCATAATTTTTCCTCTTTTTATATTTATACTTTCTGCGTTAATATAGTCTTTTTTCGAGAAAAAAACAATAGCCTGTCTTATCTTGCTTGATTCAATCTATAGTTTTTAAACATATGAGTCATTAGATTTTCTGTTGCCTGTAAAAAGTTATCAATCATCTCCACTCCCTGAAAATCTTCATTAATTTTACAGATTTCCGATTGCAGGCTAAGGGCTCTATAAAGTATTCGTGTATTCTCCATTGAAATATATTCACCAAAAATAAATGACAGACACTCATTAGTACCTTTAAAATCTCCTCTTCCTAAAAACAGTTTAGCCATAATTTCAGAAATTTCCATAAATCGCTTTTTCACTCTAGGACTGTCTACATAGCCTTTGTTATTCAAAAGTCCTTTGAATATTTTTTCAGCCACCTTGTCCTCTCCTAAAGCCATGTGAGTTTTGGCGATTACAAAAAACAGTTCATATTCAATATCATTAAGCTTTACATTAGCGATGTCATTATAATCAGGTATTTTTCTCCTGATTTCAAAAATTCCAATGGCTTCATCCAAAAACCGCTCAAGAGGCAAACCATTTCTTCTACTGCTTACCAAATGGGCAAATACAAAATACTGTTTATCAATCTCATCAAATGAATCATAATTAATTTTTTCCCAATCTCTTATTTCAAAATCATTTTTTCGAATATCTATACTTTTCTTCCTAAGGTTTTCTTTTGCTTCTAAATATACCTGCAGTGTATTAAGCTTATTTTCTATGTCCTCCTGGCGCCCGTTCTTTATAGCATCAAGCAATTCTCGTCTTGCATGCTTAAATCTGAAGATATGTTCCATGGATATCTCGTCATAGGCTAGCCCCAAGCCTTCAAAGATTTCATTTAGCTTATCAAATAGCTTCTTTCCAACAAATTCTTCACCATTTTCAATTTTTGAAATTGTAGGCAATGAGCAGTCCGCCATCTCAGAAAGCCTCATTTGAGTTATATTGAGTCTCTTTCGAATGTATCTCACATATTCACCAAATGCTTTTAAATCCATAAAAATACCTCCTTTGCTATAATCTTTGTATCCCAATTATAGCAACAGGAGGTTAAAATTATTTGTTTATTCTATTTAAGAAAACTTAAAATTCAGGTTCAATCAAGCCATATGCTCCATTTTTTCTCTTGTATACAACATTGATTTCATCTGTATCAGCATTTCTAAACATGAAGAAATCATGTCCTAACATTTCCATTTCAAGGCAAGCATCCTCTGCATACATTGGCTTCATATCGAAAGTTTTCTTTCTGATTATCTGAATCTTTTCCTCGTCATCATCCTTTTCCTCGATAAAATCCTGAGCAAATATAGTTCTAGAATCTGACTGCTTTTTATCGATTATTTTATTTCTATACTTTTTAAGCTGTGCTTCTAAGGTATTAGTAACCGCCTCGATTGAAGCGTACATATCTGATGTGGTTTCCTCAGCTCTAAGATAAGAGCCCTTCATAGGAATAGTAACTTCGATTTTCTGACGTCCTTTCTCTACGTCAAGTGTGATTATAGCCTCTGTGTCCTTATTGAAGTATTTGTCTAATTTTTTGAAACGCTCCTCCACAGCGTCCTTTAATCCTGCTGTTAATTCAATGTTCTTTCCTGTGATTGTTGTTTTCATGATGTCTACCACCTTTGCGACGTATTTGAAAAACTATAAAACAGATTAGTCTTATTGACTAATTTTATATTTGCTAGGAAGTTTTTCATGTAAAAATTATATCAATTGTCGACTAATATCACAAGCCTTTTATCTGAAATCTTTATTAAATAATTATTAATTGTATATACAACAGGACTTTTCACATTATGTTATAATGTTTGCTAAATGAGAAAGGATTTTGCCATGAAAAAGACAGCTATAATCACTGGAGCAAGCAGAGGCATAGGACGGGCATGTGCCATTGCCCTAGCAAATGAGGGCTATCACCTTGCGCTATTTTGCCATAAAAACATAGACATGCTCAACGAATTTGCAGCAAGCTTACGACAAAACAATAAGATAGAAGTATACACCTACGCTGGAGACATTGCTGACAGCGGTTTCACTATTCCCGCCTGCCATGATGCTATTGAAAAGCTTGGGCATATAGATGTACTTATCAACAATGCAGGCATTGCCCACATAGGGCTACTTACCGATATGTCATTAGAGGAATGGGATGAAATGATTGGCACCAACCTTTCACCACTATTTTTTACAGCAAAGGCTGTGGTACCTGCCATGGTTCACGCCAAATCTGGCAACATCATCAACATCAGCTCCATGTGGGGCTCTGTAGGTGCCAGCTGTGAAGTAGCTTATTCTGCTGCAAAGGGAGGCGTCAACTCCTTCACTAAAGCCCTTGGCAAGGAGCTCGCTCTAAGCAACATAGCCGTAAACGCCATTGCCTGCGGCGTTGTAGACACAGACATGAATGGCATGCTATCTGACGAGGAAAAGCAGGAACTATCCGACGAAATCCCAGCTGGCCGCTTCTGCACCCCAGCCGAAATCGCACAAACAGTTCTCAGCATCATAAAAGCTCCAGCCTACATGACAGGACAAATAATCGGCGTAGATGGTGGCTACATTTAAGCTACTATTCTAATTATGTTATGCTGGCGCCCTGCCCCGCCCGGTCCCCACACCTCCACACTGGTGAATACAATCACAGATTTTAGATTATCTAAATGTGAAATCTTGCATATTTATTAGTAGGTGTTCTTACAAGGTTTTACAATTCTGTCAGTAAAGTATGTAGAGAGCGGACATGTTGGTTAGCTAAGATGCATATGTATGAAGCTAGTTATGCATGTATTGCTTTTGCTTTGAAATGAGCTTAGAAAAATATAAAGCAGGTTTTGTAATATATAGCCACGCGCCGCTAGGATGGCGGCGCGAGTGGTCACTTGAGACACGATGTCGAATGTGCCACGGTGGCTAAATATTCAAAACCTGCTTTTTTATTTAGTACCATAAAAGTGTATTTGTTAGAGAGTAATTAACTCTGACAACTACACTTATTTTTTTATAATAAGAGGA
>SVES01000043.1 GCA_015057305.1 Pseudobutyrivibrio ruminis | reverse complement strand
ACATGCATTACTGCGTTGTGGAAGTCTGGATTGAATTCCTGTCCTACTGCCTCGATTGGCTTAACACCAATTTCTTCGAGTGTAGTAAGCAACTGTTTATATATCATGAGCATTCCATCAGCAAATGGATCTGCTCCTTCCTCAACTGTAGCAAGACCTCTTTCGAAATTATCTACTACAGGAAGAATCTTTTCTACGATGGCCTTCTGACCATTTCCAAACATCTGAGCCTTTTCCTGGTCAGTACGTCGTCTGAAGTTTTCAAACTCTGCCATCTGACGCATAACCTTGTCATTCAGCTCTTCGATTTTTTCATCACGCTTGTCTTTCTTTTTTTCTTTTTTCTTGAAAGGCTTTTTGCTTTCCTTTTCTTCCTTTTCTTCCTTTGAAGATTCCTCTGAAGCTTCAGCCACATTTTCATCAGCTACTTCTTCTGTAGGCTCACCAGCTTCTTCTGTAGGCTCTACAGCCTCTTCTGCCATAGCCTCAGCATTTTCAACCGCTTCTTTTACAGCTTCCTTAGTAGAGAACTCTTCCATTTTTTCTTTATTCTCTGCCACGAATTTCATCTCCTTAATTATGTTATCATTTATTTCTGTCAGCCTCATTTTTAAGCAATTTATCTAGCTGACCTTTAAGACTTTTTATATTATCAACAACATTTTCATAATCCATTCGCTTAGGTCCGACGATTCCAATTGTTCCTTTAACCCCATCCCCAAGCTCATATGTTGCTGTAACAATCGAACAATCCTTCATAGTAGATATTGGCGATTCATCTCCGATATATACCTGAATTCCTGTGCTTTCACCTTCGTTTGAGCTGTCATTTAATAGCTCCATAAGTGATTGCTTTTCCTCGAAGGTATCTAAAAGCTCTGATGCCTTCTTTGAATCAGCAAGCTCTGGATATTTGAAAATATTTGTAGCACCAGAGGTGTATACCTGTAAATCATCACCTTCAGTGATTGTCTCAGCCACTGTATCCAAAACCTGAGCAATTATCTCATCATGAATGCCTGCCTGTTCCTTAAGTTTTGTGATAAGTGACAGATTAATTTGGTCTACTGTAAGTCCATTCAGATTAGTATTAAGAAGCATGTTGAGCTTTAGCATTGTTTCATTATCGAGTGGCTTTTCAACATTGATAATTTTATTTTTTACAATGTTGCCATCCATGACAACTACTGAAAGAACCTGATGCTCATCAACAGCTGAAAGCTGAACGAACTTTAATCTATTTGAAACAACTGATGGTGCAGAAACAAGTGTGGCATACTGAGTATTATTAGCAAGGGTCTTTGCCACATTCTTAAGAAGACTTTCCATTTTTTCTGTCTTCTCAATCATCCACTCTTGCATGTCAGCAACTTCCTTGTCCTTCTCTGCTATCAGATTGTTAACATAAAATCTGTAACCCTTATCAGAAGGAATACGTCCTGCAGATGTATGGGGCTGCACTATGTATCCCAAATCCTCTAAATCTGACATTTCGTTACGAATGGTAGCTGAGCTAAGATTTAAGTCGGTGTATTTAGAAATGGTACGAGAACCAACCGGCTCACCAGTTTCTAAATAGTTCTTGATAATTGCATTGAGTATTTTAATTTTTCTCTCATCAAGCTCTATATCAGCCATACACACCCCTCTTTCTCAGCCTTGAAGCTATGTTTTAAATCTGTTAGCACTCACTTAATTGGAGTGCTAATTAATTCTGAGGTTAATTTACACCTACTGAACTTTTTTGTCAACACGCTTTATAGTTTTTTTATAAATTTTAATAAAGAAATGTAACCTCATCTTTTCTTCATATATTTAACCTTCTTATTAATTGTTATTTCTTCATACCTTTGGTAATATAATTGCAGTATTTTTTTTGAGGTGAAAAATGGATCAAAGTAAAATTAGAAATTTTTGTATAGTAGCACATATTGACCACGGCAAATCAACTCTTGCCGATCGTATCATACAGATGACTGGTACACTTACTGACAGAGAGATGCAGGCCCAGGTCCTTGACAACATGGAGCTTGAGCGCGAACGTGGAATCACAATCAAATCTCAGGCCGTTCGTATTATTTATAAGGCAGATGATGGTGAAGAATATATTTTCAATCTTATCGACACACCTGGTCATGTGGATTTTAATTATGAAGTTTCTCGTTCCCTTGCAGCCTGCGATGGAGCTATTCTTGTTGTAGATGCTGCCCAGGGTATAGAGGCGCAGACATTGGCAAACGTCTATCTGGCACTTGATCATGACCTGGATGTAATTCCAGTTATTAATAAGATAGATTTGCCATCAGCAGACCCTGACCGTGTGGTAGAAGAAATCGAGGATGTAATCGGTCTTGAGGCCCATGATGCTCCACGTATTTCTGCAAAAACTGGTCTTAACATTCATGATGTATTAGAGGCCATTGTTCATCAGTTACCAGCCCCAAATGGAGACCCTAAGGCGCCATTGCAGGCTCTTATTTTCGATTCACTTTACGACCCTTACAAGGGTGTTATCGTATTTTGTCGAGTAAAAGAAGGTACCCTTAAGGTTGGTGATAGCGTAAAAATGATGGCTACAGGAGCTACCTTTGATGTTGTTGAGGTTGGATACTTCGGCGCTGGCCAGTTTATTCCTTGCGACGAGCTTCCTGCTGGTATGGTAGGATACATGACGGCCTCTATCAAAAATGTCAGAGATACACGTGTAGGTGATACTATTACTCATGCTAACAAACCAGCAAGTGCTCCTCTACCTGGATATAAAAAGGTAAATCCTATGGTATATTGCGGACTTTATCCAGCAGATGGCGCAAAATATCCAGACCTTAGAGACGCCCTTGAAAAGCTTCAACTTAATGATGCTGCACTTTATTTTGAGCCAGAGACATCTATTGCACTTGGCTTTGGCTTTAGATGTGGATTTCTTGGACTATTACATCTTGAAATCATCCAGGAAAGACTTGAAAGGGAGTACAATCTTGACCTTGTTACAACTGCTCCTTCTGTTGTGTACAGAGTGTACAAGACAGATGGTGAAATGATAGAGCTTACCAACCCAAGCAATCTTCCGGATCCTAGCGAGATTGATTATATGGAGGAGCCAATTGTTGAAGCGGAAATCATGGTTACCAGTGATTATATAGGCGCAATCATGGATCTTTGCCAGGAGCGTCGTGGGCAATATATAAGCATGGAATATATTGAAGAAACTCGAGCAGTTCTCAAATATACTCTTCCACTTAACGAAATCATTTACGATTTCTTTGATGCCCTTAAGAGCCGTTCAAGAGGATATGCAAGCTTCGATTATGAGATGAAGGGCTACATGAAGTCTGACCTTGTTAAGCTGGATATTCTTATTAATAAAGAAGAAGTTGATGCTCTTTCATTCATTGTATTTTCTGGTACTGCCTATGATAGAGGACGCAAGATGTGCGAAAAGCTTAAGGATGAGATTCCACGTCACTTGTTTGAAATTCCTATCCAGGCTGCCATAGGGTCAAAGGTTATTGCCCGTGAGACTGTTAAAGCAATGCGTAAGGATGTCCTTGCAAAATGCTATGGCGGTGACATAACACGTAAGAAAAAGCTTCTTGAAAAGCAAAAGGAAGGTAAAAAGAGAATGCGTCAGGTTGGCAATGTAGAGATTCCACAGGCAGCCTTCATGAGTGTTCTAAAGCTGGATGAGGACTAAAATGACTTCAATTGAACTTTATATACACATACCATTTTGTGTGAAAAAATGTTTATATTGCGATTTCCTTTCTGGGGTGTTCGATGAAAAAATGCAGCGGCGTTACGTCGCTGCTTTGTGCACTGAAATAAAATATGTAGCAAAGACCCATCCTGGTTGTCTGGTTAAAACCATCTATGTAGGAGGCGGCACTCCCTCATGGCTATCTGAGGATTTAATGGATGCAATAATTACTACTATTAAGGGTTGTTTTAAATTAGACCCCCTTGCGGAGGTTTCTGTAGAATGTAATCCAGGCACTCTTACCGCAGAAAAGCTTAATGTTTACCGAAGCATTGGAATCAATCGTCTTTCCATTGGCCTTCAATCAGCAAATAATGACGAGCTAAAGGAATTAGGTCGTATCCACGATTATAACCGCTTCCTTCACACCTTTGATTTAGTTCGAAAGGCTGGCTTTGACAATGTAAATGTAGATATTATGACAGGACTTCCACATCAAACAATAGAAAAGCTAGATCGTACACTCAACACTGTAACAATGCTTCGCCCAGAGCATATTTCAGCTTACTCTCTCATTATCGAAAAAGGCACTCCTTTTTATGAAAAATACAAGTTTGATGCAGTTAAGCAACAAGCTGGCATGGAAACAGAGGATTTGCCTACAGATGAAGAATCTTATAGGCTTTACAAGCATACAATGGAATATTTGGCAGCCAAAGGGTATGAACGTTACGAAATATCAAATTATGCTAGAAATGGTAAAACCTGTCGTCACAACATAGGCTACTGGGATAGAGTTCCTTACTTAGGACTTGGCCTTGGTTCTGCTTCACTATTTAATAATATACGCACCAGCAATGTAAGGGATATATACAAATATATAGAAACCTCTGAAGCTATTGAAAAAGGACTTTCTGTAGACTGTGAGCTATCCTCTCCTTACTTTGAATCAGATGAAAGCCTTTCAAAAAAGGATGCCATGGCTGAATTTATGTTTCTAGGTCTTCGTAAAATTGATGGAATTTCAAGAGCTGATTTTTATCAAATGTTTGGCATTGATATCGAGGCAATATATGGTCCTGTTATTTTAGCCCTTCGAAATCAGGGATTTATGGATGCTAAAGAAGGTCGTTTATTCCTTACTGATATTGGAATAGATGTGAGCAATCAAGTTTTATCTAAATTTTTATTGGATTAATGTGCTTTAGCTATTGACAAACCCACACCTATTAACTATTATATTTGAGTATGCGTTGAACTGTCCGTGTCCGGCTACAGCGCAATTTAATTAGAACATTTTTATTTTTAAACAAATTGGAGGTGTAGCAACACATGGCAAATATCAAATCTGCTAAGAAGCGTGTTCAGGTAACAGCTGTTAGAACAGAGCGTAATAAAGCAATCAGATCTGAGGTTAAGACATACGTTAAGCGTGTTGAGGCTGCTGTTGAGTCTGGTGACAAGGCTGTTGCTGAGTCAGAGCTTAAGGCTGCTATCAAGGTTATCGAGATGGCTGGTTCAAAGGGTGTTTATCATGACAACACTGTTAGCCGTAAGGTATCTCGTCTTACAAAGCTTGTTAACAAGTTAGCTTAATATACGAATCAAAAAAAAGCATCGGTCCCGTCAGCCGATGCTTTTTTTGATTCTTTTAGAGCGATTCTTTTAGCGCCTCTGCCAAATCTTCCTGCCAATACTCTCCTGTCGTAATCTTTTCTACCCTTTTAGTAAGTCGCCTTCCACGAATAGCTTCTATTTGCTTATTAGCAATATATTTCTGCAAAAATGCATAGTGCTTTGCATCTATATTGCAACGGTAAAGCACACCTCCACTTTCGTCTTCCTTAATATTAATGATATATCCATGAATCTTGCCAATTACAAGCTCATTCCCCTCATCATCCTCATCCACAAGATGCAAAACGAAGGGCTTTTGTAAATCAAGCTTTAATCGCAACGGTTCAATAAATGCCACTCCGCAAAAAGATAAGTCTCTTACTATAACGGAATGCATTTCCTCGCCCTGCTCTATATCCATCACCTTATCTATATTGATTCTAATGCCACGGCGTCTATTATACTTTTCCCCTTCAAGCCGTTTGGAAAAGAGAATATGAATTGATTTTCCAGATGCTAAAGTATATTTTATAATTTTTACATTTTCCCAATGATAGATACTGCCATCTTTTGTAATCACTAAAAGCTCCAGCTTTGACAAAGTGCCTTTAAAGTTAATTGCTTTAAGTTTATCCTGCCACATTTTTAAAATGTTTTCTAAAGGAACAACTTTATTATCATATTTAGAAATTAACTCCTGCTGCTCGTCTGGGTTAAGAATGGCATACTTAGTAGGAAGCTCGATTTTCTTGTTGCCTAAAGTTGCAACAACAGAAATTGTAGCCTCCTGTGAAATATCAGAAATATAAAATTTTGTTATTTTGGTATTTCTCATCAATGTATTATTTTCCTACGTATTTCATCATTAGTAATTCAACAGCCAGCTTTTCATTAAGCCTACCTGTCTTAAATTGTTCTTCAAAATCTGCTGCGTCCTTCAGCAAGTCTGCTATCTCCTGCTGGGTAAAATTATTTGCCAGCTGCATGGTTCTTTTTACGGCAAAATCTGGCACGCCAATTTTTCTTGCAATAGTTGAAGCATTATTTCCAAAGCTAGAAAGTTCTTTTATAACCTTCATCTGGGTAAACTGACGAACTATCATAGCTAGAATATGCATAGGCGGCTCTTTTGCAGCAAGCATATCCTGATATAAATCCATTGTTTTAGGCATATTTTTTGCTGACATAGCATTTAGCATATCAAATATTTTTGTCTCGACCCTTGCTATGCAAACTGCATTAACATCATCAATAGTTATTTGATTCCTATCCCCTACATATGCAATTAGCTTTTCCAACTCACGGGACATATTATCCATAGAATCATGAGTCATAATCAAATATTGACTCCATGCATCTCTTTTCATTTGCTTTCCAGCACTATTTAACTGAGCACCTACCCACTTTGCCAAAATATTTTCGTCAGGCATCTTCAATTCAATATCACGCCCTGCAGCTTTGGCAGCCTTGTAAAGCTTTCCTTTTTTATCTGCAGCTGGTTCTACAAAAATAAAAATTGTAAATTCCGGAATCTCGCTTAGATATTTTCCCAAATCCTCAGGAATCTTCTTTCCAAAACCACTATTTTCTATAAGAATAACACGATGCTCAGCAAAAAAAGGCATTGTTTCCGCCTGATCAATCACTTGAGCTGTATTAATGCCTGAATCCTCGTATTTGGAAAAGTTCATATTATCCCCTTCATTAACAAGAGCTGCAAGAAGCTTATTCTTGTATTGAAGCTTGAGATAATCTTCTTCTCCATAAAGTAAATATATATTTTTAAATTGACCACTTTGAATATCTTCATCTATACGTCTCATAAATAAAAGTATATCCCAAAAGTAGCTTATCTTCTAGAGTATATTTGCAAGAAATTGTCAGACTTCTGCGTCAAAATTCATGCCAGCAAGAAGCCCCTCATCTGCATTCTTACGATTCTTTTGATAGGGATTATCTTCATTTGGATATGCAATCTTTGATGTAGTGGTGCCACCTGAAACATAAGTCTTACCACATTCAGGACAAATAGCTGTGTGAATAGCCACCGAAGCTTGTAATACTTTTCCGCCAGCTTCCTTAGCCTTGTCATAGGCATTGCTTACATGCTCCTGCTCATGGCCCCTCACTCTGGCAGCAGCCGCTTGAGGAGATACATGCTGTGCAGACTTAAAAGAAACCTCTTCATCAGAGCCATCTTGATATTTACGGCTAGCGCAGGTTGCGCACTCTACTAGCCCAGCCTTGATAGCTTCCCTACGGCTGGTATATTTGTTGGCCTGTATTTCGGTACCACCATGTGCTATTATTTCACGTCCTAGAGAACTAAGTGGCTTAGAAACAGAACTGCCTACGGTACTATTATTTAGATTGTAAGAGCCTTGAATCTGCATAAGCACCTCCAAAACCTGTGCCTATAATTAAGCTTATAATAGCACCTAATTAAGAAATATCTATGAACTAATCTATATGATTATTAAATTCAGGAATAAAGCTTTCCTTTGCCACAGCTCTATCCTGTATAAAAGCCTTTTCAACGCCCAAATCAATGGCAAAATCTATAAGCATATCATATTCCCTCTTAGTGACTCTGCGATTTAATTCAGGGTATTTTGCAGCGATTTGAGGCATTGGTGTATACTGGCTCATCAAACTGATGTAAATATTATTACCGTAGGTTTCATATAGATATTTAACAACAGCCTTAGCATCTTTTACATGTCCAGGAAGTAGCAATTGTCTTACAATAACACCAGACTTTATATAACCATTTTCATCAAATTGTGGCATTCCACACTGTCTCACCATCTCAGCAATTGCCTTCTTTACCACATTAGGATAATCCTTTGCATGTGAATACTTTAAAGCCAATCCACTATCCATATATTTAAAATCTGGCAAATACGCATTTACGATACCCTCTAAAAGCTTAAGGCTTTCGACAGTTTCATAGCCACTGGTGTTATAAATAATTGGGATATTAAGTCCCTTATCCCTTGCCATAGCAACTGATTCTACTATCTGGGGAATATAATGGGTGCCAGTTACAAGATTAATGTTATTAGCCCCCTGACTTTGCAAATCCAAATAAATATCCGCCAATTCCTCTACCGAAACCTCTTTACCAACCTGACCATGGCTTATTTTTTCATTCTGACAAAAAACGCAGTGGAGACTGCATCCTGAAAAGAATACAGCTCCACTGCCATTATTACCAGAAATGCATGGTTCTTCCCAAAAGTGAAGGGCAGCCCTAGCTACCTTTACTTTAGATGAGACCTGACATACGCCAAGAGTGGTGGTTCTATCTACACCACAGTTTCTTGGACAAAGCACACATTTCGAATTCATTTATTATTTACGACCCTTTGTCTTAATCTCGTTTACGATAAGCTCTACGAACTCATCAAACTTAACAGTTGTTGTGCCCTGCTCACCGTGAAGTCTGTATGATACAGTGCCTTCAGCCTCTTCGTTCTTACCAAGTACTGCAAGATAAGGAACCTTCTGAATCTGTGCTTCACGCATCTTGTAGCCAAGCTTCTCCGAACGTGTATCAAACTCAACACGTACGTCAGCATCATTTAAAGCATCAACAAGCTTCTGTGCGTAAGCATTAAGACCTTCATCATCATTCTTAACAGGAAGTACCTTAACCTGTGTAGGTGCAAGCCAAAGTGGAAGGTTACCCTTTGTCTCCTCAAGAATGTAAGCCATAAATCTATCAAGTGAACCAAGGATAGCTCTGTGGATTACTACAGGTGTCTGCTTGTTTGAATCAGCATCTGTGTATGTAAGATCAAACTTAGCAGGCAAGCAGAAATCAAGCTGGCAAGTAGAAAGTGTGATTTCGTTACCAATAGCTGGCTTAACATTAACGTCAAGCTTTGGTCCGTAGAATGCAGCCTCACCGATTTCTTCTGTGAACTCAATACCGATTTCTGTAAGAGTCTCACGAAGAGCCTGCTCTGCTGTGTTCCACATTTCATCATCCTGGTGATACTTCTTTGTATCAGCTGGGTCACGAAGCGAAAGTACACATCTGTAATCTGTGATACCGAAATCCTCGTATGTGCTGAAGATAAGGTCGCATACGTTCTTAACCTCAGACTTAATCTGCTCCTGTGTACAGAAGATATGTGAATCGTTCTGGCAGAAGTGACGACCTCTTTCAATGCCCTTAAGTGTTCCTGATGATTCGAAACGGAAATCGTGTGCGATTTCAGCGATACGAATAGGAAGCTCCTTATAAGAATGTGGTCTGTTAGCATAAATTCTCATGTGGTGTGGGCAGTTCATAGGACGAAGAACGAAGTTCTCTCCCTCAACCTCCATTGCAGGGAACATGTTCTCCTTATAGTGATCCCAGTGACCTGATGTCTGGTAAAGCTGAACAGTACCGACACATGGTGTCATAACATGAAGGTAGCCAAGCTTGCGTTCCTTGTTACGGATGTAGTTTTCAAGCTCTGTCCAGATTGTATAACCGTTTGGAAGATACATTGGAAGTCCCTTACCAATCAAATCATCTGACATGAAAAGCTGCATATCCTTACCAATCTTACGGTGGTCACGCTCCTTAGCCTCCTCTAAAAGTGCAAGGTGCTCATCAAGCTGCTCCTGTGTTGGGAAGCAAACACCGTATACACGGTTAAGAACCTGATTATTAGCATCACCCTTCCAGTAAGCACCTGAATGCTTAACAAGCTTAAAGTAGCGGCACATCTTAACATTATCTACATGAGGTCCACGGCAAAGGTCTGTAAAATCGCCCTGGTCGTAGCATGAGATTGTCTGTGTATCCTCGTCCATGTTGTTAATAAGGTCTACCTTATAAGGGTCGTCCTTGAACATTTCAAGTGCCTCTGCCTTTGAAATCTCACGGCGATAAATCTTGCAACCAGACTTAGCAACCTTCTTCATTTCCTTTTCAATCTTAGCAATATCCTCATCTGTAAGCATAACATCACCAAGATCCATATCGTAATAGAAGCCTTCCTCTACTACTGGACCAACCCAAAACTTAGCATTTGGGTAAAGGTGCTTTACAGCCTGAGCCATCATGTGTGCACATGAATGGTTTAATGTGTTTAATGATTCATCTTCTTTGAAATTTACCATTTTTCTACTCCTTTTTTACATTAAAAAGACCCTTAGGAAATACTACTTCTAGTAATTCCTAAGGGTGCTTACATTTACATAATAAACACGGTTCCACCTTAGTGTTTCGCTCATTTTGTCTTTAACGGAACTACCCGGAGACGCTTCGGAAAATCCTTCTACGTTCAGCTCGAGAATGGTGTTCATATAAGCCTCCACTAGACGCTTCCAGCCTAGGCGTCCTCTCTCTTAGCTTAAGCAAATACTACTGTTTCTGTCATCGCTTTTCGTGGTTTATACTACCACAAAATACTGATTTTCACAAGCCATTAGCTTTATTTAGCTAATATGATTTATTACTCTTTTTGCCCAATCAAGCTCCCATTTTATTCTTACATTTAAAATTTCTATCTGCTGATTTAATAAGTTGTGGATTGTCTCCTGTTTTGTGGTCATTAGCTTCATTGACTCACAGTTTTCATACATGTCATTGTACTGAGCAACTTTGTTTCTATATTCATTTTTCAGCATTGAAGGCACGCCCTCTTGACCATATATATTCTCAGCCTTCTCATGTACTTGTGTCATCTTTTCGTATAATTCTTCTAGTCTAGTCATACCTTTTTTGTCCTTCTAAAATTATTATTCATATACAGTTTGAATAAGATTATCATTGCAATCATACACCAGCTTAATTGAGAAAAACTCACATTTTCCCTCTTGGTCCTGGCCCATTAGGATTTTTAGGAAGGCCTTATCCCCTTCCCAAAGATTCAAATCCATCACTTTATCAATATCTACCCATGTCAGCTCACCCTCATCACATTCCAAAGTAAGCTGTCCTGAAAAGTCATCACTAGTAAAAAGAGTTGCATGCTCTGTTTCATTTCCCATTACAAAAGTGATATAACCCCTTGTTTTTACAGAATTTAGTACCAATCCTGTCTCTTCATACACTTCTCTTTTTATACAATCTGTTGGAGATTCTCCTTCTTCCACATGCCCACCAACTCCAATATACTTATCTGCATTGATATCTTTCACTTTTTTAGTACGATGAAGCATCAGATATTTATTATCTTTTATCAAATAGCAAAGTGTTGTTATTGTCATTTGACGCCCCCTAGTTAACTACACCTTAATTCCATCTCACGAATTACTACACTATTATATTGCTCTCATCTTTGAAGTCAACTAATCCCATTTCATCCTATAACAAGTGTTTTTCTATCTTTTCTTCTATTAGCTTCAAATCAAGCCCGCTTCCATTAGCTTCAACTGAAATTATCAAATTATCTCCTAATTTTATTCCACTCTTTTCATATTTCAAAATCTTCGCAAGATTTTTTTCTGAATAATCACTATCTGATGCAAGTCCGAAATGTTCCCAAAAATAAGTTTTTCTTTCTTTTAAGTTTAACAGAGCAAAATCCGGATAACATTTAACCCCATTATACAAGGTTATCTCAGGCTCATATTGGTAAATAACTCCATATTTATGAAACAAGTCCGCAAGTATCTTTTCAGATTTTGACCTTACTTCTTCACCATTATTTGTTATGTATGATGATAGCTTTTCATATGTATTTTGAGAACCACGGTACTTCTCATACCATCCCATAATGTAATCTGCATCTGATTTAATAATAGGATTTATCAACTGTTTTCTTCCTTCAGATAGCTTCTCATACAGTTTACTAACACTAGCACAATTATATTTTACTATGAATCTTTTTATTGCCATTTCCTGTCCATGAAGATTTGTTAACATTTTCTCATAATAGTCTTTCTGTGCTAAGCGTTTTGCTATGTCCTTTTTTGCTGCAGGAATATACTCCAAATCATTATCGGCACTTCGATAATAATGTTGGTAAATACCGTTGCTTTTCTTTAATACAAGAGATTTATCTGAAAGATCACTATACTTCCCCAACTCGCCCAATACATGTTTTTTCTGTTCTATAATTAGTTTTAGTTCTTCATTAAGTATATCTATATTCATATGTCCAAATCCTTTCATTTAATAAAAATTGCAATTAATCCGTTCATCTACCAAAAACAAATCTATTTTTTTTAGAAAATGCATACCTCAAATCCTTCTACTATCTATAAATTAAAATTAACCCCAGATAGTAGGCATTCTTCACATACCTACTGCCTATATAAAATTTCTGTTTCCAGATAGTAATGATTTCCCAGTTCCTTACTATCTGATTACAATATCTTCCTAAAGATAGTAAGAATTCTTCATTTTTCTACTATCTATAAGATATATTTCTCGACAGATAGTAAGAACTTTTCAGTTTCTTACTATCTAAAATGATTTTTCACTAATAGATAGTAATTACACGATTATTTCCTACTACCTACAAATAAATTTCCATCCCAGATAGTAACTTCAATGAAGATTCCTACTATCCAAGTGTCATAATCAAATGTAGGTAGTAGCCCTCCAAAAAATCACTACTACCCATAAAGCTTTTTTCCTCACAGGTAGTAGCCCTCCCCCAAAAATCACTACTTTCTGCAAAATCTCATCCACTACCTGCAGAACTCATCCACCCCGCCGGAAGTCACCCTCACTCGACCGGCCTCCATGGTGTAATAAACCTCCCTGGCCGCGTTCTCAAGTCTTTCCACGGCTTCGGCTGCAGGATGCCCATATCTATTAACCTTTGCGCAGCTTATTACAGCAACATCAGGCGACAAAACAGACAAAAATCCAGTATCTGAACTAAATCTGCTACCGTGGTGACTCACTTTTAAAAGATTCACATGGCCTATCGTCCCAGATTCAGCAATTGCCTGCTCCTGCTCAGCGCCAATATCACCTCCGAAGAAGCCAGAGTAATCCACCACTCCATCACAATCCTCATCGTACTCCATTAAAACAGACAAAGATAAAGCGTTAATATCATCACTGGTCATCCCGCCAAATGGATATACACAGGTAAACTTAAGATGCCTAGTTCCGCAGATATCTCCTCTACTCATATACACAATATTTGTTCCATTATGTCTTGCCAAATCTTTGAGGGTCCACAAAGTTTCACCCTCTGGTATTTCTGCTGAAAGCACTATATTATCTATTTGATAGCCCTCTTCTAACAATTCAAGTACCCCAGAAACATGATCTAAATCCATATGAGATAAAAACCAGTAATCGATGTGTGAAGCTCCTTTATATTTCAAAAATGGTAAAAGTGTATATTTACCAACAGATTTATTACTTGTGCTTCCCCCATCAATAAAAAATCTGCTACCATCACCAGAGCATATGTATATGCCATCTCCCTGTCCTACATCTAAAATATCTACTTCAAAGCCCTGCCTCTTAGGTGCAAACCAAATAAATTGAAGGATTATTATTCCCATAATTACAATAAGTATTCTTTTCGTTAAAGTGTAATGAATATCACGAGGGTTCATTTTCTCCCAGCTTATACACTTGAAGCCTTGGACCTTATAATTAGCAGATATATAATCTCTGATTTTCCATATATTTATTATGACAAAAAGTAAAATATAATATAGAACAATAGCAATAAGACTATGGTGACCTAATATATATCTGGCAAAGGGTAGCTTTGAAAACATCATCGCAATAAATTCAAAGGAATAAATAATATAATGGCAAATTGACAATAAAATTTTACCTAAAGGTAAAAACACCATACCGCAAAATCCCCCTAACAATCCCAAAACCAATAAGAACGGCATCAAAGGCAAAATAATTATATTTATAAAAATAGAATAAATAGGAGTCTCGTAATACATATTTGTAACGATTGGAAGCATTGAAGCATTTATCCCCAGAGAAAATATAAAACCTTGTACTAGCCAATTCTTGAAGCTTATTGAAATAGGTATTTTATCCATATTAAATCCATCGTCTGCTTTAATGAGCTTTTTAGAGGCGTCCAAAATGTCCCTACAAGAATTGCTAAGGGGCTGAGCAACAAATAAGATTCCCAAAATTGCTGAGAATGAAAAAATAAAACTGCCATTCTTTAGAAATAAAGGATTTTGCATAATAATTATCACTGCCATTATAAAAAGTGCAGTTAGACTATCATAAGCCTCTCCTGCTACGTCAGCTAAAATCAATATCAAAAACATACCAATTGCCCTAATTGATGATACACTTCCACCAGTTATGCAACCATAAAGTAAAGCCACGATTCCTGCTACTGCGCCTGATATTAAAAAGCTCATTCCTCTTTTTCGCATAAACCTGTAATTCGTCATGCAAACAACCGATACATGTAATCCCGACACTGCAAGAACATGAGCTATTCCAACAAATTGAAATAATTCCCTGAGTTCTGAATCAAGCTCACTCTTATTTCCAATAGTTATGCTGGCAAGAAATCCTGCTTCTTCTCCTGGCAAGCAGCTTTCATATACCTCAAGAAATTTTTTACTTATGTTGTAAAATATATCCTTACTTGCCCAATTGCTGCTTGTATAATTAGCTACAACAACATTTTTTAATTCAAAATTATAACCAAGTGAATTGTAATAGGATTTAAAATCAAAGCCTCCCTCATTTCTTGATGTCTGGAACAAGGAGACCTTTCCCTCAATATTAATTTGACTTTTGTTTGGAATCTTATCTGAATCTAATTTGAAAATAAAAGAATTATTGACTAGCTTACCACTTTCACAGACTATGGTAGCCTTTTTTATGTAATAAATTGTTTGATCGTTTTTAATTTCCTTGCGTACAATTTTACCTGATGCTTTTACGTACATATCATCAGCAAGTTTTTGCTGTACAACATCTGTTTTAGTGTAGGCCCCTAATATATCCCAGGGGCCATAAACACTAAAAAGTGCAAGCAAAATGTACAACGAGGAAATACATACAAGTCTTCGACCCAACAATATTTCCTCCTAAAATTATTCCTCTTGAGTTTCTACAATCTCTTCCTCATCTACAAACTCCTGCTCCTCATCATCTTCAGAAACAGTAGCAATTATTTCTTCATTTCTAGAAATTGATGAAGATAAATCCACATCCACATTTGATATATGTGGTGTTTCTCCATTTACCAGAATTTTCACAGACTTTATATTATCAAGCTCTGTAAGGGAATTTACAATTGAATAAACTGTAACATTCTCGGTAATACCAGTAATGGTTGTTTCTATAGTAGCATCAAAATTTACAATACAAACACCGTCCTCTGAAACTGTGATCGAATTAAGCTTTGTGCCACTAGGAATTGCTGATAGGAGCTCGTTACTCTCAGGGCCTTTAATCAACTGTTCGATAACAAGTCTCTCCTTTGAAACATTACGGCTATAGTAAACCTCCCTTGTTTCAGCAACAGTAGATAGTCCATTTGCACTGGCAAAGTATAGGGTAAGCTCTGTTGACAGTAGAGAATCCGTTTCCTGTCCAAAATCCTCTATAAAGGTATCAGCAGTCATCTGTCCAATGCTATCACCGTTGGAGTCTGTAAGAGGGGAATCGTTAACATAAAAGGAAACAGCATCCACTCCATTTATTTGCGTTAATGATTTCACAATAGCGGCTCGAACAAGGATTTCAGTATATACATCCAGAGACTCATAATCACCTACAAAATATAGGGAAAGATTTCCATCATTAAGCTCCCAATGCCTAATATCAACTCCAGCTGGAATTGTATTCATCATATTTATATCGGTATTATCTTCCGCCAAAGCTTTTAAGGCTTCTTTAATCATGCCCTCAGTATCATTGCTACTAAAATCGTATTCTACCGGAGCTATTCCAGCCTTGTCACTTCTAACATAATATAAGGAGCTACCCATATCCTTTGCACTATTTCCACAGCCTGTAAAGGAGAACAGCAATAACGCCGATAAAGCAATGGCCAAAAATCTATGTATTCTCATTATTGCACCTCCTTTTCAATATAATTTAAAGGAATGCGCACATCAAATGTGGAGCCCTCACCCAGTTTAGAATGAACTTTGATTTCTCCATTGTGCATAGCAATAGAACTTTTCGTAATAGCTAGACCCAAACCAGTTCCACCAATCTCTCTTGAATGTGATTTGTCCGCTCTATAAAATCTTTCGAAAATATGCTCCACAGAATCCTCAGGAATTCCCAAACCATTATCTTCAACCTTAATATAAAAATATTGATGATCTGAATTCAGTGAAATGTGAACCCAGCCGCCTTCATTGTTATATTTAATGGCATTTTCAACCAAATTTGTAACAACTAGTGTAAATTTAACCTCATCCACCTCTGCCACTACTGGTCTAAATGATTCATACACAACCTCAATATCAGACTTTTCTGCTATTGGCTTTAGCCTTTTTAAAATGTGCTCTATCAACTCATTAATATTTACTGCAGAAATGTTTAATACAGCACCACTTTTATCCATTCTAACAAGGCTAAGAAGGTCATTGATTATCTTTGTCTCTCTATCAATTTCCTCACCAATATCAAGCATAAATTCCTTATACATTTCGATAGGAACATCCTCTGAGCCGTTCAATGAATCAGCTAAAACCTTCATGGATGTGAGGGGAGTTTTTAGCTCATGGGATACATTTGAAACAAATTCTTGTCTGGATTCATCAATTGAATGAAGCTTGCCGATAACCTCGTTAAATTTTGAAGAAATTGATTCCAACTCAACAAAGGATTTTTCTTCTGGCAAGACACTCTCAGATTCTCTTATTATTGCATCCAAAGATTTCTCCAGATTCTTCATTGGACGAGAAAAACGAATTTGCGATAACACTGCAATAATAATAGTCATGGAGAGTATAACAACAGCACCAATCATCAGGTAGGAATTAAACACATCCTTGTTCTGGTCTAAATAGTCCATTGATTTGTTTATGACAAGTACACCTACTATATCTCCCTCTGAGTTTGTCAAAGGAACTGATACAATCAGGTAATTAGTGAGCTTATCAAAATAATACAAAGACTCACCCTGCATTGAATAAATAATATTTTCCCAAATAACTGTCTTTCCTATATCTGCTGAAAAAGAATCTCTAATTATTTTTAGAGATGAATTAATGATAAGAATACGACCATTATAGCTTTCTGCAATGGCCTTTAGTTCTGTATCAAGTATATCATTTTCCTCTCCCGTAACATATCCACTTGTAACTATTTGATTGTTGTAGGAAATGACCTGCGCCATAAGATTAGTGGCATCTGTATGAATTGATACTCTTTCATATGCGCCCAAAGAAATAGGCACACAAACCAAAAATGGAATGATGCCTACACAAATAATTAAAAAAACAGTTCTAAACCAAATACTACGAAAAAATGATAAGCTAATTCTATTTTTCATTTCAACTCACTTTACATGTAATAATATCCAATACCCCATTTTGTACGAACGTACTTAGGTTCCTTTGGATTGGGCTCAATTTTTTCCCTAAGGCGTCTCACATGAACATCAACAGTTCTCTCATCACCTGGGTAATCCTCACCCCAAATCCTATGAAGCAAATCTTCTCTTGAAAATACTTTTTTAGGATTTGTAACAAGAAGCAAAAGCATATCAAACTCTTTGGATGTAAGGCTGTATTCATTACCTAAAATAGTCAGTCTTCGATTGCTTTTATCTAATACTAAATCACCATCTTCTACAATATTTTCTTCTTTTTTATGATCTACTGCTATAGGCTGGCCTAAGGAAGCGCGACGCATAATAGCCTTAATCCTAGCCTTAACCTCAAGAATATTAAATGGCTTTGTTATATAGTCATCAGCGCCATACTCAAGTCCAAGTATTTTGTCCATGTCATCTCCCTTGGCTGTAAGCATAACAATAGGAACATTAGAATATTCTCTAATGCTCTGACACACCTCAAAGCCGTCAAGCTTAGGAAGCATAACATCAAGTAAAATCATATCGTAATGATTTGCAAGAGCCAAATCAAGAGCCTCCTGCCCATCATAAGCACAATCTACTTCCATACCATCTTGCTCTAATGAAAATCTGATTCCCTTAACTATTAGTTTTTCATCATCAACAACTAATACCTTTTTAGCCATATCATTCCTCTGATTCTGTTTTAAATTTTAATAAGTGAATTAATTTGATTGAAAATGCCGTCACCTATTCCAGATACATTTTTTATATCTTCTATAGAAGCAAATTGACCATTTGCTTCACGATAGGCAACAATCTGATTTGCCTTAGATTCACCAATTCCTGGCAAACTGCTAAGTTCTGCCGCTGAGGCAGTATTAATATTGATAAGTCCATCGTCAGCTTCTGCGCTACTTTCTTTTAAGGCCTTGACCTCTTCTATAGTATAAACATAAATCTTTTGGCCGTCCTCTACAGGTGCCGCCATATTTATATCACTATCATCTGCTGCTGAACTTAGACCACCTGCAGCCTCTATCGCTGCATAGACTCTCGAGCCCATTGGAAGCTGATATACATCAGGCTTTTCAACAGCACCAGCCACTTGAACATAAATTGTTTCGGGAATTAAATCCTCTACAATTTCTTCAGTAGCTTGATTGTTCTCTGTCTCTCCAACCAGCTCTGTAGATTGAAAGTATGATGCTTGACCGCAGCCTGTAAACAAAATAAAACTACAACAAGCAAAACAAATTAATTTTTTCATTTAAACTCCTATCCTGTTTGATAGGAGATTCCATTGTCGTCTTGCTTATTGTAGCGAATTTTTTTATATATTACAAGAGTTTTACAAAATGTTGTATTTTTAGTGCATTTTTAACGAAATTGTTACCGACGTGTTCGCAACATGTTTGAAATTGTTGAAATTAAACACATCCTGTCTCTCCTAAAAATATTACAAAAGCCCTGAGTATATTGCAATACCCAGGGCATATTTAAAAAGGGGGCTATATATCAAAGGGAATCCCCTGTGATACCTATATCACACGTCTGTTTTCATTGTGGCCAAAAATACAATAGTGCTCATAGTATGCCTTGGCACCTTTACCGGTTTTCGGATCAATGTTTCCAAAGACAGGTGGAAGGTCTGGGCTATGATTTGCATATACCCATACATTGAAATCACTGATGGTCTTGCCCCATCTCGATTTTTCATTGCAGCCGAATGCGAGGAAATGTTCCAGCAGAGCTTTCTCGTCATATCCAAAAGCCGCTTTAAGGTCTGGGTTTGAATCAGCATAATACTTGGTATCAAGTACATAAGAATAATCGATACCGTTTCTTATTAACCCATCCTCAGCTCTAAGGTACCCATCTGTACATACGCCTGTATGTCCTTTCGTTTGGGTTACAAAAATATCGCCTTCATAGACTTTTGTTTTTGCGCTGTATACAATGGCTTTTTCGAATAGCCCAGTAGCTTCCAAACAATCAACCTCATCAGCTGTGTTAAAATTGCCAGGGTCTTTTCCACATGCTTCTTTTACACACTCTCTAACTAGAGTACCACAATCACATTCAGTATTTACCATTGTCGAAACTCCGTACGTGATTACACCTAAGCGACCGTTCTGATCATAACCTAAGTGATAGTTGTTACAAGCTGTCTTCATGCACACGGCCAGAGCCTTTGCATGGGATGCTTTTTTAGCTCTTAAGATATAGAGTTTTCTGCCACTAACAAAACTAGCTAGGGTTTGCATTGAAACTTCACCTTTATAATCTGGTTTAGAAGTTTGCTTCTGATCTCCAGCTTTATCGCCAGTTGCCTTACCATTGCTTCCGATTCTCGCACTGCCTATATATATTGTCATAATGTTTCCTCCTTCTGTTCTTCTACGATTACATTAGGGCTGCATTCATAATTCATGGTATATACTGCAGCTTCAATTAATGAATCCAACTGTTCTTCCGTTATGGATATGTGTTTCTCTGATAATTGCTGTCGTATATAGTTGATAACAAAATCTTTCTTTTCTTCTCCCCCTCCTGGGTTCTGAAATGTTATCTCTGCAAAGCGTACCGCTGTGTTTAGAAGCTCCTTTACTAACTTATTCTCAGATAGTTCTAGGTTTCTTTTAAGAGCTGGTACAAGATATCTAGTCACAAGTGCTGTGGCTATTATCACGATTAGTTTTAAAATCTCAAATAATAATTCATCCATAATAAATCCTCCTTACATTCCTATACGTTTAAATATGAATCCTATAACAATGCCTACTATTGCAGTAAAGACGTAGCTAACCATTTTGCGCCACATTTCTCCGTCTTTGCTTTCAAGCACTTCGAGGCGTTTTCCTTGTTTTTCTTGTTCTTTCAACATGCCTTGCATGTTAGAAGCCAACTTTTCGACCGATGTTGTCAACGATAATATCTGCCTGACGTTTGCTTCCAAGGATTTAATCCGTTCATTTTGTCGATGATTTTCATCATCAATACGTTTTGCGAATTCTTGATGTTCTGCTTTCGAAAGAAACTCACTGTCTCCCATAAGCTTCCTCCTTTCTGTATTTTGTTTTTTCGCATAGAAAAAGGACACCATTTCTGATGCCCTTTTGAAGTTGGTATTTTGTATAGGTTAGAATATTAGTCGCCATCCATTCGTAACTGTTGAACCATCATACTTTACACGCATATATAAATGGTCGTTTGTTACATCTGCAAAAAAGTCTAACCATGCATCCCATGTTGCATACAGATACTTACCATCTGTTACTCCGTCAACTGGCCATTGTTTAGATATTGTAGGGTTTGTAACTACTGCCCACCCACCATTAAAACTTCTTCCAACATTATTTGTAAATTCATTTGAACCATCAACGGTAGCATATTTACGCATAGCTTTCCCAACAACATTTTGTTTTGAAAATATCGCGTTACTCTCTGTAACAAGTTTCTCCCAAGATGACCAAGAAGAACCATCATAATAGCGAATGTATCTATTATTTGTTCCATTCTGAATGGCTTCTTGCTGTATATAGGACTCATTAAATGCTTGCGTGATAACAATGTAGTTTGCGCCTGTTGCAGGTGTATTTGTAGCACTATTCAATACAGTAAATATCTGCATACTGCTATTATCAGATGGTACTGCATCATCAAAACTTGTACTTATCCAATTGCCAGTATTTAATCCTCTTACTTTTGATAAGGCTAGGTCAGATTGTGAAACCAATAAACTAGGTGTTATTTGTGTAGCTGTGCTTGGTATGTCACTCGTCCTAGAAAAGTTACTAATAAACTTAGTCTTTCTAACAGTACAAGCCATATATGGAGATGCGTCAATATAAACCGCATGATTGGTGACATCTAAATATACAGAAATTGAAACATTGCTCGTATCAGTAGTAGAATGTTTAGCTTCAAAGGTATACTTACCACCACTACTAATTACTAATCTTGCAGTAACGAATTGTCCGTTATACCAACCCCATGCGAAATCAATTTCAACAAATTTCGCATTCGGTTCTGATGTATACTCGATTTTGAAATTATCATTTGGAGATGCAGAACTTTGGAGAGTTAAATCTGTTGTATAATCACCAAGTCCACTCTCTGTAACCAATTTATTTGAACTCGTTGCGGAAGTAGGTATAATATCTTCAATCATAGCACCACTAGGAAGTTCTTTCTCTTGATAGCCTGATAAATCAACTACACCTGATTGTAAATCAAACTTAAATGTATTCTCACTAGCATATACTACAACTGCATTATCTCCTGCATTAATAGTAATACCTGCACCTTCAATGAATAAATCAGTTGTAACACCACTATTAGTAATCTTATAAACATTACCTACATTAGCTTGAACTAATAAATCAGATGTTAATTCTGATACTGACTTTGAACCTGATGGATGATAAGCACCATAAACTGCACTTGACATAGCACGATATACTGCCCTAGATGTAGGTAAATCACTCTCCAATGGACTTACATATTCTGTAGTATTCTCATAGGCAGCTGTACCTACATCAGTTGTATTTACTTTACCTGATAAATCTAATATTTCTTCTGTTGTACCTGATTCATCAGTTACTTCTACTGTAATTACATCACCTGATTTTGATACAGACATTGTAGGACTATAACCGTCTTTTACCTGAGCAGTAGTTGTACCTGTCTTATCTCTTACAGTAATAGTAGAAATATTACTATCTTTAGTTACATTAGCTACAGGACTGAAACCCTCATCACCTTGGTCACCTTTATCACCTTTAACTCCTGCGATTGGACCATTATTATACCATTCCTGTTCTTGTACTAACCAAATATATAAATCAGGGCTAGCAGTTGTACCTACAAAATAAGCATCACCTTCATTCTCAGGACCAGTAGGGAAAGCTGCAATTAATTCTTCATAAGTAGCAAATCTTGAACGAATAGAGAATGAACTACCATTCTGACCATCATTACCTTTTTCACCCTTATCACCTTTATCGCCTTTAGCTAGAATGAAATTAAGAATAGCATCTTGTGATGTACCTGAATTAGTGACTGATGGAGATTCACCAGATGTAACTGAACCAATCCTTATTGTAGCTGCTGTACCATTTGCGCCTCTTGGACCAGGAACACCTTGAACACCCTGATTGCCCGGGTCACCTTTGTCTCCTTTTTCTCCATCCATGACATCCATGGTCTGAGTCTTGGTTGTGCCATCATCAGCAGTCCATTGATATGTAATTCTTTTACCACCACCAATAGCTTCTATACTTTTAATGGTACAAGGTTTTCCTTGAATTAATTCAATTCCTTTTGTTACATCTTCTGTGTACTTTTTTGAGAGTGCTAAAACTTTCTTTGCTGATAACATGCTTATGCCCTCCATTCTTGATTTTCTTCATCATAGAAATACAAAGTACCAGTGTCCATCTCCATGAAAGTTGAGCCGTTTCTAATCACGGTGCTTTCATAGGTTGGCTTAGGCTTCTCATCAGTACTTAACCCCGAAAAGTCAAAGGCAGCTCTTTTCAACTTGAAGTTATCAAACTCCTGGTTTTCAATTGAATCTACTGTGACCATACATTTTCCTCCAATCTTAAAAAGGAGAGGGCTTAGCCTCTCCTAGTTTGTTTCCATTATTCTTATTTGAATCTCATCCGATAGCTTTTTGATTAGTTCTATAATCTCTGGGATTGATAGATTTGATAGTTCTTTGTCAGTCATTTGTTATTACTCTGCCTTGATAAGCTCATCGACCTGATTGCCTTCAAGCTCATTGATTTGGTCTCTTATTTTTTGTCTTTCCTTTGCCAGCTCGTCTAAATCGTATGGATCCTCGTAACCGAGTAATCTATACTCCATTATCTTTGCCAGCTTCCAATCACCTATTGGCGAATGTGGTGATGATAGCTGCAGCTTTAGCTCTGCTATCTGGTTGCCTGTTTCGTTTGTGCTTAACTCTGTTTCGTTTGCCATACTTTCTCCTCCTTTTTGGTTTATGGTAAATAGCTAAATAGTTCTTTAAAAAGCTTGTCGGTGATTTTGACCGCTTTTACGTTATTGTAAATAGGCTTGCCATTCTTACTATTCTTATTCTTTTGTCGCAATATATGTCCTTTCCAGGAACGATATTGGGATTCTATTTCTTCCATGGTTAGATCACCACGGTCTAGTTTCTTTTTGAACTTCTTTAGCTTGCGTCTTTCTCTAATAAACGTCTCCGCTAAATAACTTCTAGTAACTTTTCCTGTATCAGATAATCTATATTTTACTTTTAAAAATACAAACGGCTTGTCTAATTTAACAAGCCTAGTTTTTCTCTCGTTGATATGTAATTTTTGTTCTTTAGCAATTTTCTTAATACCTTCGAATACATCTATTAAGAATTCTTTATCAGGGTGGATGATATAAAAGTCATCGTTATAACGGCCGTAATATTTACAGCCCCTAACTATCTTTACGTAATTGTCAATCCTGGTTGGATAATAAACACCTGCTATCTGTGACAGCTCTGAGCCTATTCCTACGGATTTATGAATGCATCTTTCAGGTCCTATCTTTGGACGCTTATAATATTTATTTGAATCATAGACACCTTCTATATTGTCATTAAATTCTTCATCTGTCATTCGAGAGCCATCTATGACATAAGAATCAAGAATCAATTTCACCTCATTAAGAACCGCCTCATCCTTGATAACCTTTCCTATTTCCGCAATTAATAGCTCATGATCTAAGTTATCAAAATACTTAGAGAAATCACTAAATAGTATATATCCCTTATTTGTGTGATATTTGTAGAAGTATTTCTTTAAATGGACTTCCATTCTATTTCTTTGCATATCAATACCTCTACCTTTGAGGCTTGCGCAATTGTCATAGATGAGCTTCTTGCGTAGCTCTGGTATTAATATTTCTTTACAAAG
>SVES01000042.1 GCA_015057305.1 Pseudobutyrivibrio ruminis | reverse complement strand
ATGCTTTTAACGTCTTTAAATGTAGTAGGAGATGCAGCAACAAGTGTTGTAGTTGCAAAATCTGAAGAAATGTTAAACGAAGGAATTTATAATGCAAACTAATAGGGTATGATAAAATAGGTAAAACCCATCACAAATCTGTGATGGGTTTTTGTTTGGTGGAGGCGAACCGTACCGTATGAAATGTACAAAATCTATTACGGATTATAGGCATAAGAGATAATTTGATATAAAGAAGCCCCTAATATTTTTAAATAATTATAAAAATATGTTTATTTTTTACTTACTTATGGTAAAATATAGATCAAGAACAACGCTAAACGTTGTTAGGTATGTTTATTTAATCGGTACAGGTAAAAGCCGCCAAGCTATTTTACCTGTACTTTCTTTTTTGGGTTTACTCATATTTAAATAATTACCTCTTAATCTCATAAAATCCTATAATTTTGTCTTTGCTAACACATTCGTTATCATATAATCTCATTTTAGGATTATCAAATCTTGGACTCCAGACGCCATTATAATTCTGTATTAAATAATATATTACATATTTATATATTAAATATATCTTAGACTTTGTGGTCATAAATTTAGTATGTTCATCAAAAATTATGTCTTTTACCTCTGCTAAAAATCCTAATGCATAAGATTTTGATAAAGCTCCCCACTCCTTTATAATACCATTCCTACGGAGTACATGGCATATGTCAGACAATATTTCAGGGCAATCCCTAATATGCTCAACATCTCCATCTTCCCAGAATAAATGATTAAATAAAAAACCATTTATACAGTTATCCATGTAGCTGCCATTTACTCTTAGCCTTACCTTTATTCGTGAAGCAATAGAGCTATTAAAATTGTTCCAATCTACAACTTCTTCATTATAATATAGCATTAACCCTTGTGGACTTCTCTTAAAATACAATCCTTTACTTGCTAAAAAATCCCTTATATCTATACGTTCAGTAAGAACCTTGCCAAGATAATATATATCTGTTGTATCAGGCTCAGTAATTCTTGTAGTAAGATGAGAAACCACAACTGTATCAAATTTTATTGTTTCATACATCTCCTTATGCCCATCAAAATTAATACCAATCTCATTAAAAAACAGCTTATGTCTTACATCTCTTATAGCAGTATTTTTAAAAGGCTGTGAATTTTGTATGTAATCTCTTATATGGTCAGCACTACAATTGCATATTTCTGATATAGATTCAATAATATCATCATAAGAAGTTGTATATAATATTTTTTGCCCCATTTAATTCTTCACCTCTATCGTAGTAGAATTAGAAATATAAACATCTCATTATATAAGGAGGTTATTCAATGGATTCAAAATTTTATGATTGCCTATTAAGCTTATTAGATTTAAGTTCAAAGAAAAAGTATGAGGAGGTTAAACAATTACTTCAAAGCAGCACTGATTTTCAATTTGGACCAAGTGTATCCAAAGGGGTTATAGCTGAATACTTTATTGCTGAACTTTTAGTTGGCAATAACAGTTGGGCTGAAGTCACTTCTTTTAAAGGTGATGATGGTATAGACATTTTTGAGTACACCCGAAATGAATATATTCGTTCAAAATGCTACCAAATTAAAAATCAAAGTAATCCTTTATCCAAAACCAGTGTTGAAGCTGAAATAGCAACTTTCAAACAAAGCAAATATAGAAAGTTACCTTATTACATTTTATCAATATCTGGTTTCACTTTTGAAAAGAACACATTCAACTATCCAAATATTTATCTTTTAGATTTTGAATATGTCATAAGTCTAATTGATAATTACTCAAGCAAACTAAATACTGATCCTGGGAGCACTTATTTTTTATATGATGAATCCTTTATTACAAAGTTTGATGAATTTCTCAAGTATAAGCACCAAATTAGTAGAGATGATTTTTATGATTACCTCCATGATTCAATTGCTAAGTGGTGTACTAAAGTTAGAAACGACCGAAAAAATGGTAAATTAAACATAAAGAAAGTGCAATTGTTAAATTCAATAAAATTCTACTGGAGCCATAATAATTATATATGGGATAAAACTTATTTTGAACTTAAAAAAATCTATGAAAAGTACAGCTCAACATTTGATTATACAACATCTCAACAAAAATCATGGATTAAAAGGCAGTTAAATGATTATATAAGTTGGGTTTTGCCGACTAATAGATTAAAGAAACTTCAAAGTATAAATCTAATCAATGAATGGTTACTAAATATTTAACTCATTTCTGTTAATAAAATAGAAAAACACTTCATAAAAGTGTTTCTCTATCATCATCCGATGTCAATTCCGACATTCAACCAATTCTCTTGCCATCCTACATTTTAATACATATTTAAATATCAAAATAAGCTTCCATCATAATCCATATCATTCGCAATCCTTAAAATTGTAAATACCCTGCTGAAATTTGGCTGATATAATGACTCTTCTACTATTTCAAAATTGTCACTATTCTCCTGAAACCATACATTACATCTTAAAATCCTTTTAACAGTTTCATTGCTATATCTATTATGAAGAAGTTCTTTGGCGGCTGACCCCTTTATTATTCCAGGCTTCAAGTTAAAATCAAAGGTTGATGACTTTGCTTGAACTATCTTTGCTCCATTACTATAATACACCATTGCAATAACCTTATCTTGAGTAATTGATATTACTTTTCTTGTCATTGCCCCTAATGATACATTAAATTCCTGAGCCAGCTCCTTTATTAACTCTAAGGTAATAACCTTGTCTTCGATTTTAGGAAGCAATATGTTTGTAGGTATTAATAGCTCTGCTGCAAAAATATATGCTTGATTTTCTTCTAAGTTATCTAAACTAAAATCTCCAATATTAGAGCAGGTGCATATATTCCTATGCCAAGGAATAAAAAAGTGTCCCTCCTCATGAGCAATTGAGAACCTTTGTCTTGGAATGAACAATATTTTTCTATTATTTATAATTATGTTCTTTTTCCCTTTAGAAACAATCAAAAGAGCTTCGGCAGATCGGATATTTTCATAATTTACTTTTAAATCATAAGTTTCACATACTTTAAAAATATCTACAGGAGGAGTTAAATTTAAGGATGAAAGAATATCCTGAGCATAAAGCTCAGGATTATTTTCATATAGATACATTCTCTATTACAGATATTTAGATATTATTTCAGCATCCTTATCATTTAACTCCCCTGTTTTTCCCCTTGCAGCAATGCCATATGCTTCTTCTCCACCCATAAAGGATTCTATATCCTTTCTAAGGAATCTCCATTCTCTTCCGAATTTATGAGCTTTTAGTCTGCCATCTCTTATCATATTATATATTGTTTGATTGCTAACTCTTAATAGATCTGCTACTTCAGTTAAATTTAAAACATCAGGCTTTTGGTTTTCATCTACATCCACTAAGCTTTTACTTAGCTTTTGCAGCATAACAGCATCTTTTCCTTCAATTGTTACCTCGCCGCATTGTGGACATACATATGCACTAACTCCATCTACAGTTAGTTTATAACTTCCCCATCCAGTATTTATAGATGTGGTTTTCTTCTCCATCTCAGTATTACAAATATAACACTTCTTACTCATAATTAATATCTCTCCCTTCTTCGCAGAACATTATTAATAGATTCCCAAACCTCTTCTTTTGTCCTGCATACGGTTATAATTAAAGGAGTCTCTAAAGCTGCAACAACGGTATATACCTCTGGCTTATTAACTGTTGCTTCCTGAAATAAAACTTTTATATCATTTGTTCTTCTATCAGTTTGAAACTCTATAGTTTTCCCTCTTATGATACAATCTAAAACCTTGTCAATGTCGATTTCACGTTCTGACATTCTTTCAAAAGCATGGTCAGTAACATCAAAATCTCCCTCACTTACTTTTTTGCGAATCATCTTTTCAGCTAATTGTTCTAACATGAATTATTACCTCTTCTTATATATAATATACACCTTAACGCGTTTTTTTACAATAAAATATTATAAATTACTATAAATTATTATAAAATATTATAAAATACATATGATAACTCAACTATAACTATTATTCTTCAGCGCCAACATCAACTCTTATTTTCCTTCAACCCATTTAATCATAAAACTCCAGTCCCTTACCTGCCCGTTATCATTAAGGATTTCAAGATAAACTCCATCGCCTTTGCCTACTTGCCATATAGCTTGTGCAGAATTACTATTTTCAGAAATACCAGCATTTTTAACGTATTTAAAAAATTCTTCCTTACCAGCTCCGAAAGTTTCAGCCACATATGCAACTAAATATATATCAATTACACTTGCACCAAAATCAGAAGGTCTTCTTGATAAAATATGCTCTCTTATAATATCCTTCCATGCATAATGCGGAGAATTCATAATCCTATTTTTTATCTCTTCAATTCTGTATGCTTTATAACTTCTTTTCTCCCACTGTTTCAGCTGAGCAAAATCCCCATTGATTTGTAAAAGCTTTTGAAGCATATTCTCTAAATTACATACTGTTGGTATTACCTTTGCATGAATACTCCTACCTCTTAAATTATCTGGCAATATATATCCATTAGGTTTTATCGAATTTTTTCCCCATTCCATTCTATTCCTATACCATCCTCTCAATAATATTATTAAAAATATCCTGAATAAAACTTTATATTACTTCTGCTATTTCTTTCAATCGTCTATAAATATCTTCCCATTTTGTATTAAGATTCAATGTCTTCACGTATATTTTTTGTCCCTGAATACTATAAGCAAAGTCAATTTCAGTGTCTACAACCGGATAAATAAGCATTCCAGCTTTTTCTCCAGTAAAAGTACTGTTATTAATATAGGTATAAATTTGATATAGATTTCCTGATATGAGCTTTTTTGTATCCCCTACATTGCGGATTTGGAGTGCATTGGTATAATACTTTGCATCAATAATCAATTGTCTTTCTTTATTTTGTAGTACAATATCAGTTCTCATCACAGGCAGAAAACTTTCACCAACATGCTCAAAGTCGTCATCCTTTTGCCATTGAAAGATAGGAGAATAGACTAATACTGATGTTAGTTCCTTTTTATAAAAATTAAGTATAAACTTCTCGTATAGAGCAGCCATCCTATTATCTCTAATAAAATCCTTAAAAATCGTTTCTCCTTTTTGAGATGTAACTATCACTTCATCAAAAATAAGCTCACATATATCTAAAATCAACTTATAAAAACGGTTATTCCTATGATAGGAGATACGTGAAAAATGTGATTTCTGAAGCCTAACAGCATCTACTTCCTGAAAATACCTATTAACGTGTATAAGCTGATTTTTTATCTGTTTATCCAATTTTTTATAATTAATTAATGTAATTATTGTTGTCTTTATGATCTGGTTAAACAAAACATTTGATGAAAGCTCATCATATTCACAGCTAATTTTTCCATGAATAAAGCTTTGTCTTTTTAAAGTATCATTTATAGACACTTTTCCTCTAAGCACAGGCAGTTCATCAGATACGCAGACATATTCTTTATTAAAACCACGCTTAATTAGAAGGTTAAGTCCATTTATAAGAATTTTTGCAAACAGATTATATATGTTATCAAATTCCTCATCGGATAAATTAACATTATCTCCTTCCTTTAAAACATCATAAGCATAGCTGAGCATATAGTATATATTACGGATTGGTATCTTTTTCGTCATTTATATCACCCCAGCAAATAGTCCTTGTACTCCTGCGCTTTTTCTTCATTGTCAAACCAGTATTCCTCAATAAGCGGATTAATTTCATACTGAACAACACTCTGATACCAGTTTTCATCAGTTGAAGGATTGCAGAAATAACTGTGTCCAATTCTAAATCCTCTTCCTAAATTGTTGTCAGCTACTATTTGATTGTTTAAATAATTCATCCTACTTATAATTTTTTCAATTAATTCCACATGAATCCCACTATCAGCTAAATATTTTCTAAATGCTTGTGTATTAAAAGCCGGCTCAATCTCAATAAAACAAAATCTTCTTCTAAGGGCATAATCCATCATCGCCAAAGAGCGGTCTGCAGTATTCATCATACCGATAATAAAAACATTCTGTGGTACATAAAAACGACTATCTGGTTTGTATGTAAGGGGAACCGCAAACTTTGAGCCTCTTTTATCATTTTCAATAAGCATTAGAAGCTCACCAAATATTTTACTTAGATTTCCCCTATTTATTTCATCGATGATAAAGTAATAATCCCTATCAGGATCATTAGCCGCCTTTATACAAAACTGATGAAATATGCCAGTTCTTAGTTCAAAACCACCACCTTCAACAGGCCTAAATCCCATAACAAAATCTTCATATGAGTAGTTTTGATGGAATTGAACCATTTCTATTCTTGAATCATCTATAAATCCCATCAATGAATAAGCTAACCTTTTTGCAGCAAAGGTTTTTCCAACTCCAGGTGCCCCCTGCAAGATAATATTTTTCTTTCTGTTCAGAAGTATTGTTATTTCATCATATTGTTGCTCTGAAATAAATACTTCATTTAAAAAATCTTCCTTGGAGTACAATTCTAACGAACTTTTTAAACCTGAAGACTCCTCTTCTTTAACCAAGTCCATAATAACTTCATACTCCTCTTGAGTAAGTTTAAAAAGACTTCCTCTTGATGTTTTAAAGTACTCCATATTTTTCAGCTCATCAATTTCAAGCAAATCACTATATCTAATAGGGTTAATAAGATTTTGTACTTTTTCAACCCATATTCTCTCTCCATCATGTTCCTGTGAAATTTTGCATATTGCAACAATAGCCTTTTCCGGATATGACTCATATCCAATAACAATATCTCCCACCTTCACATTTTCAAAATTCTTATAAATTTTTCTTTTATGTCCATTATCATTTACTGATGTATATTCCACAGACTGACCCACTTCAATATTGCTAAAACTCCATATTTTAGGGCTTGCATTAAGCCACCAGTAATTCACCCCTTCATCTTCTCCATTTATAGTCTGAATCATTATGTTATCAGATAACAATTCTTTAACTCTAATATCAAAGCAAGGCAATAGAATATTTTTTTCAAATTCAGCATAATCATTTATTGGTATACGCCAAGCAGTAGAATTATAATTCGGAGTCCACCCTTTTTGAGCTGCTGAATATTGATAATTAGGAATCTTGGAATACGCTACTACCTCGTAACTCCTATATAGCCATCCTTGAGTTTTACTATCTAATTGTTCAGCATTTGATGTAATCTTTCCAAGAAGCTTTATTCCACTATTTCCGTAACACAAATAAAAGTAATCCCCAATTTTTATACCATTCTCAAATTCATGTCCTTGTCCTCTTCCAGTTTCTCTATGAACAGTGATTATGCATTGATCAAAATACCTTTCTCTCTCTTCCTCAGTAAAACTCCCATCGTTTCCATGAGATATTTTCCAAATATTTATCTTGTCATCCTGTAAAATAGCCATATCATTAACATATTCACCCTCTTCAATATCCTTACTTCTACCATAGATAGACAATTTCATATCCATAGCTCTATAGTTCTTGAATAAACACTTTTCATCTCTAAATTTTTTTAAATGCCTTGAATTTTGTATATAATATGCTAATTCTTTTGGCTTAACTAATGATACACCTTCTACCTGAAAAAGTGATATGGTATCATTAACTGCACTATTCATAATAGGAAACGTACATGGCTTTAAACAATGTAACATTACAGAAGCCGCTGCACTCTGCATCCCTTTTATCCCTTTGTTAATAGCTTCTTCTACCTTTATAAACATTGCTTCATCATCGCTCATATCTTTAAGTTCTATGCAAAGAGAAATGAATCTCTTGGCACTTTCTTTATCTGATTTTGAGGCAAATGTGTGAAAGCCAGTACCAAACATCCCAATTGACCACCCTAAATTTTTACCTTCTTCTGCAATATTTTCGTAGTATTGCTGAATAGCTTTCTCCTTTACTTTATCTAAAATAGCAAAAAGCCTATCCTTTTCACCTGTATCTAAGTGACTTTCTTTAATTTTTTGTCTTTTAACATCAACACCACTTCGCCAAGTGCCAACTGCCATTAAGTAAAGAAGATCAAGGTCATTTATATCAAGTTGCTCCTTTGGAATTGTTGATAGTGCTTCAACGGTTTCTCTTACAAGCTCATATGATCCGTCATGTTTGTCAGGTTCTACATCAGCTATGCTTTTGAGTTCATTAATCAGCTTATTATCTTTAAATTCTATGTATAATTTTAAAGCAGCTTTTAATGTATGTGTTCCATTATAAATATCCCCGTCTATTGGTATTTTGTGTTTCGGCTTTGCTCCAAGTTTCTTATCTGTTGTGGTAAAGTTGAGCTGCTCTAAAAGACTTGCACATCTATCTGAATTATAAACCTTGTCCAAATCACCATAGAATTTTTCAATTCTCAGACAATTTGAAGTTCTTGCATTACTTGTAGTCGAATCAAGCTTTTTAAAATTCTTAAGCCAGTTATAAAACAAATCCTTATCCATTCTGCATTCCTCCTAATTTGCTTAATCCATTCGAAAGCTTTCTTACGAGACTTAATAACCTCATAGCATCTTTATTTTTTATTATTACACGTTGACCCACTCTATACGATTTATCTCCTGAATTTTGAATATATCTGTCATCAATCAAGCCATTATTGTGTTCAATTATATGCCTTTGTTGAAATAGCATATTAATTTCAGCAATCTCATCTTGAGATAGCCAAGCCTCATATCCATTTCCAATTGCCTCCTTAAATAAGTTACCGCCTTTTTCAATTATTTGAAAGTCATTAACTCTAACCTTCTTAGTCGGCATAATTTGCTTATAAATTTCTTCTGCATACTTTTGGAAAGTTGAAACAATATCTCCCAATGTGCCCTCTATCATTGTTCGGCACATGGATTCCGCTTTATCTTTACCATAGCTTTTTTCAAAGGTACTGTGTATATCATCAATAGACTCAATCATCTTTTGAATAGTATCTAAAGACTCATTAAAAATCCTCTCAACGGCATTATATCCACAGCATGGACAAAAATAAGCACTTCCAATCACACTATATCGAGTCTGACACTTTTCACAGCTTATCTCTAATTCCCATTCTGGTCTTTGTCCTATAGGGTTATTAACAAACGATATTTTCTTGCCCGGTTTATAGGTAATTTGAATATATTTATTTCCACGCGTGCTGCGTGCCATTTTTCCAAACATCTTATCAAATTCATTACTTATGTAAGATTGAACGTAACTGGCAGCTATCTCCTCAGCAGCCTTAATTTGCTCGAAAGTATACCACTTATCAGATGTTGCGGTATGTCCACACATAGGGCAAAATACCTGATCGTCAGATACTTTTTCTTTCCAGTCTTCCATGTATATTTTAAAAACATATTCACACTTTTCATTAGGACACTGCCTGTCAAAATAACCTTTTTCATCCGACTTAAATTCCACAGGTATATTAATGTCTGACATATATCTCTACCTCCTCACCGTTTCATCCCTTAGTCAGTATATACAAACACCTCTTATGAATCTATGTTATCACAAGAGGTGTCAAATAAATCATGCGTAAATTGCATTTAAGTTTAGTCATTTTAACTTCATCATCAAGAGATTGATTAAATATCTGAATTAACTGCTCCTTCTCCTTAAGATATCTTTTTGAACCAGCTCTTTAAACTTGTTATAGCTGTTAACCCAATCAAAGGTAATATCTTCTGAAACCTTAGCAAAATGCTTCTTTGCACAATTGATTTTAGCATCTTCAACCTGAGTCAGGTCCTTCTTTTCTTTATCGCACTTTGTTTCAACTATAAAGTAAAGTTTAGCCTTTACATCATCTACCTTATGGATAATAGCCCAGTCAGGTGAATAATTTCCATACGGAGTATCAATTACAATACCACCCTTTTTAAGCTTAGTAAATAGCAATACCTCTGGGTCTTCATCGAGACTCTTTGCAAATTCAAATTCTCCGTCGCTATCAACTCTTATATACTTATGAAGTGCCCTTTTATAATCTCCCTTGGTTTTATAAGCTCTTTTATTATCTACCATACTTCTTTCAATCTCTTCCACAGAAAATATGGAACTTTCCTCAAAGAGATATCCATCTATAATTTCATAGTCAATATTTTTAGCCTTAAACTCTGTTAATTTATCCAATATGGCCTTCATAACCTCATCAAGAACTGCTTGTTTTTGCAGGAATTTTTTGTTTTGCAAACCTGAAATAATCCTAAACAAAGCCTTCCTTGGAAGCATTGTGTGATGCATAAGGTAATTAGTAATTTCAAAGTCACTCTTTATAATCTCAATGTCTTCGTCACCAAGAGTAAGGCTTACCTTTGCTGGATCATCAAACTTAAACTTCCTGGATTCATCATAATCTCCCTTACCTGTTGCTACTTCAAATTCTCTTTTAAGTGCCTTGTAACTTAATTTCTCATTTAAATCATCAATACATTCTTTAATAAACTGTTCATTATCAATTTTAACCTGATACATGGTTCTCTTAACTATACGATTTTTGAGTTCTACCCATAGTTTTTGAAACTCTGATTCAGTAACGAAACTGTGATATCCATTAACAACAGGTTCCTCATCCCCATTTTTGATTTCAATTCTGCGGCTTCCTTTATTCTGCATATTATCTATAAATCTTTCTTTGATTTTGATTTCAAAGGTTTTTAGAGCAGGATTTTTAAATTCATAATATAATATTTCTGCTGCATTCTTTGTAAGTTCATTGTTCTTTGGATTAATAATTCCAGCTTCAGTTAATTCTATCTTGAAAGCTTCTACTGTTTCTGCAACGATGAACTCCTTAGGCATACCTGCTTCCTCAAGGGTTCTGTATACTACATCATAAGTTACTTCTTCCTTCTTAAAGCCAGCTTCACTACTAAAATCATTTTGTAGTGCTTCTGCAAAATGATCATAGTAATCATTGGCTATAACTGTTAGAACATTTACATCCTCATCAAAGCATCTGTTACCATGTATATCTACTGGTAATCTAAGTCCACGTCCTATCTCCTGCTTCTTTGCTATTTCTGAACTTCCCTTTTTTAGTGTACAAAGCTGAAATACATTTGGATTGTCCCATCCTTCTCTAAGAGCTGAATGAGAGAATATAAATGCAAGTGGTTCATCGAAGGATATAAGTTCATCCTTTTTATCAAGTATGAGCTGAATCCCTCTCTCTATATCCTCTTGAGCCTTCTTATTCATCTCAATTTCATCCTTTGACCAATCAAAACCGTCTACTTCAGTCTCATTATTCTTCTTATCACGAGCAAAATAACCTTCTCTCACCTTCTGAACACTTTTATAATCAGCGAAAAGCTCAGGATACTTCCTAAAGACTTCATTGTATCTTGGGTCAAGGATAATCTTTGCATACTCTTCATCGAATATTTTAGCATACAGCCCTCTGCCATCAGCTGCTTCACTGTCTCTAAAGTTTTTTACAGCATCTATAAAGAAGAGTGAAATCACCTTAATTTTATAACCTTTTTCAAGTATTTTTAACTGCTTTTCAAAGTGTTTTTGTATTGTCAGCCTTATTTGAATTCTAATCAAATCAAGCTCATCAACATCATAGTTATTCTCTCCTTCCTTCAGGACGAGAACATCATTTCCTAACCCAATCTTGAGTCCATTTATTTTATGTGGATCTTCTAATACAACCATATTTTTGTACTGAGGCAGTCCCCCTGATAGTTCAAATAATGGTGCGTTTTTTAACACATTAAAAGTCTTAAATCTTACAGTGCCACCAGGCTCACTATAGAATATTTCTATCTTTGCCTTTAAATCTTTAGTAAACTCTACAAATCTAACATAATTATAGTCTTTACTTATATTGCTATATATTGTTTTAACTTCTATTTTCTTGACCAAATCCTGTTTATAAGCCTGATAAGAGTCCAGCTTATATATTTGATTATAAAGTTTTTTATGTGTGGCTGAATATCTTAATATAAATAGAGGATTTAGCTCCTCAATTGCACTTAAAGATGCACTCTTTTTCTTGCTGCTGCCCTCAAGTCTTTGTGGTTCATCTATAATAACAATAGGATTTACATACTTTAGTAAATCCCAAAGTACTCTACCTGTTTCATCTTCTTTTCTTATTTTGTTCGTATCCTTATTGAAGGACTGGATATTCATTATAGCTATTCTTAAATCTCTTGCTTCAACAAAGTCCGTAAGCTTTCCTGGGTTATCTGAATCATATACAAAAGCGTGCTTTGATATATCAAGACCATGATAAAGTGTCTTAATATGATCCTTTAGCATCTCTATACTTTTCTCAACACCTTTTCTGATAGCAACGGTAGGTACAACAATTATAAACTTCATAAAGTTATATGCCTCATAAAGTTCTAATATAGTACGCAAATAAACATAGGTCTTTCCCGTTCCTGTTTCCATCTCCACCGTAAAGTTGTACCCTGAATCAAATGAGTTGCTTGGGAAGAGCATATTATTATTTTGCACTTCCCTCATATTGTTTAAAATTGTACTTGGCCCAATATCAAGCCTGTTTCTTACTGGATCCTTTTCGCCAAGTCTTTTTATATGACGAGTTGCCCCCCTGTATATTACATCTCCAAGCTCCCTATCCTGACCTTTGAAAAGATCAACAACAGCATTTATAGCATTTCGCTGATATTCCAAGCTTTCATCAAAATTAAATACTATTTTTTGCGTCATACTTTATCTCCCTCCTGTATTCCTAAATAGCATATAATGATTATTAATCATTATGTTTTCTGAGTTTAAATAAACTCTACTCTGTAGGACTGCTCTTTTCCTTGATTATGTTTTTTAAGTTGTGCATCAAGGCGGTTCATTGTATTAAGCTTTAGGGAGATATCATCATCAAAGGCACTATCACGGAATATTACTTTAATAGGCTTTGGCTCTATGGCTGCAATTCCATCAACTATTTTGTCTGTTACCTTTTCTTCTAAACATACAACTATTGCATCAGCGAAGATGTAAGTTCTTTCTCCAATGTTTGAGAGTTTTTCAATCTTTGATGTTAAAGGGAAGTCCCTGTGACGAAGCATAATCTCATATACAACATCTATATCGGTAAATCCAGGATTAAAGTCGATTAAATCCTTATTTTTAAGTGTAGCCTCCTCCATAGTTATCTGACCTTCCTTTAATGCTTCACTATTCCATCGGATGTTTGTATCAGCTACTCGGAAAACTTTAAAGCCAACATCAAGTTTCTCTATTCCTTCCTTGTCTTTAAATTCCTCTTTTATTTTTTCACCGGCACGACGGATACGTTCTTTGCCAATTTCACAAATATTCTTATAACCTGCTTTATAAGCTTCTGATTTTTCATCACAAGGTTCTGGAAGCTGTACCAATATAAACTTTCTATTTAGTCCATCTTCAGCATTTAATTCAAATACTGCTTGTGATGTTGTTGCAGATCCTGAAAAGAAGTCCATGATATATTGTTCTTCTGTGTCTACGCAAGCTATTAAATTTTTTATTAATTTTACTGGTTTAGGATAATCAAATGGTTTACCTTCCGGAAAAAGTTCATTAATCTCACTATCGCTATCTTGGTTGTCTCCCCAATCAAGTAATAAGTCAGTAATAGATTTTCTTTTTTCAAGTTCTTCAGATAATAAATCTCTTCTAAACCCATAATTCTTTGTTATAAACAAAACATCATTTTCAACAAATTTATCAATCATCTGTTGCTCATTTCTAAAACGTGCTTTTGCATAAAAATCGTTTATAGTTCTACCATCCTTAATGTAAACATCATTTAAGTACTCGGTTTCCATCGTCTTATTTTTATAAATTCCAGCTTTTATAATTGTAACTTCTTTTGGCAACTTAACACGAATACCTTTCTTAATCAACCTCATCGAGACACTATTTGACTTATTATCAACCCTTGTATTTCCATCACTTCTTGTTTCAATAGATAACTTTTCAAGTTTATTACTATCTTTCGCATATATTACTATATATTCCATTACTGAAGCCACGTGCCCATGCAAAAATGATGGTTGTTTTTTTCTTTTCCATTTTAGAACATGTATGAAGTTATTTGCGCCAAAAATCTCATCACATATTTTTCTTAAATTAACAACTTCATCATCATTTATACTGATAAAAATTACTCCTTCATCAGTTAATAACTCCCTTGCTAATTTTATTCTTGGATATAACATACTCAACCAATTCGAGTGATAGTAGCTTGAACTTTTTTGATTCTTTACTAGTCTTTCACCTATTTCATTTATTTCTCCCTCTAACATATTTATAATATCCTTATCACTCTCAAACTTATCCCTATAAACAAAATCATTCCCTGTATTATAAGGTGGATCAATATAAATCATCTTAATTTTTCCATAATAGCTATTCCTAAGTAACTTCAATACCTCAAGATTATCTCCCTCAATATATAAATTCTCAGTAGTTTCAGGATTTTTGCTATCCTCTGGTACATATTTTAATGTTTTACCTACTATATCTGTATTTGCAAGCTGTTTTGCTTGTGTTTTCCCAGGCCATGTAAGTTCATACTTTTCTTTGCCTACCTCTTCAAACTGACCAAGCTCCTGCTTTAAGGCTTCAAAATCAACTTGTCCATCTTTTACTATCTCCGGAAACAGACTCTCAAGCTTTTTTATATTTTCATTTATAGGATTGAATATCTCCTTAGTAACTTTATTCTCCATGTTTATCCTCCTGTCACTCTGTAAGTTTATTGATTTTATCAATGGTATTCTTAATCTTCATATTAATCTGCGCCTTCTCTGACACAGTGTTTGCATTACTTTTTTCTCTCTCAAAGCCTTCAATTTCTCTTAAAAGGCCGGTCAATAATTTCATAGTATCAAGGTCATAGAATATATTTGATGATAAAATGCCTTTGTATCCTGAAAAATATGTCCTATTACTAATTACTATAGCTTTGCTAAACATTTCATAATAATAGGATAGCTTATTAACCTTGTTTTTAACTTCGTCAAAATCTAAATATTTTGAAATTAATTCTTTAGTTTCATTCTCTAAGAATATTGATGATATTGGTGTAAATATAATTTCATCTATAACTATTTGGGTATTATCAAGCTTATTCAGTCTTTTGTACGCAAAACAATAGTTTTCCGTCCCCTTGGAATCAAAGAATCTTATTACTACTAATGGTTTTACAATTCTTTGAATAATTTCTCCTATAGTTTTCGCACTTTTTAAATCCTTAACTTCAACCTCAAAAAACATTATAGCTTGACAATTATGTTCATCATCAATAAATGATGCAATATCTTCTCCTGTTATTTGATATTTTAATTCTATTTGAACCACATTATCTTTAAAATACTTCTTCTCCTTTGGAGTAAGCTGGGAGCTTGTAAACATCTTTATATCAAACTTTTTATTAACTTCATAGTCTAATGGAAGATTAAACATTAAGCCACCTCCTACTCTATAACAAGAAAGGATACTAACTCAAAATCGTCACTGCTTACATTTTCAAAGCTATTTTCATATCCTCCAAAGTCAAAAATACTCTGCTGAGCTTTCTTATCCTCTTCTCCTAATATTTCTGATATTGCTTTATTAAGTAACTTTGAATATTCACTCATATCTGCTGCATTTTTAGTTTTCTTATTAAATCTTTCAAGAGGCAATTTATCAGGTTCTACCTTACCATAAGCAAGTTTCCTAAACTCCTTTAGTGTCTCCCTGGCACTGCTATTTCCAAAATAAATTTCTCCATTCTCCAAAACATACATAAGATAATATGGATACAATGAACTTTCACTCTTAGGCTTTGCTTCATCCCTTAAATGCTTAAAGCAGAAGATGCATCCTTTTTTTTCTCCCTGAGCTACAGAGTATACACCCCTTGGCACCCTTTTTATATCAGGGTTTTGTCTTACAAATCCAGCGAGTTCATAAAGATAATCATTCATATTTAAGTCTGTAAGAGATATATTATCGTTTAAATCTTCTATATCTACAACTTCATTTTTAAGTCTTTCAAGCTGTTTCTTTCTGAAGATAAAATCATTCATTTCAGGTGAAAGTATATCCTCATCCCCTGTTGATGAAAGATTTGCTGCCATCATTTTACCTTTAACTCTCTGTTCAAGCTGCAAATACTCATTAAGTTCCATATTAGGGAAGAAGTTTATCATAGCAATCTTATCATTTTTGCTTCCAATTCTATCAATTCTTCCAAACCTTTGAATTAAGACTACTGGATTCCATTGTATATCATAGTTAATTACGCAGTCTGCATCCTGAAGGTTTTGTCCTTCAGAAATACAGTCTGTTGCTACAACAACATCAATTTGCATTTCCTTTGGAAGTTCTTCACCAAGCTTGGACCTTGGTGAAAAGTGTTTAAGCACTGTATTAAATTCCTTTTTTATTCCACTTAATGTAGTTTTAGGCTCTCCAGAGCCGGTAATACATGCCGTATTAATTCCATGCTTTTTAAGCTCATCTGCTATTGATTCATAAATATAGTTTGCTGTATCTGCAAAGGCTGTAAATATCAATATCTTTCGGTTTCCAAGATTATAAGGAGTAGCTATTATTTTATTAACTATAACATCCTGAAGAGTTCTTAATTTCTCATCCCTATCATTTTCAAGTATTTCCTTAACCTCTTTCATAATGTTTTTTAGTATCTCTTTATCGTAGAGCAGATCTTCAAGGAAATTTTGGCTCATCAAATGTTTAACATTTATCTCGTATTTATAATCAAGTGTAACTTCATCTTCATCATCTATATCATCTACTTCAAGATTTAATTTCTGTTCTGACTCTTTAGTTATCACATTAATATAATTATCTATTCTCTCCATAAGCCTTCTTATGGTTTCTCCAAAGGAATAAACAGAACTTTCGAGACGCTTAAATAAATTGAAGCGATGTAATGTAGCTGTTATAAGCTCTCTCTGCTCATGATAAAATATTACCCTATCTCCATAAACCGTTTGGTACTTTTCCCTATAATACTCCTTATATTGCGGTTTAATATATGACATAGGTGAATATACCGCAAGTTTTAACTTCTCAAGAACTTCATTAGTTTCTTTAAATTTTAAAAGCTTCCCTTTACTATCAATCTCTGGATTAAAAGTTTTTGGAGGAAGTTTATCTGGAAACTTTCCTACATTATCATTACCATAATATTGTGTTATATGCTTTCTACTTCTTGATATTGTAATCATTTCAAGAAGTTTAAAAAATTCAGATGGCAGCCTGTCAAGCAGAACATTCTTGCTCCTGCTACTTTCTTTCATCCACTCATTTATCTCCCTTTGAGCTTTTCTTAAAACTCCATCAATACTTGGAATGCCTTCTTCCTTAAAAGCTTTATCATCATCAATATTTATAACACTTAACTGATTTTTCAAGTCTGTAAGTGAATTGTTAACTGGAGTGGCTGATAGCATTAAAACCTTGGTTTTAACACCCTTTTTTACTATTTCGTTAATTAGTCTACCGTACCTTGTCATCTTTTCAGGATTTTCATTCCTGTTTCTAAAGTTATGGGATTCATCAATAACCAGCAAATCATAATTACCCCAATTTATACGTGACAAGTCAAGACCACTACGTGCCCTTCCTGACTGTCTTGATAGATCAGTATGGCATACTATATCAAAAGCAAATCTATCCCTGGCAAATCTATTATCTATATAAGAGTTTCTAAAGGACTCCCAGTTATCATAAAGCTTTGCAGGGGTTAGCACTAATACCCTGTGCTGTCTTAATTCATAGTATTTTATAACAGCAAGAGCCTCAAAGGTTTTACCAAGCCCCACACTGTCTGCTATTATGCAACCATTATATTTTTCAATCTTTCTAATAGCAGAAACAACTGCATCCTTTTGAAACTTAAAAAGACTGCTCCAAATTTCAGTATCCTTAAAACCTATACGGTCATTTTCAAATTTTTCAATATCTGAATCCAGATTATCCCCAAAGAGTTCATTCAATGTAAAGAAATAGATAAACTCTGGACCATATTCCTTATATATAAAGTTCAAGCTTTCAAGCAGCTGCTTTTTAAAATCCTCTGTATATTCTTTACTATTCCAAAGCAGTTCAAAGTTCTTTGATAACTGTTGAACCTGCTCCTTATCTGTAAGCTCTACATTAAAATTAATAATTTTAAATAAGCCTGTCAGTGCTTTTTTAGTAATTTCTAAAGAAGAATCTCCAAACACTGCATAGTCATTATCAATAAGCATCAAATTACTTTTTACAACGGCTTTATTTCTTACCCTTTTTACATTAACATGCTTTTCTATAAATTCATGCATGCTTCTTGCCTTGTTTAAATGGTTTAACTTGTTTTTTTCAATAATGTCATAGGAGTTGAAAAGCATATCATTGACTGTACGACTTATCTCAAATTCTCTTGATATTTCTCGACCTGAAGGAATATAAGTAGAATCTCTGATTACAAGGTTAATATCCTTTACTTTGCTCATATTCTCCTTTAACTCTGAAAAGACAGAAAGGGTTAATTTGTCATTAATAATATTTACTCGGCTGCTTTTCTTATTAGAAAGTACATTGTTTACTTTATTAATAAGCTGTTCATTTGAATTAATAATGCCGCTCACAGTCAATACCCCCATTTAAAACATTATCATCTTTCTTCCTGGTCGCTTTTCGCCCAGCTCGTCCATCTAAAGGTTTCTCTGCATCTTGAGGAATAAGCCAAACAGAAGCTTTTTTAACTGCTCCTTCAATGCGCCCTTGAGCACACAATAGTTGAACACGTCTTGCAGTAATCCCCCATTTATTTGCTGCTTCATGTGTAGTTATATATTCAATCATAGTTAATGCACCTCTACTTTATGGTGTATATAATAATATTTTATTCGTTTTGACGAAAACATTCAACATTTTACATTAATTCTTTCTAATTAATGTAAAATTCTACACCATTATAGAGGCACCTATATATAGTAAAAAAATATATATAATTTCTCCCAGTAGTAGGCTTATACCATCAAAAAATATTTCTTAGTTTCATGCCCCACCCCTCTTTAGAAAATGCACTCCTTCGGAACACTAATCTATGACATTCATCATATGACAAATTATCCGTAGCCGGATAAAATTGCATATAATTAATCCTTTCAACCCAATGGGCTTTGAAACATGGTCCTTTATATTAAATGCTATATTTTGATTAAACTTGGATTTAATTGTCCTGAGTAAGACTTTAAACTGCTTAGTATAAAAATGGAGGTAATGTTATGTCAAAATCAAAAGTAACCACTAAAAAAATAAACCTGATAGGAAGATACAGGGTAAAAAGGAGGAACAATAGGCATATCTACAAAGCTGAATATAACCGAATGTTTCCCATTAAAATTTCGAGTTCAAACTTCTTATCCTTATACACATTGTTTTTACTAAACAAGCACTCTGAACCATTATATGGCAAGGAAATATTGAATAAGATACAAGGAATTTCAAACTCCCATGTTTGGAATCCTTCACATGGTACCTATTATCCACTTTTAGAAAAGATGGAGGCTGATGGTTTTATAGAAAAGGTTAAAAGTGACAAGTCTAAGAACTTCTATGTTATCACTGAATTAGGTAAAAAGGAATTGGAAGTTAGATTGGATGAATTTAAGCCAATTCTAACTGGGGGTGCTAAATTCTTTAATAATGTATTGTCAGACCTGTACCGAAAATAGCAAAACTAAGCCGCTCACTTTAGATAGATAGAGTCTGTCAATAATTTTGTCATTCATATTAAAATAAAGTTAGCACTTATAATGCTAACTTTATTTTAATAATCCAACAATGTATGTAAATATATCTCCCTATCTTCTCCAAAATCCACAAAAATAGTAGATGGTGTTTTGTGATTAAGCTTATGATTCCTTTCCGAGGGTGATTATATACCTTATTTTTCTCAAGTTACGTTGCAGCATAATGTTACAGATAGCACTTGCAATTTTAATCAAGTAGATTAAATAAATCAGCTTATTTTTTTGAAGAAGATACATATTATAATACCGTAGAATTTTTATAATTGTAATCAACTCTATCTTTCTTCTTACTAAGCAGCACTACTATAGTAAAGATGTTTGAAAAACAACTCCTCTAAATGTAATGGCTGGATTTCTACATCACTATACAAATAGTGATACCCCAAATCCAATATCATTTTTTTATACCGGCTCAAGGTCTTTTTACTTACATTCATTGTAGTATTTTCTCCATTTACATATTTAACATAGTTGCATAATTTTTTAGATAGTCCAGGGGATGCCCTGCTTATTATAGTATCCATAAGAGTATCTCTTGTTGTGATTACCTTATTTAAATTGCACTTTTGCAAAATAAATTCGTAAAGTTTCTGAAATTGATATAAAGTTGAACTTAATGTCTCAAAGTCTCCGCTTGATTGATAATCAATATTAGCTATATTTTTAATATCTCCATACTCTCCAGCAAGGTCATGAAACACCTGATAGGATTTCTTCTTCTTAAGCCTCTCAGCATTTTTATAATCATAGAGAAGTTTTCTCCTTTTTAGAACCAGTTCAAATCTTATTATCCCTACTGAACTATTGATTTGATATCTTCTTTTTTTAAGTTCATCATGCTTTTTGTATATCTTAAAAACAATATTACTGTTGCTTAGGTTATTTCCACCATAAAAGTAAATAGTCCCGGAATCCATATATTTAAGATTTATTTTCATGCGTGGTATATCAATTTTCCTTATAAATCCAAATAAAGCTTCCGCTTCTTCTTTATTTATAATTATATCAATGTAAATTTCACCCTTGAACATGTTTAACTTATTTCTATTTGTTTCAAAGAACGTGTCGCATCTGAAAATATCTTGTAACTCCCTATCTAAGAGCATACAAATCTCTTCGTAGAATATATCCATATTTAAGCTATCTATCTCACCATACTTTATTTTAGCCGGATTAAAATCAATATATAGATCCCCTTTTTTGGGGGAGTATTTCATTAGTTTTAAAAAGATTTCATCCTTATGATAAATTAAAATCCCATGTTTATAAAGTCTATGTGATGATTTAAGATATTGCCATCCACTCAACTCTCTAATATCATTTACCCATACATCTTTTAATAATAGTACCATCTTATCTTTAGCCATAACTCTACCCCTCTTAATGCAAGGGAAGGTATTAACACTTTATAATCCATTCCCTTGTAATAATATTTTGTCCACTATTGTCTGTATGTTATATACTGTAACATGTTTCAAAAATTTTTTTATCTCATGCACAAATTTTTTTACTTTCCTCCTGAAAGCCTTTTATGATAATATACCTGGAGTTGCTTACTTTACTATCATTATCCTTTATTTTTGTACTATTTATCTTTAGTTTCTTAAGATTATTTTCATTCAGTACAATACTTAGCACTCTTCTTAGTTTTAACTCATCAAATAAACTTATATCATTAGCGATTAATAAAACTTCCTCCTCTGTAACATAGCCTTTAGTATTAATTATCTCTATTAATCTACTCTCTAAATTCACCTTGTAGAATTCTTCGATAATTAAGTTATATGATAAGTTTTGATAAGGGACTGAATTATTATTTACGCCTACGGCTGAAGTCTCAATTGCTATCATATATTCTTTGGTGCCGTCATTAATAATTATTGTAGTTAAAGCTTTGAAAAGTTGTAGTTATAACCTCAGCCGCCTCATCAAAACTTAAATAAACATCTTTCTTTCCCCAGTCCCTTTTTTCTTTTTCAAATATGTTCATTAGCTTTTTATAGAATTCAAATGCAGAGCCCTTATCCTCTTTTGCAGCTCCACCGTCAAAAGGATTAAAGTCTATTTCGTTTATAACTTCTGATACATTCTTCTTGTCTACTTGGTAGGGTATTTCTCCGTATACATCTCCATTAACTCTTATTAGCATTTTAATCATCCTTTCTAAGCTATATTATTTATTAATTCATGAGTATTATTTGATTTAACAATACCTATGTTCACTAAGCCTTGGACAAGTATTCTAACAAATTGCTCTTGGAAGCTTTCTTCTACCTCTGTATTTTTAAGATATTCCTCTTTGATACGCTCTTTTGATTTTCTATCATATGTAATTGTTATAATGCTGGCTTTCATTAAAATACCACCTCCTATTTACTGATGTCGGAATTGACATTGTAACATATTGCATAGCTCAAGTTACAATTTTGATAAATATTCGTTCTTGTAAACAATATAACACAAACATTTTTACTTGTAAACCAGGTAACAAAAAAAATAATATTTGTATTCTATATGGTTTTTGTGTATAATAAATAGCGAGGTGATATATATGACGAACAGTAAATTTAACAAAGAGAGTTTTAGTGAACTATTGAAAAAAGCTATCGGTGCCAATAGAAGTATTTCTGAATTTGCAAAGGACTGTAATGTTGCACGTCCTTATATATCAAAGTTTATAAACTGTAAACTTGATAAAGCTCCATCTACAGATATAATCAGCAAGTTTGCAAAAGCTGCAGCAAATGATGTTAGTGAAAATGATCTTCTTCTTGCTGCAGGTTATGAGCTTGACGAGACTGATTATTTCAATATTGCTTTTGAGCCAATAGTAAACGATGTTGATTCATCAGCTATAACTGCAACGAGAAATAAGCTGCAATTGCAGGAACAAAAAAATAATTCTATTCACAGAATACCCGTTGAGGTTCCTGTATTATCATTTATTGACCCAGGTACTATTATTAATCAAGAAGCTATAGACTACTATGAGTATGTACCAGCCTCCAACAATTACGATACATCAAAATGCTTTTATTATATTTGTGATGATAAAAGTATGGTTAACTCAAGAATAAATAAGGGGGATCTGGTGTTTATTATTCCAACTGAGTCATATCAACATAATGATATAGTCCTTCTCCTAATTGATGGAGAGACATACATCAGAAGATATAAAAAACTAAACAATCTAAATCTCTTTCAGGCTGAAAATAACGAATTTGATAGCTTTATTTTTACAAATGCTCAACTTAAGAATAGCTCTGTTACCATAATCGGAACAATTGACCATGTAAAAACAAGGACTAAGCTTTAAGAGAGGGGTGGCGTACTTTGAAAGCAGCAATTTATGCAAGATATAGCTCTGATAATCAACGTGAAGAATCTATCGAAGCTCAAGTTAGAGCTATAAAAGAGTATGCAGACAAGAATGGAATAATTATTACTAAAGTCTATACTGATGAAGCAAGATCTGCTACCACAGATAACAGACCAAAGTTTCTCGAAATGATTAAGGATAGTGAGTTTAGATTATTTAATGCAGTTATTGTTCATAAACTTGACCGTTTTTCAAGAGATAGATACGACAGTGCATATTATAAAAGAGTGCTTAAAAAGAATGGAGTAAGGCTAATTTCAGTGCTTGAGCATTTAGATGATAGTCCAGAAAGCATAATCCTTGAATCTGTTCTTCAAGGTATGGCTGAATATTATTCTAAGAACTTAGCCAGAGAAGTTATGAAAGGAATGAAAGAAACAGCTCTCCAGTGTAAACACACAGGAGGTATCCCCCCTCTTGGATATAATGTAGACCCTGAAACTAAAAAGTATGTTGTAAATGCCTATGAAGCTAAGGCAGTAAAAATAATCTTTAGAATGTATGCTGAAGGCTATGGGTATAATCAGATAATTGATAAGCTAAACTGTTTAGGCTATAAAACAAAATTAGGACGCACCTTTGGAAAAAATAGCTTGAGTGAAATACTAAGAAATGAAAAATACATTGGGACCTTTGTTTTTAATAAGGTTCCTAAGATGGTAGATGGTAAAAGAAACTCCCATAGAACTAAAAAACCAGAGGAAATTATAAAAATACCTAATGGTGTTCCAGCAATCATTGATAAGGAAACTTTTGATAAAGCAGCCAAACGAATGCTTGATAATAAAAGAAATGCAACCAATAAAGCTAAGGAACCCTATATTTTATCCGGAAAAATTTTCTGTGGCACCTGTGGTTCAGCAATGGTAGGACACACGAGCTATGCTGGTAGAAATAAATCTAAATACTCTACTTATAATTGTGGTACAAGATATAGGACAAAACAGTGTAAAATGAAAAACATTTCTAAGGACTTCATTGAGGATATTACACTCACAGAAATCAAAAATAAAATATTAAATCCTACTTCTATAAAAGGCTTAACAAATAAACTTATAGCTTATTATGAAAAAATGATGAATTCCAATACTGATGAACTCAAAGATCTTGAAAAACGTCTTAAAGAGATTCAGTTTGAGATTGATAATATTGTTGATGCAATTTCAAAGGGCATGTTTCATATGTCCTTTAAAGAAAAGATGGACAACCTCGAGGCTGAAAAAAATAAGATATCAAATTATATAAATGAAATTAAAGCCACAATGAATAGTAGCGAACTTAATGAAAAGCTTATAGAGCAGTATTTAATTAAAGATATTAAAGCCATAAATGAAAAAAATGCTAATGATTTAAAAACAATCATTAACACTTATGTAGAATCTGTTTTTGTTTATGATGATAAGGTTGAAATAAACCTTATCCTGTTTTTTGTACATTTAAATGGTGGAGGCGAGGGGAATCGAACCCCTGTCCGAAAGCAGTAACCCCTGAGCATCTCCGAGTGCAGTTTATCTTTTT
>SVES01000041.1 GCA_015057305.1 Pseudobutyrivibrio ruminis | reverse complement strand
GCTCTCTACACACATTACCTTCGAATTGTAAAAGCCATGTAAGTACACCTACATATGCAAGATTAATCACATTAAGCAAATCTACAAATCTGCTCAAATGATATCCACATCCGGGGTGCCAGGTCCCTATGGGGCGGTGAGCTGTAGCATACTATTCAGATACTAATGCCATACGTGCTGGGTGTCATAGGCATGGGTCCAATCCTGCGTAAGGAGCCATATCGTAAATACGATAGTTGAACATGCCCAGGTTAATGGGTAGCACCAGCTAATGGTGGTAAACTTTGGTATGAAATGCACGGCAATAGTGACATATATAATTCGCACTCCACACCAAAAAGTGAGCATGGTAACCATAGGAATTATTGATTTGCCTGCCCCTCGCATTACACCTGCTGCACAGTGCGAAAATGCCAATAAACAATAAAAAAATGCAACTGTTGCGACCTGCATATGTCCATACAAAATATCATCAGTATTCTTTATGAAAATACTGAGGAGTGGGTCTGCAAACATATAAAACACCAGGCCAATTAATTCAGCCAAAACTACACCCACTAAAAGACTGAATCTAGCCCCCTGCTTTGCCCTGTCGTATTTTCTTGCTCCAAGGTTCTGACTAATAAATGTAGGCACAGCCATTGAGATGCTATTAATTGGAAGGAATACAAATCCTTCTATCTTTGCATAAGCTCCCATACCATTCATGGCATGTGGGCCAAATGCATTGATGTTTTTCTGTACCACGATGTTTCCAATAGAGATTACTGAGTTTTGCAGTCCCATTGGAAGCCCCTGTACCATTATTTGATGCATGATTTTAGGATGCCATTTAAATATCTGATTCAGCTTTACACCTGTGTAATCTGTAATGCGAAGAAGTCTGATGAAGCACAATAGAGCAGATATCCCCTGAGCTATTACTGTAGCTGCAGCCGCGCCAACCACACCTGTGTGAAGGAAGGCAACGAAATACAAATCCAAAACTACATTTATCACTGATGAAACAAGCAAATACATTAATGGATGAAAGCTATCTCCTACAGAGCGCATTATGTTCATAAATGTATTATAAAAAACGATAGTTGATATTCCACCAAAATAGATTCTAAAATATTGCAAGCTATATGGTAATACTTCTGCTGGAGTATCGATTATACGAAGCATCAACGGTATAAAGCTCAGTCCTATTACAGTAGCAACCACTGAACATATCACCGCAAAAAGTACATTGCTATGGATAGAATCAACAACATTTTTTCTATCATCTGCACCATAGTATCTGCTGATAATTATTCCGCCACCAGCGCCCATTCCTCCAAAAAAACCTACAATAAAAAAGCTCAATGCGCCACCAGAGCTTATTGCTGCAAAAGCATTGCTTTCTGCAAAATTTCCAACAACCCACGCATCAGCAATATTGTAAAGCTGCTGCAATAATTGACCAATAAAAAGAGGGATGCAAAATTGAATCATCCCCCTTACTATTGAGCCATTTAGCAAATCTACTGATTTATTTTTCATCTGCACACACACCTCTTAATCAGCCTTCAATGTGAATCTAATCTTCCTCAATAACGTGAATCTCCAAATAATCAAATGGTATCTCATCCACAAAGTTATCGCTAGTAAACCTGGCTTTACCATGACGCTTAAATTCACGTATGGTAGATTCCAACCATACAGGCTTACTTGTGTCAAACTCATAGCAGGCTTTGTCAACAGCTGAAAAAATCTTGTGGGTTCGAGTCTCCTCTGTATCATCCTCTACCATAAAGTCATGAAGCATATGATTGTCTTTCCATGATTTAAACCAAATTCGCATATTATTCTCTCTATCTATTCTTTCTTTGTCTGTGAGTCTCATACATGAGTAGGCTTGCCGCTACTGATGCATTTAGGGATTCTAACTGCCCCTCCATTGGAATCTTTAGGTAGCTGGTTGCCAGCTCAGAAATCTCGTCCGATAAGCCATTGCCCTCGTTTCCAATCATGAATGCACTTGGGCCAGTAAAATCCATCTCATCATAGTATCTGTACCCCTTTAAATGGGCTGCATAAACTGCTACTCCATATTGGTTTTCCAGCTCCTTAATAACCCCTGCCAAATCCTGGACGATAATATGTGGAACCCTAAAGATACTCCCCATCGTAGAGCGAACCACCTTTGGAGAATATAGATCTACCGATGTGGAATTAATAATGACGCCAGTAGCGCCTGCTCCCTCGGCAGTACGTATTATGGTTCCCATATTACCAGGATCCTGCAAGGTTTCAAGTATAACCAGGTGGGCAGGCTTAGCTTGCTTTATGCCAAGCACATCCTCCAGTGTAAATTCCTGCATTTTAACAAGCGCCAGTACTCCCTGTGGAGTAACCGTATCACTCATTGCTTTAAAAACATTTGTTGCCACCTCTTCGATAACAACATCTGGGGCTTTATCCAATATTTCTTTTATAAACGACCTGCCCTCAGGAGAATTTTCAAAGCCTTCAACGCAAAAAACAGCAGTAAGTAATTCCCCCGGAACCTCTGCCACTGCCCTGATACCCTCAACCACAAAAAGCCTTTGAGCTTTACGCTCTCTGGCTTTTTTGTTAAGTGCAATTATATTTTTGATTTGATTGCTATTAGTACTTGTAATCATTGTTCAAAGATTTGCAAATCTGATATTGATATTCGTCAACGTCCTTCTTCATAGCAAGAGCCTCGTCGATATCGAAATCAACGAACTCACCATGTCTGTAACCAACTACTCTGTTTGTCTTTCCTTCGCAAAGAAGATCAACTGCAAGAGCACCCATAGTAGATGCATATACACGGTCCTTACATGTAGGTGAGCCACCACGCTGCATGTGTCCAAGGATTGTAGCACGTGTTTCTATACCTGTAGCTGCCTCAATACGCTTTGCCATAGATGTTGAGTGACCAATACCCTCTGCATTGATGATGATATGGTGCTGCTTACCCTTCTTACGTCCTTCGATAATATGATTTACAAGCTTCTGCTCATCATAATCGTATCTTTCGGGAAGAAGTACATCCTCTGCACCGTTTGCAATACCACACCATAATGCGATATATCCAGCGCCACGTCCCATAACCTCAATAATAGAGCAACGCTCATGAGAAGTAGATGTATCACGAACCTTATCTATAGCCTCCATAGCTGTGTTAACAGCTGTATCGAAACCAATTGTGTACTCTGTACAAGCAATATCAAGATCGATAGTACCTGGTAATCCAATAGTATTTATACCGAAATGAGAAATCTTCTGAGCTCCCTTGAAGGAACCGTCACCACCGATAACAACAAGACCATCAATACCTGCTTCACGACACTTCATAGCTGCCTTTTCCTGATATTCAGGATCAAGCATCTCAAGACAACGAGCTGTCTGTAGAATAGTACCACCACGCTGAATTGTCTCTGATACACTGTGAGCATTCATATCTATAATTTCGCCAGATAATAATCCAGCGTAACCTCTTCTAATACCCTTAACTGTCTTTCCTCTAGCAATAGCCTGACGAACAACTGCACGAATTGCAGCATTCATACCAGGAGCATCACCGCCGGATGTAAGAACACCAATTGTGTTTACTTTATCTGCCATCTCGAATATCCTCCTAAATATATACCTCTTCAAAATAATTCCAATTTATTTTATCCTCTTTTGGTAGCGTTTTCAATATAAAACATGTAAAAACGTGTAAAACTTCCACGCACATACCTAAAGCTACCATCTTTTGTTTCTACTGGCAAACTCCACCTTTTTATAGATAACCTTTACATTTTCACTGCCGAACAAATCACGCAAATGTGTCACATTGTCCTCCGATGCCTCCACGGAATTATTAGCACCCATACGCTTATAGGCTTTTTCTTCCGCTAAATATATTCCAAGAGCATCATTTCCATCCATAAGACGTATGTTCTCTAGGAGTTTTCCTTCACTTGCATCGTATGCTTCCTTATTGGCAAACTTAATCCAAATTTCCCTCTTACTATCAGCAAATGATTTTATGTCATCACAGATAAGCTTTGCTCCACGCTCATCCTCATTTTGAACATGTCCCTTAACAAAGACCTTATTTCCCTCAGTAACTATTGACCTTGCCTTTTCGAAGCTGTTTGGAAATAATATAACTTCCAAAGAACCCGTTAAATCCTCCAGGTTTATAAAGGCCATTGCCTTGCCGTTCTTGGTGTATTTAATAGTCGAATCCATAATGATTCCACCAACAACTACCTCAGCACCATCCTTGATAGATGCAAATCCCTCATTTATTGCTTCAGCCTCTGTTGCTTCTTCTACATCTGAATTAGACATAAATTCCCTAGCGTGCGCAGTTACATTCTTTTCCAACAGTGGAATATACTCATCAAGAGGATGACCACTAACATAAACGCCCATAAGCTCTCTCTCAAATGCAAGCAATACCTCTTTTGGAAACTCCTCCACATTTGGTAAGGAGATTTTTAAATCTTCCTTTTGCTCCTCATTTGCAAAATCAAAAAGGGACATTTGTCCAGCCATGGAATTCTTTTTATTATGATTAACAGAATCCATGATTTCCTGGTAAATCTGTATTTTTTGATTGCGGTTTCCCTCCAGCGAATCTAAAGCTCCAGCCTTTATAAGGTTTTCAACTGTTCGCTTGTTGGCATCATACATGCTGACCCTTGTAATAAAATCCTCCAGGTCTCTATACATGCCGTTTTGCTCGCGCTCTTTTATGATAGAAAGCACTGTGCTACTTCCAACTGATTTGATAGCTGAAAGTCCATAACGGATATTGCCATTATCTACCGAAAAGTCCGCCTCACCATAATTCACATCTGGTGGCAGCAGATTAATTCCTTCCTCTCTGCACTCACCAATATATTCAGCTATCTTTGTACTGCTATTTAACACTGATGTCATAAGAGCAGCCATAAACTCTAATGGATAATACTTTTTCAAATAGGCGGTTTGAACCGCTACATATGAATATGCTGTTGCATGGGATTTATTAAATCCATACAAAGCGAAAGGCATAAGCTGATCAAAAAGCCAATTTGCGTCTTCAGCTGAAATACCATTTTTCTCATGACAACCCTGAACAAAAGCTGGTCTTTCTGCTGCTAGCTTATCTTTCTTTTTCTTGCTCATCATTCGTCGGACATTATCAGCACGTCCCATTGTATAACCCGCACAGGTTGTCATAATCTGCATAACCTGCTCTTGGTAAACAGGGAATCCATATGTATCTGAAAGCACATCCTTCAGGAGTGGAAACTTTTCAATAATTGGTGATTGTTTGCCTGTGTTTTTACAATCAATAATATCAGGTATAAAGTCCATTGGACCTGGACGATATACAGCGTTTGCCAAAATTAAATCACCAATCTGGGTAGGGTTGAGGCGTTTCAAAAGGCTCTTCATTCCAGCAGACTCAAACTGGAATATGCCATCAGTTTTTCCAGCCGCAAAGAGCTCCATAGTGCCCTTGTCATTGTAATCTATTTTATGCAAATCTAGCTTTACGCCATGATTCTTTTCAACCTGCTTGATTGTGTCATTAATTACAGTAAGATTTCGAAGACCAAGGAAGTCCATCTTCAAAAGTCCGATTTCCTCAATAACTTCCTTTTCGTACTGAGTAATAATTACATCCCCTTTTCCAAGGGCTAATGGCATATATTCATCAGTAGGCTTTCCAGAAATAACTACACCTGCTGCATGTACACCTGTATTTCTTGGGAGTCCCTCAAGACTCATACATATATCAAGAAGCTTTCTAACTTCATCATCGCTTTCGTACATTGCCTTAAGCTCAGGATTATACGCAATAGCGTTTTCAATTGTTACCTTTTTATCGTCAGGCATGACGTCAGGTATGAGCTTTTTAATACTATTTGTAAATGGTATGGGCAATCCCATGACTCGTCCCACATCCTGAACAACACTCTTAGGCTTTAAGGTACCAAAGGTAACAATCTGTGTAACACAATCGTCCCCGTACTTTTTGCGAACATAATCGATTACTTCTTCTCTTCCCTCAGGGTCAAAATCCGTATCAATATCGGGCATGGATACACGCTCTGGATTAAGGAAGCGTTCAAATACCAGATTGTACTTCATTGGGTCAATGTCAGTAATTCCTGTTGTGTAACTGATAAGTGAACCAGCGGCAGAACCACGACCAGGTCCTACTGGAATATTGTGGGTACGAGCGTAGTTAATAAAGTCCCAAACAATAAGGAAATACTCCACATAACCCATTTCCTTAATAGTATTTAACTCGTAATTAAGACGCTCCTCATAAAGATGAGAATCATCACCATATCTTTCTTTAAGTCCATCAAAGCAAAGCTTATTCAAATATGTCCAAGCATTATATCCCTCTGGAACATCAAAAGGAGGAAGCCCTGCAATATGATATTTGATTTCTACATTACACCTATCCGCAATCTCTTGAGTACGATAGACAGCCTCCTTTGCATAAGGAAATAGCTCAAGCATTTCTTCCTCAGATTTGACATAGAATTCCTCAGTCTCAAAACGCATTCTATCAACATCTTCAAGCTTTGCTGCAGTCTGAATACACAAAAGTACATCATGACTATAGGCATCCTCTTTATTTGTGTAATGGCAGTCATTTGTTGCAACAAGAGGAATACCTGTCTCCTTTGAAAGCCTAAGTAATCCTTGGTTGACATTTTGCTGAGCAGCAATACCGTGATCCTGCATTTCAAGGAAATAATTGTTTTCACCAAAGCAGTCACGATATCTTAGTGCCACTTCCTTAGCCTCATCATAAGCCCCACGATCCAATGCTCTTGCGACCTCTCCAGCCAGACAAGCCGATAGACAGATGATGCCCTCATGATATTTTTCGATTATTTCAAAATCTACACGTGGTTTGTAATAAAAGCCTTCTACATAACCTGCCGAAACAATCTTAATTAAGTTGTGATATCCCAAATCATTTTCTGCAAGCAAAATAAGGTGAAAGTATCTATCTTCCCCCTTAACAATTTCTCTATCAAATCTAGAGCCTGGCGCCACATAAACTTCGCAACCAATAATTGGCTTTAAGCCTTGTGCTATGCATTCATCATAAAACTTTGTAACACCGTACATGTTTCCATGATCTGTGATGGCTGCTGCTGTCATGCCCATATCTAGGCATTTTTTCACATATGACTTTATCTTGTTGGAGCCGTCAAGTAACGAATACTCTGTATGGGTGTGTAAATGTACAAAACTCATAAAAACCTCTATAGTCCGCTGATAGCTAGCAAATACGCCTAGGTTTTCATGCTCCCGCAGGCCACCTTCCATACTTTCGCTCCGGTCCAGTAGGTCCTCACTCGGTATGGAGCCTTCCTGCTCGCGCTTGCCCAGACTGTGTGTATTTGCTATCTTCAGCTCATCTAAATTTACTACTTTAGCATCGACGATAATTAAACGAGTGACGCGAGTTCATCGACGATGTCGCCCATCTTTTTAAGGGCTGCTTCAATTGGTGCTGGAGTAGTTAAATCAACACCTGCGATTTTTAGAAGCTCTACTGGGGCATCAGTACATCCTGATGATAAGAACTTTTTATATCGGGCAACTGCTGGCTCGCCCTCTGTCAAAATCATTTCTGCTATAGCAACTGCTGCACAGAAGCTTGTTGCATACTGATATACATAGAAATTGTAATAAAAATGTGGTATACGAGCCCATTCATATGCAATCTCATCATCAGAAATCATATCTGGACCATAATAACGCTCATTTATGTCCTTATATAGGGACGATAGATTTTCAGCATTTAAGCTCTCCCCATTTTCCACCATTTCGTTTGTTATTTTCTCAAACTCAGCAAACTGTGTCTGGCGATATACAGTTCCCTTAAAGCTATCAAGATAATGGTTTAGCAAATAAGCTCTTTCCTTCTTATCCTGACAGTTTTTCAACAAATATTCTAGTAACAATATTTCATTACAGGTAGACGCAACCTCTGCAACAAAAATCTTGTAACCAGAATAAATATATGGCTGTGCACTGTTAGAATAATAAGAATGCATTGAATGTCCCATTTCATGGGCAGTAGTAAACATATCATCAAAAGTGTCGTGATAATTTAAAAGCATATATGGATGACAGCCGTAAGCTGTATCAGAATAAGCACCGCCCTGCTTTCCCTTGTTCTCATATACATCAATCCAACGATTTTCAAAGCCTTCCTTTAGAAGCGCTACATAATCATCTCCTAAAACAGCAAGTGCTTTAAGTATAGTCTCCTGAGCTTCCTTGTAGGTAACCTTCTTTGCAACATCTGCAATCATAGGTGTGTAAATATCATACATATGAAGCTCTTTTACACCTAAGCATTTCTTTCTAAGAGAGACATATGCATGTAATTTATCTAAATTCGCATTTACGGTATTAACCAGATTGTCGTAAACCTGTGGTGATACATTATTAGCATCAACAGCTGCCTCAAGATTAGATGAATACTTTCTCATTTTAGAATGGAAAATGCGCTGCTTTACCTCACCATTATATGCTGCTGCAAATGTGTTAACAAAGCTTTTCATTGTGTGATAATAGGTTTCAAAAGCTTCTTTTCTAACCTCTCTATTTGCTGACATCAAATAAGGAACAAAATTTCCCTGAGTAAGAAGCTCCTCTTTGCCATTTTCATCCTTAATATTAGGAAATGTAATATCTACATTTGTAAATGCCTCGTAGATTTCACCTGGAGTGTTAGACATTTCTGCAGTAAGGGCAACTACCTTTTCAAGCTCTGCCGACAAGGTGTGCTCCTTAAGTCTTTGAATTTCCTTTATTTGCTTTCTATATAATTCCAGTTCCTTTTTTGTATCAAAGAACTTGTTTAACGCTTCCTCTGAGCATGCTAAAATCTCTGGATCAATAAATGAAACCTCCGAGCCAACTTTAGCAATTAGAGAAATCATTCTTGCATTCATTCCCTGATGCTTAGTGTTGCCCTGGTCCTGATCGAATAAACGTGCTGTGTAGCAATATGCATATTCCAGCTTTTCTGAGACAAATGCTGCAGATTCAAGCACTGCAAATAATGTGTCTGCAGATTCACATACCCTTCCTTCGTATTTTTTAATGTCAGCTACCTTTTCTTCTATAAGGTTAATATCTGACTCCCAATCTGCTTCCTTCTCATATAAGTCCTTAAGGTTCCAAGTGTCTTCTTCCTTAACCTGGTCCCTAGAAATAAGTTCTGTTGCCATTGTTTTATCCTCCATAATAATCTTTCACTATTCTATCACAATTATTTCAAACATACGATGTATTCTATTTAATAAATCAAGTTGAGAACCCAATTGTGGGAGTTTAGGAGGTTGACATGCCAGATAACAGAGAAGCCTTAATTATGGGACTAAACCAGGCCATGAATGGAAACAAAGAAGACGAACTTGGCCGTCAATTTTTTGCTGACACTAACACCTTGAAAACTGGTGCAGCTGGTGGAAATACTGAAGTAAGCGTGCTTGTTTCTAAAGCTGAATTTGCCAGAATAGCAAGCGGCGTTGTGAAATACCATGTGACAGACAGACGTGGTATAGAAGATGGTAATGATATTACTTTTAATGAAGTTGAATCCGATGGATTCACCCAAACCGGCCACAAACTCACAAAGCGTGTACTTGATGTAAAATCATATTTGCAAATTACAGGCCTAAAGGATGGGTTCTCCATCGTTTCATTTTAGTTATATTTTATCGTATGTTTCACTAAATATTTCTCGTTCAATGATGTACACATCAGAAGGGTCATCAACTGAAACTGCCATGTAGTCGCCTGGCTTACCAAGATAATAATGTTCTGTATCCCAACGAGTAAATATCTTTGTTCTATTTGATAATTCTTTAGCATATATTTCGCTGTTGCCCACGGATATACAGCTGTGGGCATACGGCAATATTTCTTTACTTGTTCCCTTTGACACATCCCTTATTATAGGATAATATTCACCTGGATATATATATTTTTCATCACTAACCGTGTATTTATTATTGAAGGATTCCAGCGTCATAGGGTACACTTCTCCGCGAATTCCAATAGCAATAACCGTGTCTGTAGTAATATCTAATTCCACATCACCTTCCAGTGTACGTATTATCGTTTTGGTGCCAGCTGGCATAACATCAGACGCTTTTACATATCCAACATGTAGTCTCTTTTTGCGATACTTTGCCATTCCTGTAGTATCAGCCTTATATTTGTCTGCATAAATAATCTCGTTATTCAGGAAATATTCATGCATTCTTTCACGGAAAAACTGTTGAATTGTTGGTGCTGTATAATCAAGCTCCTGACGCTCCAGTAAGGAACGTCTTATGGATCCGCCCGCCTTAATCAGATGTCCACCACCGTCACCTACACCATTGCAGATGAAACTTGCAAGTTCATCCGCCTTAACTTCCTTCACACAGCTTCTAACAGATATTTTTATGCCACCTTCATGAATGGAATACACAAGACAACAATCCACATCCTCCACCTCAAGAAGCATATCGGATATTATTCCAAGTACATTTGGATCGCATGGGTCTGATTTTACAATGGAATAATGATTGTCTCTATAGTATTCAGAACCCAAAAGAGCTATACCTGCAATGCGTAATTCTTCCTGTGAAATATTTGAATTCTTAAATTTGATAATCTGGGAATTGCTAAACTCCACCTCATCTCGCATATCCATGTCCAGGGGATGATGCAGCTCTGAAAAATTGTTACTGTCAGTCATTAATCCATAATATAATGCTGTAGATAGATTAATGTCACTATTTATATCAAAGCCCTCTGCTCTAAGCATATCCCAAACTACTGTGGCACAGCTTGCCTGATAAGAACGCACCTCTGAAAGCTCAGGTAGAATTCCACTAATCTGATGATGGTCTATAATAGCAATATTCTTGGCTTTAAACTCTTGAATATTTCCCTCACCATACTGGCTATCAACAGTTATAAGAACATCCGGCAGCTCATCAGCTCCTAGCTTTAGAAGCTCATTTAAATGTTCCTGATACCTGACATGATGCACCCTGATATCTAAATCCTGGACCATCAGCTTTAGATTACTTTTGGATATTTCAAAATTGCCGCCGTATACAAACTTAACATTTTTCCCATTAGTTTTTAAATACTTAAAAACAGCAAAACCAGATGCAAGTGCGTCTGCATCTGGATTATTATGACATTGTATTATTATATTGTCGAACTGTAATAACTGAGATAATTTCAAACCATTTTCCTCCAACTTTATACAGCCATTATTATACCGCTTTTCTAATTCAGTTACTACTTTAGATTGCTTTTCATGCTATAATTAATCGTCAGGTTTCACAATTGTTACACAGTATTGTGATACGTTTTAAATGTCCAAATATTTTAATTTGAGGAGATTTATATGAAAAAGAATTTATTGTTTATAACATTGTTTTTCGCACTTTTTATTTCATTTTCATTTACATCAAAGGCTGCAGGCTTTGTTCCAGCCAAAAGTGGTAGCACTATCGGCTATTACTTCCTAGATGCAGACAATACCCAATTCTATTATGATGGCTTTGTTGAGATAAATGGTGTTGTATATGGCTTTGAAGCCAACGGCCTTACAAATGCCCTAAACCAATTTAGCAAATCTGATCCAAATGTTGCTTATTTATTATCTACACATCATGCTAAGGTATACGGCTCCAATGACATAATGCTTAACGATGGTGCTCTTGTAAGCACTTCAGAGCTTACCAATAGCTATGGCACATTCAAAATTATAGGTGCAAATTCTTTCCATAATAATGGCATCGCCTTTAGCACTATTCAATATGCCTTTACATTTGAGCCAGCAAAAAAATATGCTACAGCATCCTGCCAGTTGCGTTGTACCAATTCCGCTGGTGCCGTTATTGGCGGTGGCGTCATAAAGGCAAAACAGTCTGGTACAAACTACGACACTGGCTTTTATCCTGATGGTACTGCAAAAATTGAATTAATCCAATAATATACTACTCATTGCCCTTCAATAGAGGTCTAAGAGGCTGATAAATTACAATTGTAACAATCGCAGAAAGCAAGCCCTTTAGAATTGTGAATGGCACATTAAAGAAAAGTAGGCACTGTTCAATTGAATCAATTGTAGCGAATCTTATAAGAGCCTGATAAGCGCCAATAATAACTTCCTTAGGCATAATCATATAATATGCCGGATATACGATAAATAAATTTGATGGAAAGCTAACAATTCCCATAACTACAGCGCCAACAAAAGCTCCGATAATAGCAGTCTTCTTTGATTTCTTATGATGATAAATAAGACCTGCTGGAAGCACAAAGCTAGCTCCTAAAATAAAATTCGATAACTCCCCTACGCCACCTGTCTGTGTCATTGTAAGATGCAAAAGATTTTTAATAAGGCAGACAATCACTCCCCAAACTGGTCCTAGTGCAAATGATGCAATTAATGCTGGCAGCTCTGAAAGATCAAGCTTAATAAAGTTTGGCATAAATGGCACTACTGTGTCTAAAAACATAAGCACAAATGCCACCGCTGATAACATGGCTGTCACTGTCATTTTTCTAACATTCGCCCTTGTTTTCATACTTGTCTTTACTTCCTTTGTGTTGAATTGTGTTGAATCCATGATTCATCCTCCTAAAAATAATATTATTATTTAGGAATCTCCGCTGATACTTGTGTATTAAAAAAGCCCTGATTATGAAATCAGGGCATTGCTTGCATAAAAAATACACGTCGCATCTTCTTCCATCCAGACTATACTGTCGGTACCAGAATCTCACTGGTTCAGCCAATCGGCTCGCGGACTTTACCGCCGGTCAGGAATTGAAGGAATATCCTTCGCACCTTGCCCTGAAGATTTCCTATTTAATTGAGTACAATATACTATATTTCAATTTAAATTACAATAGAAATTTTATTCACCTTTAAAAGCAGAGAAAATATCAATATTGGCTGCCAGCTTCTTCAATTCCTTAAGATGCTCTGCCATGTATTTTTCCAATTCTTTAACTTCTATATCGGCAAAGCCTCCATTTTTAAGGATTTTGCAAGCTGGAATCTTGCCCTCGGCACTTCTCACTCCGTCTGAAAAGGTGACAAATGCATACTTTTCCCCTTTATCATTTTGGCAAATAGCAGAAACCGCCATATTTAATTCACCTGCATTTAAATCATTCATATCTCACCCAAGGCTCATGCCATTCAAACTATTTTACTGCTGCAATCTCGTCTTCAAGCCAAGCAACCACTTCGTCTAATCCTTCTCCTGTTTTTCCACTTACAAAGAATATCTTAGCATTTGGATTAAGCTTAAGGATTCGCTCGGTAACTTTCTCTTTACTAAAATCAAAATATTCTAATGTATCAATTTTGTTAATTAATACTACATCGCTGATTTCAAACATAAGGGGATACTTAAGTGGTTTGTCATCACCCTCAGGCACAGACAAAAGCATTAGGTTTTTATTTGCCCCCACATCAAACTCTGCTGGACAAACAAGATTACCTATGTTTTCCAAAATCAGCAAATCAAAGTTGCTGGTATCATATTCCACCAGGGCTCTACTTGTCATATCTGCATCAATATGGCAAAGCCCCATGTTATGAATTTGGATAGATTGTACCCCTGTGGCATCAGCCACCCGCTGAGCGTCAATACTGGTTTCAATATCAACGTCCATTTCTCCTATCTTATATTTATTCTTCATTTTGTTAATAATAGCTGAAAGGGTTGTTGTCTTTCCTGAACCTGGTCCTGACATTACGTTCAAGAAAAATGTTCCCTGCTTTTTCATTTGCTCCCTGATGGCACTGGCTGCTGCATCATTTTCTGCAAATACACTTTCACCTATTTCTATTACTCTAACATCACCCATTTTATTTTACTCCTCAAAAAAATCATACAAGCAACAATCTGCCTGTATGATTATTATAGCCTATATATAGATTAAAAAACCACCTTTATTTCTGTGCCTTCATTAGGAACGCTGGTAAGTATCACTTTAGCATTATGCAAGGCTAATATGTGCTTTACTATTGATAAGCCCAAGCCTGTACCACCAGTTGCTTTGGAACGGCTTTTATCAACTCTGTAAAATCTTTCAAATACCCTTTCCTGTTCTTCTGGCGGTATTCCTATTCCATCATCCTTTACAACCAAAACAGAGGTCATTTCCGAGTATACATTTACCCAAACATGTCCTCCTTCTTTGTTATATTTGATAGCATTTTGAACCAGATTATATATAACCTCTCTAAGATTTTCTCTATTGCCGTAAACAAGGCAGTGCTCGCCTTCAAAATTAAGTGAAACATTTGCCTTTCTTGCAACCATACCAAGGGTTTCCATACACTCCTTTGTCAGGTCATATAGGTCCAGTTTTTCAAACTCAATCTCTTTTTCGCTATCCAATTCTGACAAGCTTATAATATCGTTTATTATTCCTAAAAGCCTCTCGGAATTTTCTCTTATTTCCTTATAAAAGTGTTCCTTTTTATCAGGCTCCACCATCCCCTCCTCCAGCAATTCAGCATAGCCTGAAATTGCCGTCAAAGGGGTTTTCAATTCGTGAGAAACACTGGCTGAGAAGTCCTGCTTTATCTTGGCTGCTGCCAATATATCTGCATGTTGAGTCCTTATCCTATTCATTATGGGAATCAATTCCTCATATTCTGGCACAAAAATAGGATCATCTATATGCTCAACCATGTCCTCAACAGGCTTGACCAGCCTTTTGCTTAGTCTACTTGCTGCTATTACGCACAATGCCACAACTCCCATTGAAACAATTATAAATACAACTAATTCCAGCCATGAATCCTGCTGCATCCTTCTTTTGTTTATCAATAAATATAATGTTTCCACATCGAAGGTCATAGCAATAATAGTGATAATTGCAATTGTAAGTAAACTCAGCTGTATTCGTTTTCTCATTTAATTACATACCCCACATTTCTTACTGTGCATATCCTTTCGCCATATGAAAGAAGCTTCTGTCTTAAGGTTTTTATATGCATATCTAAGGTTCTAGATTCCCCCTCATACTCTATACCCCAAATCGTTTCCATTATACTGTCTCTACTAAGGACAATACCTTTATTTAGCAATAAATACTGAAGCAATTCGTATTCTTTAAAGGTAAGTGGCAACAGCGTCCCATCTGCCCTCACCTCTCTTTTATCATTATCCATACATAATCCATCCATCTGGATACGTTTTTCAGTCTGTGGCTTGGTTCTCCTAAGAAGTGCCTTTACCCTGGATATTAATTCCATCACAGAAAATGGCTTGCTTATATAGTCATCAGCTCCATCATCAAGCCCTTTTGCCAAATCCATTTCAGAACTCATTGCAGTCACCATAATAATTGGCAGCTTCTTGTAATCTGGTATATTTCTAATCTTTTTTACGATTTCACAACCATTTATATCTGGTAAACCTCTATCAATAATGGCAAGCTCTGGAACCTTTTCCAACAATTGCTTAAAAAAGCTTTTTCCATCCTTAAATATTTTTACATCACAACCTGCATTTCTCAATGCAATCTGCTCAATTTCCGCAATGTCGCCATCATCCTCTACAATATAAATTAGTGCCATTTTATCCTTCTCCTATCAGATATTTTTAATACAGCTTTAATAAATCTAATGATAGAAACGCTTTGTAAAGGATAATTATATTTTTTCAAAAATCAAGGTAAAAATTTTAATTAAATTGTAGCATAGGAGAGGCTCCGGTGACAAACCTGGCAATTGTCATCGGAGCCTTATATAAATGCTAAGGGCATTTCTATATGATCATGGATTACGCAATTATTATCTTGGGTTGTTAACTAGCACTCTTGCCGGTCATACTCTCCGCTTTCCATATCGTCAATAAGTTCTTCATCTGTTCTATCATTTCCAAACGAAGTACCTGGCGATGCTTTTGCGTTCATTTGAACATCTGACGAGCCATTAACTCCTGATGTATTGTATGATTCAGCATTATCATAGTTCTTATTCTCGCCTCCTTGAAAATTGTTCATAGAGCCTCCTTTCTAAGCCAAAAGCTTTTTTAGTCTAAATATTTCAGAAAACCTGCTGCCTGTGCCTTAAGTGCATCCAGCTCTTGATTTGTAATTTCAAGCTTATCTTCTACAAACTGGTCTGGTCCCATTGCAAAGCCAGTTCCGATTTCTCCATATACATCCATATCGATGAACGTCAAAACCTCTACCAGCTTTTTTCTGGCTGAACGAGCAGCATTTTTACCTGAAACACCACTCACCGTAACCTTCTTTTGCATCATGACAGTCCCTGCGTTCAAATCATTTAAAGCCAGCGTCCTAGACATCCAGTCAACCAGATTCTTTAAGAAGCCAGGATAACTCCTGTTGTACTCAGGTGTAAAAATCCATATACCATCAGAGTCTAAAATTTCTTCTCTTACCATCCTAACTGAGTCAGGTGTTGGAAACTCTGTATCCTGATTAAAAAAGGGTACACTATCATAATTTAGATAACTAACCTCTGCTTTTCCAAGAAGCATTGTTTCCACTCTGTTTGCCAGCCTACGATTAAAAGAATTCCTTCTAGTCGAGCCGATAATAAATAGTATTTTCTTCATCCTTTTGCCTCCCAAATAATCCTGTGGCTTTCTGTTGATTATATGGTACTTGCATTTTGTAAATTTCAAATTCCATTGGGTGTAAAATGAGTATAAATTATAGCTTATTGAAAAACATCAGTTTTTCAATAAGCTATGATTACCGAAAAAAGAATTAAAAAAGCCAGCGCAAAACGCTGGCTGAAATTTCGGGGAGTGCGACCAAAGTTGCCCTTGGTCGCTGAGTTATGAAAAATTTGGTATTAGCTTTCGCTAGTACGTTAATTAATATAACATGATTGGTTAATTTGTGCAACAGTTTTTTCAAACTTTTTTCACAAAAATTATTTATCATATAATTTAAAGTTTTTAACAAACCTTGTAAATATCGGAGTTTTCCCAATTAAACCATTTTGAGTTTTCACAATTAAAGTAGTTGATTACTAATAAAGTCCATGAAAGCACGGGTTTCTTTGCTTATTTTGCCTTCTTTGTTCGTCAATATTCCGAAATCGATTTCGCCATCTGAACTTTTTAGCCTAATGCCAGGCCTGATTCCCATATCATAGCTATTAAAACTGTCCGCACTCAGATTTGCCATTGAATTTTTCTCTAAAAAGGCATGCATAACGTAATCACTATTAGTAATCACAGCAATATCATTCTCTATACTTACTGGCTCCCCATCGTTAGTGTGCCAGACACCATTTCTAAAGAACTCATCCTGCTCCGACTGAATAAACTTCATATTGTGGATATTATCAACTGTTTTTTCAGGCTTTCCGACGATGTCATCTGGCTGAAAATAAATCATTCCATCCAATGCCCTTAGGCGTTCAAAGCTAAGATTGTACTTTTTTATTTCATATTCAAATTGTAGTTTTTTGTCTGGGAAAACATAAATGAACCCCACCTCATCTTCTAAAAGGTGGATGCGTTTAATAATATTTGATGTGGTATCAGCATGGAAGCAGTAGCATACATCTTCATCCTTATGAAGCTCATAAAACTTAGAAAAGCAGTTTGCAAGCCACGAACTATGATTTGCGCTAATTTTAATCATATTTTTCTGATGTTGAATTGTATCAGTCTCTAACGCCGCAAAATCCAACACTAGCTTACTTGCCCTCACATGGAATCGCTTGCCAGCAGGAGTAAGTGCTATTCCTTTTCCCTCTCTTTTAAAAAGCTGATATCCTAACTCTGCCTCCAACGCAGCAATAACCTTACTTACGCTGGATTGAGTTGTATAAAGTACTTTTGCTGCCTCACTAAAGGACTCAACATCTGCTGCAACAACAAAATACTTTAACTGTTTTATCTCCATATTTCTCCCTCATCTGTCATTTAACAGCCCTTATACTAAACATTTTGTCTGGAATGTAAAACTCGTCTTTTTCCACAAATATGCGATCCCCAAATGTTTTATCTATTATAATATTTTTGAAGCCTATTTCTTCTAACACATGAACATCCCACTCTGGTCTATCTAATGTACTGATAGTAAGCATGTGATAGATATCGTGACATTCATCTGCCAATTCCTTTGACACATTCTTGTGTGCAATATTCTCTGGACTGGAAAGATTGTGTGCCCCCTTTGCATATTCTGCATCAAAATTAATAAGAACACCGCCGCATTTAAGAACACGGTACCAATCCTTATATGCATCGATTGGATGTGGTAAAGTCCATGTAAGATTACGAGTGATAACTACATCAAAGCTTTCATCAGAAAATGCTGTGTTTTCTGCATCACCAACTACTGCTTTGACCTGGCTTTCTTGCAATCCGTATATACGAATCATGTCATTTGCCTTTGCAATCATTTCTTCAGTAAGGTCTACACCAGTAACAATATGTCCTTCTCTACCTAAGAGTACTTCAAAATAACCTGTTCCACAACCTAAATCTAATATATTAAGCTTCTCTTTCTTTGGAAGAAGCTCTTTTATTTCTGCCAACCACTTAGTTGACTTTTCGCTTTCTATTTCATCATGTCTTAGCTCAAAAAAGCTATCTGCTCTCTTGGTCCAATAGCTTTCAACCTTTTCTTTAATATTATCTGCCTCTTCTTCAAATGCGATATGATGTAACTCGCCCATTATCTATACTACCCTTTCACTACTTTTACCAAAAACATTGGTGTGGAGCAGTAATTAATCTTTTCCTTTTCGGAATATAAAATACTGCCTATATCCTCTACACTGCTCACTGAACCTGCATGTATACCATTAAGATATTCCACGTCCCATGCTGGTCTTATCTTATATGTCAGTGGCATATCCAAAGCAATCTGTTCCATTGTATCAAAATTTTCACCAATATTATAGTCTCCTAGGCTAGACAGTTTAACGTTTTCCCGGTCTTTTTCGTATTCTGCCCTCTTTTTTTCATCAATTAAATAAGTGTACCAATTTGCATCAAAAACAAGCAACAAGCCACCTGACTTTAGCACTCTAATCCAGCTGTCATAAGCCTTGTCGGGCTGTGGTAGATTCCATGTAAGATTTCTGGAAAATACAACGTCAAAGCTCTCATCAGCAAAAGGAAGCTTCATTGCATCCCCCTGAACGAAAGTAACCATATCAGCTAATCCTGCTGCATTTGATTTGGCTTCTTCTATCATAGATTCAGCAAAATCGAAGGCAGTTACCTGATAACCCTCCTCTGCTAAGATGATGGAGATAAACCCTGGTCCTGCGCCAACATCCAAAATGCTGATTTCAGAGGGCTGTCTGTTTGGATATCTTTCCCTAATCTGATTGCAAAGATACTCCTTCCAGGTCTGATGCTGAATCCCTTCGAGCTCTTCCTTATTAACTTCAGAATAGCCAGCCGCCCTGCCTAACCAATATTCTTTATTTAGCGTTCCAATATTTTCCTTATTAATTGACATCTTATAATCCTATAGTTCCTTTTTTTGCTTTAATACATTATCACAAATAGCCTCGTAATAAAAGGGCTAAGCACTTTATCGTCTTAGCCCTTTTCAATGCATATTAAATATTAGTTAATATCAAGATCAACAGTAACCTCATAGTAATCACATGCATGTGCTGTCCAATTAGATACATTTGACTTTGAAATCATGTTCATTTCCAAAAATGAGCAGAAAATATATCCGTTGTCATCTAAGATTTTCTGCTGAAGCTCGATTGCAAGCTCTGCTCTCTTGTCTGTATCAAACTCTGTTGAAAGCTCATTAATTAAAGCTGTTACTTCTGCGTTATCGTAAGCACCAAAGTTGTAATCCATTCCAGGTACACAGCTTGTTGTAAAAAAGTACTGAGGATCACCTGAAGGTGCTGTAACAAGTGCTGATGCATAGATATCGAAGGATGACATATCTGCAAGGAAATCACGTCTGTTTGCTGTACAATTAATATCTACTTCTATACCTATATCTTTAAGTGTGGACTGAGCTGACTCTGCAAGTAAAGGAAGCTCCTGACGGCTTGGGTATGTAAGCCAGCGAACTACTAGCTTTGTTCCATTCTTTTCTCGAATTCCATCTCCATCTGTATCTACCCAGCCTGCATCTTCTAGGATTTTTTTTGCGCCTTCTGGGTCATAGCTTTCTGTGCTTATATTCTCTCCACCAAATTGACTAAAGCCATCTGGGAATGCGCCGTTACCTACTACACCATGTCCATCAAGAAGTGTTGCAACGAAGCCTTCCTTATCAATGCCCATAGCAATTGCCTTACGTACAGCGTCATCCTTTATTACAGGACTTGTCATGTTCATAGAAGCGAAAAATGCTCTTGATGTCTGGATGCTAGAGAACTGAAAGTTGTCGTTCTCAAAATTTGGATATGCTTCGTAAGCCATACCGTATGCAGCATCAATATCTCCTGAAAGAAGTGCTGCTGAAAGTGTATCTCCATCAGAAATAGTTTTGATTGTAAGGCTAGATAGCTTTGGTGTACCATTCCAATAATATTCATTTGGAACAAGGGATAAATGGTCGTCTGTCACTAGCTCTGTTGCCTTGTATGGTCCAGTTCCTGCGACAATACCACTCTCAAAATCAGAGGCATCCACATCTATAATGCAAGCATATGGATCACCAAGATAATTCATTAATGCTGGATTTGGCTCTGAGGTTGTTATTGTTAATACAAGGCCATCAGCCTCAATGCTTTCAATCTTTGTATCACTTGGCGCTCTATCATGATTTTCGAGAAGGTGCTCAAAGCATTGCTTTACAGCTTCAGCATCCATATCTCTGCCTGATGAAAATTTCACCCCATCATGAAGTGTAATTGTCCAAACTTTATCCCCATCATTTTCCCAAGAATCAGCCAGCCATGGTTCAAGCTCCATTGTATCTGTGTAGTGAACAAGTGTCTCGCCAACTCCGTAACGGATACATGGCCAGCCATTGTAAGTTACATGTGGGTTGATTGTCTCTTCCCAGTTTTCTGCATTAAATGTTGTGTCACCAATTACCATGCTCTTTTCTACATTAGCTGTAGCTACTGTTTCTGTTGAAGCAGAATCTGTAGATTCGCTCTTGCCACAGGCAGTATGCATTGTCATTGTCATAGCACCAATAAGTGCTAAAGATAATAATCTCTTTTTCATTTATATACTCCTCTTTCTAATATATGTGAAAACCTTTGTGGTTTACAACACTGATTCAATTAATTTTTTGGTGTAATCATCCTTTGGATTTTTAACTATTTCATCAGGGTTGCCTTGTTCCACAATTACACCATCATGCATAACCAGCACCCTGTCACAGAAATTTTGAACTAAAGCTACATCATGGCAAATGAACAGGATAGAAAGCTTTTTGCCCTGGCTTGCTCTTAAGCTTTGTAGCAAATCTATTATTTCTTTTTGAATAGTTACATCAAGTGCCGATGTGGCTTCATCACATATCAGCACAGATGGTCCAACAGCCAAGGCCCTTGCTATGGCAGCTCTTTGACACTGTCCACCGCTAACCTCATGAGGGTAGCGTCCCATAAAGGTTTCATCTAATCCACATTGCTTAAGGACTTTTTCTGCAACCTGGTTAGCTTCCTTTTTACTGAGGCCATTATTCCTAAGACTCTCTGTTATTCCATCCCCAAGGGTGCATCTAGGGTCAAAGGATTCTATTGGAGACTGGAAAACCATCTGCATTTTTTTGTACATGCTTCGAAGCTGTTTTCCTTTTATATGTGTAATATCTTCTCCTTCAAGTATGACATTTCCATCAGTAGGTTCTATGAGCCTTGTAATCATGTTTACTGTGGTACTTTTTCCACTGCCGCTTTCGCCTATAATCCCTAAGCATTCACCTTCGTATAGACAAAAATCTATGTGGGATACTGCAGTAAAATCCTGCTTATCTTTTCCTCTAAAAATCTTGGTAAGATTATTTACTTCTAATACTTTTTCCACTCTCTCACCTCTTGAGCCTTGGCACAGCAGACATAAGCTTTTTAGTGTACTCCTCTTTAGGAGAATTAAGCACTTCATCCCCCGCGCCATACTCTATTATCTGGCCGTCCTTCATAACTATCACGTTATCTGCCATAGCACCTATTACACCGATGTTGTGGCCGACGATAATCATGGAGGTTCCAAACAGCTCTCTGACCTTTAGCATCTCATCAATAACCAGCTTTTGAATAGAAACATCCAATGCTGATGTTGGCTCATCCGCCAAAAGTACCTTTGGATTCATGAGCATTGCTGCTGCAACACCTACACGCTGCTGCATACCACCAGACAGTTCAAATGGATAGCTTTTAAGGATTATTTGAACATCATTAAATCCAATCTTTTCAAAAAGCTCTGTAGCTTTTATCCTAAAATCTTCCTTTGAAATCTTTTCGTGGGCACGCATTGCCTCATACAATTGGTCGCCCACAGTTCTAATAGGGCAAAAGGCTGAACCGGAATTCTGGAAAATCATGCCGATTTCAGGGCCATTGATTTTTCTCATCTGCTTATCAGACAGATCCGGAATATCCATATCCTTAAACCAAATATCTCCTCTTGTAACAAGTCCACCTTTTCCAAGAAGATTCATGGCTGCCTTTATCACAGTTGTTTTACCTGAACCAGACTCTCCTACAATTCCTAGGATTTCGCCTTCGTCCAGTTTAAAATTTATATCCTTTACTACCGTATTTCCGTTATAAGAAATATCTACATTTTCATAGCGAAGTATACTCATCAGCCTCTAACCTCCCTGTTCTTTGGGTCCGCATAATCGCGAATGGTATCACCTAGAAGGTTAAAAATCATAACTGAAATGAAGATTGCAATACCAGGTGCAAGAGTTACCCATGGCACAATTGTAATAAGACTTCTGGTATCACTCATCATACTTCCCCACTCCGCTGTAGGTGGCTTTGCACCAAGGCCTAAGAAGCTCAGGCCCGCAAGCTCCATCATCATAGTTCCAATATCAAGCATGGATGTGACTAGAATAGGCCCCATTATGTTTGGCAGAATATGTTTAAACACTATTTTTACAGTAGAGCTTCCTGATAATTTTGCAGCTCTAAGATAAACTGTTTCCTTTTGCGCTAAGGTCTGGCTGCGGGCAATACGGGCATACTTTGGCCATGAAATTGCAGCCAGGGCAATAATAGCGTTGTGTAAGCCACCACCTAGCACACCTGCTACAGCAAGAGCAAATACCAGCCCCGGAAATGCCAAAAACATATCTGAAATACGCATTAAAATTACATCAATCCATTTACCAAACCATCCGCAGATAACACCGATCGCTGTTCCAAATGCAGTGATGATAGCAACTAGTAAAAGTGTGGAATAGATGCTTGTTCTGCTTCCAATTATGACACGGGATAACATATCCCTGCCATATCTATCTGTGCCAAGCAAATGCTCCATGGATGGTGCAGCCTTTGCATTTGACAAATCCTGAAGATATGGGTCGTATGGTGTAAGATGACTTGAAAAAATCGAGCCAATCAAAAGTAGCGCTGCCAATGTTCCAAATATGATCAACCTGGTTTTCATCGAAGTTCTTTTTACCTTTTGTTTTCTGATTGTAGGTGTACTCATTATTCACTGACCCCCAATCTAATACGAGGATCAAGCAGATGATACAAAAGGTCTGTCACCAGGTTAACCATTACATAAATAATTGCCATCCATACAACATAAGCCTGTATCATTGGGTAATCACGCATTGTAATAGCATCTACAGCAAGCTTACCTACACCGTCCCACATGAAGATGCTTTCGATGATAGCTGTACCACCAAGCAAGCTTCCTATAGAAAGAGCGAGCAATGTAATAATTGTAAGCATAGATGCCTTGATAACACTCTTCCAGAGAATAACGCTACTTCTAACACCTCTGGCTGTTGCAGCAAGGACATAATCCTTGTTAAGCTCCTCTAGTACTGTTGCTCTTACCTGTCTCATATATTTAGAAGACATAGCTATGGCAAGTGTAAGAGTTGGCATGATAGCACTGACTATACTGGTGCCACTTGAAATAACTGGCAGTACCCCAAGCTTAATTGCAAACAACTGCATCAACAGCAATGCAATAAAAAAGTTAGGCATCGAATTACCAATAAAGCTAAAAAATCGAAGGAAATAATCAGTAAATCTGTCGTGGCGTACTGCCGCAAAAATTCCTAATGGAATGGAAATAATTATAGTAAGTAATACAGATAAAACTGTAAGAAGAATGGTAGCTGGAAGCTTAGAAATAAATGTATCAAATACATCCTTGCCGGAAACATAGCTTGTTCCCATATCCCCTCTAACCAGACCACCAAGCCATATGAAATATTGTTCTAAGAAAGGCTTATCCAGTCCAAGCTCAACTCTTTTTGCATTAATGATTTCTGCAGAAACTGCGCCCTTGTCAGAATACATTTCTGTAATGGCGTCACTTCCTGCTATTCGCATCATTGCAAATGAAAGGAATGTTATTCCAAGTAGGACTGGAATCAATTGTATTAATCTATTAAATATATACTTCATGTATCTTCCTCAAAGCATAAAAAAAGCCTTACAGAATTATCCTCCATAAAGCTATTTTTTCCACAACCATTATTAAACTATAAATTAAATTTTTATTATAATCAATAATAAATAATTAGATAATATATTCTTTTATTTCGTTATATTATTCCATAATGGAATATCTTACATGAATCTTTCCATCACTTCTGTGGTGTGCATAGAGAGAATTCCTGCCCCAAAGGCTTCCATGATTTCAGTATAACTGTCATCAATAAACATAATCTCGTCCATATTATAGCCATCACGTTCAGCTATCATCTTCATAATAAGGACTTTTTTATGACGACTTTCGGTTGAAATCAAATCTCCATGATGTTCAAACACTCCAGGATAACATTCTCTCAAACGATTATACTTGGAATTGTATTCGAAAGAATTGCTGCACTCTGTCAGACCGTATATTTTTACCCCTTGATTAAAATGCAAATCATCAATAAGATTTTTAACACCTCTAGGCGCCTGGCACTTAATATACGCATTGTTGTTGATATTGTATTTTAACCAATCATTTGCATCTTCAAAACCTACTATTCTTTTGCCTGCTTCATTGTACATTTTCAAACAAAGTAATGTATTGTCAACATCTCCAAAAAGAACACGTATCTTTTTAAGTTTATCCTGCATAGGTCCCACCGTTAAAATTCTCCTTCATGTAGCTCATTTTCATCTACATCATCATTCATATTTTCTCTGCTATATACTCTCTTTGATTCACGCTGTTGCTCAACTTGAACAGAAAGCATTTCCTTTACGTTTGCAGAATTCTTTACATTTTTGATTTCGAAATTTCCTAGGCTTTTATCAGATGAACTAACAATAATTGATCCTACACCAAATATTCTCTGCCCAAAGCTTCTCTTTAATTGCAAATCTAAAATCCTGTATAAACGCACTTCATTTTGAGTAAGATTGAATAAACCTGTTTCTACAAATAATCTATCTTCACTCATACTGTACTTTGTAAAACTAATAGGTAGACCTAAATATCTTTTTCTATCATGCCATAAAATATCCGCCATAACTGTTCTCCTTTAAAATATACTATCAATATTATACTCAATTATATTTTACTTAACAAGAAAAGCCTGAATCCTTTATTTAAAAGAATTCAGGCTGATAAGCGTGCGTGAGAGGATTCGAACCCCCGACACCTTGGTCCGTAGCCAAGTGCTCTATCCAGCTGAGCTACACACACATATTATTAAATTACACTCAAAGAGTGAATGCCGTAGACCGGAATCGAACCGGTACGATGTCGCCACCACGGGATTTTAAGTCCCGCGCGTCTGCC
>SVES01000040.1:22239-26356 GCA_015057305.1 Pseudobutyrivibrio ruminis | reverse complement strand
GGAGTAACAAAGATATTTCACGTAAACTCACTCAAGGGAGAGGGTGTTGCGGAAATTATAGATTTTTTACGTAACTAGTTAATATTTAAGGAGGAATTATACAATGGTAAACGAGTTAGAAATCAAAAAGCAGATTTGTGACATTGGAAAACGAATCTACAACCGAAACATGGTTGCAGCAAACGATGGAAACATTTCAGTAAAGCTTAATGATCACGAATTCCTTTGCACACCAACAGGTGTATCCAAAGGGTTCATGACACCAGAATTCATCTGCAAAGTAGATGAGAAGGGTAATGTAATTCAGGCAAACAAAGGCTTTAAGCCATCATCTGAAATCAAGATGCACATGAGAGTTTATGAGAAGAGACCTGATGTAGGTTCAGTAGTTCATGCTCATCCAATGTACGGTACAGCATTTGCTATTGCAGGAATTCCTCTTACACAGCCAATTATGCCAGAGGCAGTAATTGCTTTAGGATGTGTTCCAATTGCAGAATACGGTACTCCATCAACTATGGAAATTCCAGACAACCTTGAAAAGTATCTACCATATTTTGATGCAGTACTTCTTGAAAATCACGGTGCACTTACATGGTCTACAGATCTTAATGCTGCATACATGAAGATGGAATCCTTAGAGTTTTATGCAGAGCTTCTTTACAAGTCAAAGATGCTTGGTGGACCAAAGGAATTTGATGAAGCCAACATCAAGAAGCTCTATCAGATTAGACAGAAGTTTGGAATGCCAGGAAAGCATCCTGCAAATGTATGCTTAAACAAGGGCGGCGCTAACTGCCACAATTGCGGCGGAAGCTGTGGTGAAATCGACAGAACAATGCCTGGTTATCAGTATGATTTTTCTGATAGCCCAAGCACAAGCGCAAACAGTGGAGTTACAGAGGAGCAGGTAGCAGCAATTGTAAGAAACGTATTGGCAAACATGAAATAATAGAGGATAGAAGATGAATTTATCTGAGAGCCAGATTCAATCAATTGTGACTTCAGTAATGACAACAATCAAGGCACAGGAAAGCAAAAGCGGTTGTCATGGTGTGTTTGAAGATATGAACGTAGCCATAGAGGAGGCTAAGAAGTCACAAAAAATCGTAGCTCGTATGTCGATTGACCAAAGAGAGAAAATTATTTCTAGAATACGAGAAAAGATTAAAGAGAATGCCGAGACACTTGCCCGCATGGGTGTTGAGGAAACTGGCATGGGAAATGTGGGAGACAAAATTTTAAAGCACGTACTTGTTGCAGAAAAAACACCAGGTACAGAAGACATTAAAACGCTTGCATGGTCAGGAGATAGAGGACTTACCTTGGTTGAGATGGGACCATTTGGTGTAATCGGTGCAATCACCCCTTGCACAAATCCATCTGAGACAGTGCTATGCAACACAATGGGAATGCTTGCAGGAGGAAATACAGTAGTATTCAATCCACATCCACAGGCTATAAAGACAAGCCAGTTTGCAATTAATATTTGCAATGAGGCATCCCTGGAATGTGGTGGACCTGACAATGTGGCAGTAACAGTTTTCAAGCCAACTCTTGACACATCTGCAATTATGATGAAGCACAAGGATATTCCACTACTTGTGGCAACTGGTGGTCCTGGGGTTGTAACAGCAGTTCTTTCAAGCGGAAAGAGAGGAATCGGCGCAGGCGCAGGAAATCCTCCAGCACTCGTAGATGAAACCGCAGATATTAGAAAGGCTGCCGCAGATATAGTTAATGGATGCACATTTGACAACAATCTTCCATGTATAGCTGAAAAAGAAGTAGTTGCAGTTGATTCAATTTGTGATGACCTTATGAAGTACATGATTGAAGAAAATGGTTGTTATCTCGCATCCAAAGAAGTGCAGGAAAAGCTTATAGCTACAGTTATCACTGAAAAGGGAGCACTAAATCGTAAATGCGTAGGCAGGGACGCCAAGACACTTTTAAAGATGGTAGGTGTAGATGCACCAGAGGGAACCCGTTGCATTATCTTCGAGGGACCAAAGGAACACAAGCTAATCACTACAGAGTTGATGATGCCAATCCTTGGTGTTGTGAGAGTAAAGGATTTTGAAGAGGGTGTTGCCACAGCAGTATGGCTTGAGCATGGCAATAGACATTCGGCTCACATCCATTCAAAGAATGTAGATAGAATTACAGAATATGCAAGAGCACTTGATACAGCAATTTTAGTAAAAAATGGTCCTAGCTATGCAGCCTTAGGATTTGGAGGTGAAGGCTTCCCAACATTTACTATTGCATCAAGGACAGGAGAAGGACTTACCTCTGCAGCAACATTCACAAAGAGACGACGCTGCACAATGAGTGATAGTCTTTGCATTAGATAAATCAAGGAGGGGCCCACTTGTGGGAAGATTCCTTGATTTCCAGAAGTGCCCATTTGCGAAGCAAATCTTTAAATGGCACATCTTCATTTAAAATAGTAAGGAGGGAAAACAATGGAAATGAATGCAGCGCAAGTTGAAGCCATAGTAAAATCCGTTTTAAACAATTTAAACGGTGATGGTGGAAATGCTTCTGCAGCTTCTGCTCCTATTCCAAGTACTGTTAAGGTTGGATTTTTAACTCAGCTTGGAAAGATGGAAATCAGAGAATATCCAATGCCAGAGGTTGGCGATGACGATATCCTGGTAAAAGTTGAAGGCTGCGGAATTTGCGGAACAGATGTACATGAGTATAAGAGAGATCCATTTTCACTTATTCCTGTAGCCCTTGGACATGAGGGAACAGGAGAGATAGTAAAGCTTGGAAAGAATGTAAAGGTTGATTCAGCTGGAAAGCCAGTACATGTAGGAGACAAGATTGTAACATGTATGATTTTCAAGGATGACCCTGAAATCACAATGTTTGATTTGAACAAGAAAAATGTTGGCGGGGCTGATGTTTACGGACTTCTTCCAGATGATGATGTACATGCAAATGGTTGGTTTGCTAATTACATTCTTGTTCGTGGAGGTTTAGGTTCAACATTTTTCAATGTATCAGATCTTGACCTTGATTCAAGAATCTTGATTGAGCCATGCGCGGTACTTATTCATGCTGTAGAGAGAGCTAAATCAACAGGCATTCTCAAGTTCAACTCAAGAGTTGTAGTTCAAGGCTGTGGTCCAATAGGTCTTATCTGCGTAGCAGTTTTAAAGACACTTGGAATTCAAAATATTGTAACTGTAGATGGCAATCCAGCCAGACTTGAGTTTTCAAAGAGACTTGGGGCTACAGGCACAGCAAACTTCAAGGATTTTGAAGGAATTGAGGGACTTACAAAAGGAGTTTATGATGCCTTCGGAGGACATCTGGCAGACTTTGGTTTCCAGTGTACTGGTTCTCCAGCAGGTCACTCAAACATCTACAAGTTCATCAGAAATGGTGGAGGTCTTTGCGAGCTTGGTTTCTTTATCAATGGTGGTGACGCTACAATCAATCCTCACTTTGATATTTGCTCAAAGGAGCTTACTGAGGTTGGTTCTTGGGTATACACACTTCGTGATTACGCAACCACATTTGATTTCCTTAAGGGAGCAAAGGCAATTGGTCTTCCAATGAATGAGCTTATTACAGATAAGTATCCACTGAGCCGAATTGATGAAGCATTTCAGAAGGCAGCCAGCATGACAGGACTTAAGATAGCTGTTATGGCTGAGGAATTAGCATAGAGGTTCGCTTATGGATGAAAGAGCAGTAGGTATCTTAGAGGTATACGGACTTGTATGTGCCTTTCTTGCAGCAGATGCTGGAGTAAAGGCAGCAAACGTAACTCTAGAACCATTTGACAAAAACAAACCAGCAAATGCTGATACACTTCCAGTTCCTTTAATCGTAACCATTAAGTTCAGAGGAAATGTAGAGGATGTAACAGCAGCTGTTGAAGCAGGCAGGGCAGTGGCTGAGGCAACTACAGGAGTCATTGTAAGCCACGTTATCCCTCGCCCAACCGCAGATACACTCAAGATGCTTGGCATCTGCGCATTCGACGTATCGTAACCCACCGGTAGTCCGCCGGTTACGATAACAAGCATTATGATTTCTCCGGTCGGCAGCACGCCTCCCTTGAGAAATATAATAGCTTGTTATCTACCGGCTCATCGGG
>SVES01000040.1:0-22139 GCA_015057305.1 Pseudobutyrivibrio ruminis | reverse complement strand
TATGGAGGTATTAAAAATGGCACAGGAAGCATTAGGAATGGTAGAGACAAGAGGACTTACAGCAGCAATCGAAGCTGCAGATGCAATGACAAAGTCCGCAGAAGTAACACTTGTAGGTACAGAGAAGATTGGCTCTGGTCTTGTTACAGTTATGGTAAGAGGTGATGTAGGAGCTGTTAAGGCTTCAGTTGAGGCAGGTGCAACAAGCGCTTCAAGACTTGGCGAGTTAGTTGCTCAGCATGTAATCCCAAGACCACACACAGATGTAGAGAAGATTCTTCCAGGATTCTCTAAATAAGATGGCTTATGGAAAGTAATAAAACTTCTTACGGATTAATTGAAGTATCAGGCGTAACCGCAGCCATTGATTCTTTAGATGCCATGTGCAAGGCTGCTGATGTCAGTCTTGTGACATGGGAAAGAAAGCTGGGCGGAAGGCTTGTTACAGTAATTGTTGAGGGTTCAGTCAGTGATGTAAAGGCTGCAGTAGAGGCAGCATGTGCAGCCTGCAAGCGTGAGGGCTTGATCATGGCTGCCAATGGTGTTATTCCAAATCCTGCTGAGGAAACAAGAAAGATGGTTGCATTATCTGCAAGCAGAAAACAGCAAAATGGAATGACAATAGCTGAATGGATTCCTTTAGATGTTTAGTGCAAATAGGAGGGCCCCACTTGTGGGAAGAACCTGTTTGCCACGACGCACCCTTCCCGAAGGGAACTTTAATGGTGCGTCTTCCCGCTTGGGTACAGAGTTAAAAAATTTTTTTAAAATAGGAGGTAACTAATATGGCACAGGAAGCATTAGGAATGGTTGAGACAAGAGGTCTCACAGCTGCAATTGAGGCTGCAGATACAATGTGTAAGGCAGCAAACGTAACACTTGTAGGAACCGAGAAGATTGGTTCAGGTCTTGTAACTGTAATGGTTAGAGGTGATGTAGGAGCTGTTAAGTCTTCAGTAGAAGCAGGCGCTGCAAATGCTGAGAGACTTGGTGAGCTTGTTGCTTCACATGTAATCCCAAGACCACACACAGATGTAGAAGCTATTCTACCAGTAATAAAGAAGTAGAACCTTTAAGATGTAAATATTTGAATATTTAGCTAACTATTTAATACTCTGGGCTGGAACACAGCCCAGAGATTACTGGAGAAAATGATGGAAGCAAGAGATGTTGAATTAATCACCCAGTCTGTGCTTAGGGCGCTGGGAAATGATATGTATCAGGATACTGGATTTATGGTTCCAGTTGGAATTTCAAATAGACACATACACCTGACTCAGGAGGCTGTTGAAATCCTGTTTGGAAAAGGACATGAGCTTACCAAGAAAAAGGAGCTTATGGGTGGTCAGTTCGCATGTGAGGAATGTGTCACAATAGTAGGCTTAAAGCTGAGAGCAATTGAAAATGTTAGAGTCCTTGGTCCTGTTAGGAAAGCTAATCAGGTAGAAATCAGTGCGACAGATGCTAGAAAGCTAGGAATCACAGTTCCTGTAAGAGAATCAGGAGACACAGCTGGTTCGGCTCCTATTGCTGTAGTTGGACCAAAGGGGGCAATTTATTTAAAGGAAGGCTGTATTGTTGCAGCGAGACATATACACATGTCTCCAAGTGATGCGGCTAAGGCAGCTGTTAAAGATGGAGATTACGTCAGTGTAAAGGTGGACAATGATAGAGGCACAATCTTTAATAAGGTTAAGATTCGTGTTGACGACAGCTTTACATTAGAGATGCACATAGATACAGATGAGGCCAATGCTTCAGGTATTGGTCCAAATAATAAAGTAATGATTTTAAAATAGGAGGTAGGCCATGATTATTGCTCAGGTTACAGGAAGTGTAGTATCTACACGGAAAATGGAATCCTTAGTTGGAAATAAGTTTATGGTAGTTGAGCCTCTCACGGGCATGCGAAATGGTGGTGAAAAGATTGTTGCGGTTGATAATATAGGAGCAGGTGTTGGGGAGTATGTACTTGTTACAACCGGCTCAAGCGCAAGAGTAGGTTCTCAAGGACCAGATTCACCAGTGGACGCAGCAATTGTAGGAATAATTGATGATGTAGGAAAGCTTAAATAATGAATATAGATGAGCTAAAAGAAATCTTTAGAGAAAATGGAATAGTTGGAGCCGGCGGAGCGGGATTTCCTACTTACGGTAAGCTCTCTGATAAGATTGAAATCATCCTAGTCAACTGCGCAGAATGTGAGCCACTTTTAAAGCTTCACAGGCAGTTATTACGAGATGAAGCAGTTCCTATCGTAAAAGCGGTATCAAAGGTTGCTGAGGTGGTAGGGGCTAAAGAAATAATCTTTGCCATCAAGGGTGAATATGCAACCACAATAGAGGCGGTAGAGTTTGCATTAAAGGATTACTCTTCAAAATGCGTTAACACAAGAATTCATAAGCTGGCAAGCGCATATCCCATGGGGGATGAAGTGGTTACTATTTACGAGGCAACAGGCAGGCAGGTACGTCCAGGAGGACTTCCAATTGAGCAAGGCGTAGCGGTGTTTAATGTAGAGACACTTTATAATGCTTATAAGGCAATCTTTGAAGGAGAACCGGTATATAGTAAGTGTGTTTCTATTGTAGGAGAAGTGGAAGCCGCAACTACAGTTAGAGTTCCTATTGGAATGAGCATCAAGGATGCGGTTTCACTTGCTGGTAAGGTTACCTGTAGCAACCCGGTATATTTAATTGGCGGCCCTATGATGGGCAGCTTCAAATCGGAACTGGCACCAATAACGAAGACAACAAACGCTATTATCGTTTTAGATAAAAACCATCCTTTAGTTTTAAAGAAAAAGCAAAAATTTAAAGTGAGTCTTGCAAGGGCAGCTTCAAGCTGCTGTCAATGCCAGACCTGTACAGATCTTTGCCCAAGACACAATTTGGGACATCCTATTCAGCCACATCTTTTTATGAGATTTGCTGCAAATAAGGATTTCCAAAGCATTGATCCATTTTTGAATACAATGTTTTGTTCATCATGTGGTGTGTGCGAAATGTATGCATGTCCACAGGGACTACAGCCTAGGAGTATGATGGCAGAGTACAAGGCAGGCCTCAGAAAAGCAGGAGTAAAGGCACCTACAGTAGAGGCAAAGGTGGTGCAAGATTCAAGAGAGTATCGCAAGGTTCCAGAAAACAGATTGGAAATGAGACTTGGCATACACAAGTACAACAAACCAGCTGTGCTAAATAATGAGTTACAATTCGCAAATACGGTACGTATTGAATTGTCTCAGCATATCGGGGCACCGGCTAAAGCTGTAGTAGAGGCTGGCCACTACGTTAAAGCAGGTGATGTGGTTGCAAAGGCAGCAGATGGCTTGTCGGTAAATATTCATGCATCAATTGAAGGACAGGTCACAGAGGTGACAGAAAAGTTTATTATTATTAAGAGGTAAGATAAATGGCGAAAGCTATAGGAATGATAGAATTTAAAACTGTTTCTGCAGGTATCACAGCCGCTGATCAAATGGTAAAGGCAGCCCAGGTGGAAATTTTGGAGGCTCAGGTGGTGTGTCCAGGAAAATATATAGCCTTAATATCTGGGGAACTATCAGCAGTAAAAGCATCAGTAGAGGTTGGAATAAGCACACGCTCAGATGAATACATAGACAGTTTTGTTCTTGGCAATCCAGATGAGTCTATTTTTGCTGCCATATATGGAAGTGCCATTGTAGAAGGGGTAGATGCCCTTGGAGTACTTGAGACTTATGACGCTTCTGCTATAATAGTGGCAGCAGATACGGCGGCAAAGACAGCCAATGTTACGCTTATTGAATTAAGAATTGCAAAGGGAATGTGTGGAAAATCATATATGCTTATCACTGGAGAGGTGGCAGCATGTGAAGCTGCCATTGAAAAAGCAAAGGCAAGTGTTGGTGAAGGCGGTATGTTCCTTGATTCCTCTGTAATTGCAGCTCCTGATTCGCAAATAATAAAAAATATTGTATAGGATATCTATGGCTACACTTTCAATTGAACGAAAAAATTTAATATTAGAAAAGCTTAATAAAGACAAAAAGGTGGTTGTTTCCAAGCTGGCAGAGGAGTTTTCTGTGTCTGAGGAAACCATTCGTCGAGATTTAGATAAACTTGAAAAAGAGGGCTTCGCCATAAAAAGTTATGGGGGAGCTATTTTAAATGAAAACAATGATAATGATATGCCATTTCAATTGCGACAGCGCTCCAATATGGAAGGTAAGAGAGCAATTGCTCGTATCCTTAGTGAATATATAAAGGATGGAGACCATATTTTTATTGATCCTAGCTCTACAGGTGTATCAATTATCAAGGCATGTGAAGGAAAGAAACATCTTACTATAATCACAAATTCAGTAGAGGTACTGTTGGAGCTATCAGAAAATGATGAATGGGATGTGATTTCAACTGGGGGACAACTGGTGCCAAACTATTTAGCACTTGTAGGACCTAAATGCATAAATTCCATTGAGAGCTTTCATGCAGACAAGGTAATTCTCAGCTGCAAGGGATTAGACATGGAAAGGGGAATTACGGATGCTAACGAGTTGTTTTCCCAGGTAAAACAAAAAATGCTTAAGTCGGCCGCCCAGAAGATTCTGGCTGTAGACAGCAGCAAGTTTAATAAAATAGCCTTTTCTCAAATATGTAAAATTGGAGATATTGATATGGTTGTCACAGATAAAAAGCCTTCAGAAGCATGGCTTAAATATTTCGATGATAACGGTATATCTGTTTTATACGAGGAATAAGACATCAGGGAGTTAATGTATGGAATGTATTGCTTTTGCCAATAATAAGGGTGGCTCTGGGAAGACCACCAGCTGTGCAAATGTGGGGTACTGCTTGTGGACTATGGGAAAAAAGGTGCTTCTCATTGATGGGGATATGCAGATGAATTTGTCCCTTTCCTATTTTGATGAGGACAGAGTACTTGAGTTTGCCACAAGTGGGCATAATTTATATACAGCAATTCTTGAGGGGGAGTCTCTAGAAAAATATATCGTAAATACGGATTATGATGGACTTGATCTAATACCTTCCTCAACCCTTATGTCAGGAATGGAATATAAGCTGTTTGCCATGGAGGATAGAGAACGTCGTCTAAAAAAGTCTATGGCAAAAATATTGAAATCAGGAAAGTATGATTACATTCTAATAGATGCCCCTCCTACCTTAGGCGGCTGGGTAATGAATATCCTTGCAGCAGTAGATTCTGTAATCCTTCCAGTAGAAGCATCACCCTGGGGGTTATTTGGACTTGCCAATATGTTAGACTTTATCGATGAGGCGAAAAAGATTAACAAGGGGCTTGAGCTTCTTGGAATTGCTTTGACAAAGGTGGATATCAGAAAGAACTATTATAAACAAACGGCTGAAACTCTAAAAGAGGCTGATGTGCCTGTGTTTAAAACAATCATCAGAATAGATAGAGAAGTGGAATGGGCCCAGGATAATAGTAAGCCCATTATGGCATATAAAAATAGCGCAAGAAGCGCCAGTGAATATTTAGAATTAGCTAAGGAGGTAGATAAGAAATGTCAGTAGGAAAAGGCAGTATAAAGCGCGCAGCAGAAACAAAAACCAAGGTTGCTGCCACAGACAAAAAAGAGATGGAATCATCAACAAAAATGGATACTAAAGCAAACGAAGCTGTAGCCAAGAAAACTTCCACAAAAAAGTCTGTCGCTAAGAAGGTAACAGAGCCTAATGCTAAAAAGCAGGCAAAGCCACAGCATTCTGTTACTTCACAGCAGGATAATCACTATGGCTTGGGAAGTCAGCTACCAATATACTTAATGTGAGCTGTTATGAAGTGTACAATATTTTTTCCGCATTTCACACATTGCCTGAAGCACTAATGCGCCCAAAATGGGAGCCAAAAATTAAAGATAGGAAAAATATTACCAAGTTCTTATAGAAACGTACAAATAGGTTTCTATAAGGACTTTTTTTGAACCAAAAATGAAATTGATAATACAAATTATGCAATGACATACTTTAAAGCGTATCTGTCTTATATATTAAGCTTATAAAAAATATCAAGATAATTAAGGAGGGAAAAATGTCATTAACAGCTGATTTATTGGAAAAGATTGTAATTACTGTGGATGTAATTGTTGCGGTGATTGCTATTGCAATGATTGTTCTATTGGTCATTAACTGGAATAATCAAAAGCAAGTTACTAAAAAAAGAAATGTGTTTAGAGGTGTGATTAGTTTTGTGCTAATGGGAGTAGTTGTGGCAGGTAATATTGCCTCAAATATTTACGCTTCATCTTTAGATTCTGTTTTCACAAAGCCAGCTCAACCAGATTCTACAATTACTTCAACAGAAGATGAGTGGAGAGGATTGGCGACAGAAATAGCTGACGAAGGAATGGTGCTATTGAAGAATGAAAATAACACATTACCACTTGAACCAGGTTCAAAGGTTAATCTGTTAGGGTATAATGCTTGGAATCCTTTATATAGTGGCTCCGGTTCTGGTAGTGTTAGCGCAACTGATGCTGTATCTATAGAGGATGCTCTAACTGCAGCAGGATTTGAAGTTAACCCTGCACTTGCGGTGGATAAATCTTTTTGGCCAGAAAAACCAGCCGATACGAATCCATATGGGTACAATGAAGGAGACTTATTCCTTGGTGATGTAGATATTTCGAATTATTCTGGAGAGCTTTCATTTGAGGAGCAAGCAAAGTATAGTGATGTAGGTGTTGTAGTAATAGGTCGTTCGGGTGGAGAAGGATTTGATTTAACTGCACTTGAAGATGCGGATTATTTGGAGCTCACAGATAATGAAAAGGATTTGTTAAGCGCGTCAATTGAATCATTTGATAAAGTGGTAGTTGTTTTAAACATGGCAAACGCCCTTCAAATGGATGAACTGTCTAAATATGATGTGGATGCTATTATTTGGGCTGGTCTACCAGGACCTTATGGATTTACATCACTTGGAAGTATACTGAATGGTTCTGTAAACCCATCTGGTAGTTTGCCAGACACATGGGTATATGACAATGATAGCAATCCTGCAAATGAAAACTATGGTGATCAGCTAGCTTCTAATGGAACAAGCCATTATGTTGATTACGTTGAAGGTATTTATGTAGGTTATAAATGGTATGAAACAGCATACGCTGAAAGGGCTGTAATTACCAACACAAAGACTGGAGAAACATTTGATTATAATGATTATGAAAGTATAGTGGCATATCCATTTGGTTATGGATTATCATATACTAATTTTAGTCAGGAATTGTTAGCAGCACCTACAACTGTTGATCCAAATGGGACACTTACATTTCAGGTAAAGGTTACTAACACAGGAGCAGTTGCTGGAAAGGATGCTGTACAGATTTATCTATCTTCACCATATACAGAATATGATATGGCAAATGGAGTTGAGAAAGCAGCAATGTCATTGTGCGCAATAGCAAAAACAGAAGAAATTGCACCTGGTGAATCTACAAATATCACCCTTACAGTTAATGCTGAAGATATTGCGTCTTATAATTCAAATTATAAAAATGCTGATGGAACAATTGGGGCATATATGTTAGATGCAGGTGATTATAACTTTATACTAGGTGATAATGCCCATGTTGCATATGACAGTATTGTGGCAACTCTTGATACGGACTATTTTTATAGTGGCGAGAATAAAAGGGTAAGTGATGATGTCCAAGCTACAAATCAATTTGATGACGCAGCTAGAGGTGAATATCTTTCAAGACAAAATAGTTTTGAAAACTATGCAACTGCTATGGCTTCTGTAACTGATGTGCTTACATCTACAGAGTGGGAAGATAATGGTTCCGAATTTTATAGTGAATATGATACTGAAATTACAGATGAATATGTAGAAGGTGTGGATTATGCATCAGGTGGAAATCTAACTTTAAATGATATGGCTGGATTAGATTTTGAAGACGAAAAATGGGATGAACTGATTTCGCAGTTGACAATAGAGGAAATGGAAAATTTAGTAGCAATTGCAACTTATCAGTCACCTGCGATTGAAAGTATTGATAAGGGAGCAACAAGTGACTCTGACGGACCTCTTGGAATTTCAAGTATGTTTAATTCGGATTTGAATTCGGTTGCATATCCTTGTATACCAATTTTATCGGCTACATTTAATGTAAGTTTGGCTCAAAAGTTTGGAGAATTGGTGTCAGACCAAGCACATAACAAAGGTGTAACAGGCTGGTATGCACCAGCTATGGATACACATAGAAGTGCATACTCAGGGCGAAATTTTGAATATTATTCGGAAGATGCATGGCTTGGTGCAGCAATGGGAAGCGCCTGCGTTTCGGGAGCCAGAGATAGAGGAATGACTGTATATATCAAGCATTTTGCACTAAATGATCAGGATACAAATAGAGATAAAATGTTGCATACATATAGTAACGAACAGGCAATCAGAGAAATATATCTTAAACCTTTTGAATACTCTGTTAAAGTGGGCGGTGCCAATGCAATCATGACTAGTATGAATTATATTGGTGATGTATTTGCAGGAGGACATCTGAACCTACAGCAAAATGTATTGAGAGGCGAATGGGGATTTAGAGGAAAGAGTCTCACTGATATGGACACTGTAGGTGAAGGTTTTAAAGTAGATGCTTGTATGCGTGCCGGAACTGATAGTTGGCTTACAGTTATAGGAATAACATTTGATGAAGATGTAACAAATGCAGATATTTACTATTTGCAGCGTGCAGCTAAGGATATACTATATGCCGAGGCTAACAGTAAGACTTACGAGTCAGTTATTGCAAATTGGCAAGCTTATTTCATGGTACTTTACATTGGACTTGTAGCTATAGTTGCAGTATTAATTATAAAAATATTTCGTTCAAGCACTAAAAAGGCTGAAGTTATTCTAGACGAGGAAAAATAATTGAAACTTGTAAGTGATTTTGTGAAACGAAATCCGAAACTGGCCGAGTGGATAAGGGAAGGTGGACTTTTTGTAATTATCTGTAATTTGATTACAGTATTTAAGTACTTAATATTACAGTTTTTACCCAAAATGTTCACTAGCCTTCCGCTTGTTGATTTTGGATTTCCAGGAGTTACATTAACAATGCTTGGAAAAAGTTTTAAATGGTATATTATAGGCTATGCCAAAGAGCAAGGCGGATTACCTTACTTTTGTGCTTATATGATAGCAATGATCATTGGAGAGGTGATAAACTTTTTCCTACAAAGAAATATTACTTTTAGAAGTAAGGGAAACATTTTTTTTCAAGGTAGTTGTTATATAATTGCTTTTTGTCTTATTACATGCATTGTTAATTCTATAAATTGTGTTTGGGTAGCGGTAGCCCAAATGATTGTGCCTGATTGGGCTTATAATGTAGGTACAACTGTATTAAATGGAGGAATATCTATGGTGGTGTTCTTCTTTGTAAATAAAAAGATATTTTAGTAGGTGATAGTTTGAAAAATCAATGTTTTAATCCATATTTGCCCAGTTATGAATATATTCCTGATGGAGAACCACATGTTTTTGGCAACAGGGTTTATGTGTATGGCTCACATGATAGATTTAATGCTCCAATTTTTTGCGTAAATGACTATGTGTGTTATTCGGCACCGATAGATGATTTATCAGATTGGAAATATGAAGGTGTTATTTATAGAAAGAATAATGATCCTAAAAATAAGTTAGGAATAAGGCTTTTGTTTGCTCCTGATGTATGTAAAGGGGCAGATGGAAAATATTATTTGTATTATGCCTTTGACTTTATGGGGATTATTGGAGTGGCTGTTTGTGATGAGCCAGCAGGAGAATATCGTTTTTACGGATATGTTCATTATAAGGATGGCACCATATGGGGGCGAAAAAAAGGAGATCAGTTTCCTTTTGACCCTGCTGTACTTTTAGATGACGACGGAAAGGTTTTCTTATATTCAGGATTTTATATAAGTACGCCAGCTATTGTGACTGGAGGGAAAAAACTCAAAAACGAAGGCGGTACAGTGATAGAATTAGAGTCCGATATGATTACAATAAAGACTGAGCCTAGAGTAATTTTTCCTAAAGAAGGCAAAGGGGCATTTAAAAACCACGAGTTCTTTGAAGCCAGCTCTATAAGAAAAGATGGAAATACATATGTATTCGTGTATTCATCTAGGCATAATCATGAATTGTGCTACGCTACTAGCAAATATCCAGATAGAGATTTCGAGTTTGGCGGAACTTTGGTAAGTCAAGGGGATTTGTTTTTGGATGGAAACGAGGATGAAAAAAAAGGAAAAAACTATCTTGGAAATACTCATGGTGGCATGCTGAACATAGGTGATGACTGGTACATTTTTTATCATCGTCAGACTAATCAACATTCTTATTCTAGACAGGCATGTGCTGAAAGATTAGACAGAGTGTCAGAGGGTGTTTACAAGCAGTCTGAGGTAACAAGCTGCGGATTAAACCAGGGACCACTTAGAGGTTTAGGCAGATATGAAGCTAGAATAGCTTGTAATCTATGGAGTAAAGATGGGGTTGGTCGATATGATGGAAAATCAGTAAGGCAAAAGCTTAAAACACATCCATATTTTACCCAAACGGGAGTTGATAGAAATGAGGATGGGGATCAATATATAAAAAATATGCATGATGGCGGGGTGGCTGGTTTTAAATACTTTGATTTTAGAGAGCCAACATCTATAAAGATTGAAGTTAGAGGAAATGAGGGAACAATAGAAATCGCTCTTGATGAAAACTTTAATCGCATCATTGGAAGTGTGGACATTCAAAATAAAGAAATTTATACTGAGTACGTAGCAAGGATTGAAAGTGTCAGTGGAGTATATCCTTTGTATTTCAGATATAGGGGAACTGGCATTATCGATTTTTTAGCATTTACGTTGGAGTGATAACAGAGGCTACATGCAGTTGTGTGTGGCCTCTATTTTTAGGCCGGGTGATCTTTTATGGAAATTAGAGTTGCGATAGTTGAAGATGAAGATATGTGTGCCAACACACTGCATAGTTTTATAGACAGATATCAAAAAGAGAATCCAGAGAATGTCTTTTTCATAAAAAGATATAGGGATGGAGATGAAATTGTAGATGAGTACAAAGGCGACTTCGACCTTATTTTTATGGACATTGAAATGCAGTTTATGGATGGAATGAAAGCAGCAGAAAATATAAGATTAAGAGATAAATCTGTGGAAATAATATTTGTAACGAACATGGCTAAATATGCTATTTTGGGATATAAAGTTCGCGCAATGGATTACGTTCTGAAGCCTATAAAGTATGAAACTTTTAAAGAAAGCTTGAAGAGAGTAATTGCAGGTATAGAGGGTAAGGAAGAAAAATATATTGTAATTAATCAAAAGGATGGTGCCATAAAGGTAGCTATTTCAGAGATAAAGTATATAGAAAGTTTAGGTCATAGGTTGACCTTTCATTTGAAAGACAATCAAGTTGAAACTACAGTTTTTAGCATGAAGCAAATGGAAGAAGCACTTAATAAAGAAGGATTTTGTAGATGTAACAGTGGATGTTTGGTTAATCTAAAGTATGTAAAAGGATTTAAAGATAGGGAAGTTTTAATTGATGATGATAGGCTTTCTATCAGCAGAAGTCGAAGGCAGGAGTTTATGGAGCAATTGGTTTCAAGGATGTCCTATTAAGGATTAAAGTAGGAGTGATGATAATGATACAAGACATACCCAAATTGTATACGGCATTTGCAGAGTGGATGGCATGCATTTTTATTTTGATTATACATAGATCCAGAATTAAATCAGAAGATAAGGTAAAGCTTGCATTTACTCTTACAATATCATTGGGAGTGCTTTGCGCTATTCAATTATTCTGCGGGAAGGTTACAGGAGTGCTTTGGCTTTTAGGCATGCTACTAGCAATTATTGTTATGATTACAACTATTCACTTTGGGTTAAACCGGGGATATTTAGAAGCTTTGTATTTTGGTGCTGGCGCTTTTATCTGGGCAGAATTTGCAGCAGCTTTGGAGTGGCAAATGGAAAGCTTTTATGCAGCAGAATCCAGTGGATTAAAGCTAATTAGAATAATCTTGTGCCTTATAATGTATATTATTGTATTCATGGTTTTTTATGTGGCAGAAAAATTTACATGGAAGGATTCTTTGGATAAGCATTTTATTACAATTTCATCTAGCGATATTGTTAGGGTTTGGTTTTCTGTAATTGTGTTTTTTTCCCTCAGTAACTTGAGTTATGTGAGTATAAAATCGCCTTTTTCAGGAAATAGTATGCCAGAGATTTTTAACATTAGAACATTAGTTGATTTTGCAGGAATAATAATGTTGGAATTATTTCATATACAGAAGGCTCAAAATGATGAAAGAAGAGAGCTAGATGCTATAAAACAAACTCTGTATCTACAATATATGCAGTATAGACAGTCTAGTGAAAATATGGAGCTAATAAACCAAAAATATCATGATCTAAAGCATCAGCTTCAGGTTATTAGAGCTGAGGAGGATAATCTTAAGAGAATAAGCTATATAGATGAACTTGAACAAAATATTAGTTTGTATGATTCTAGTATTGAAACTGGAAATTATGTATTAGATACAGTGCTTACAGAAAAAACCAGATATTGTTTAAAGCAGGGCATCAATATGACTGTTGTAGCAGACGGCAGTTTACTTTCTTTTATGCATGTTATGGATATTGCAACTATATTTGGAAACGCTTTGGACAATGCCATTGAGCATGAAGTATTGATACCGCAAAAAGATAAAAGGATGATTCACGTGACTATTTCAAAACATGGTGAATTGATTCACGTTATTATAGAGAATAAATTTGGTGGACAATTACGTAGTGATGGAAAGCACATTCTTACAACTAAGCAGGACGAACGCTTTCATGGGTATGGTCTAAAAAGTATACAATATACTATTGAAAAGTATAACGGGATAATGGTTGCAAATGTGGAGAATGGATGGTTTAGGCTTAAGATTATGCTGCCAGTGGAAGCAGATTATTGCTAAACAATTGTGTAGGAGAACAGAGCCTCGAGTTTTTTAGAAACTAACACTTGCAATTTAGCCACACTTGTAGCATTATAGTGAAGGAAATTTTATATTGAAACGGGAGCTTGTAAACAGGCTGAGAGGAAGGTGTGACCTTCGACCGAGAACCTGATTTGGATAATGCCAACGTAGGGACGCCGATTATTTTGTATTATATGCGGAAGCTATTTGAGAAATCAGGTAGCTTCCGCTTTCTGTTTCTATTCAGAGCAAAGTATGCTGAATAGAAACTAAGAAACATGTTAAGGAGGAATAATGGAATTTAACAGCGAACTTTATTTTATTACGGATAGCACACCCTTTGACAAAGATGAGTTTCTATATCGAGTGGAGGAAGCGCTAAAGGGGGGCGTCACCCTAATGCAGCTTAGAGAGAAGAATAGAACTACTAGGGAGTATATAGAGCTTGCTAAGGCTGTTCATGAAATCAGCAAGCGGTATAATGTGCCACTGATTATTGATGACAGGGTGGATGTTATGTTGGCATCGGATGCCGAGGGAGTACACTTGGGAGCTGAGGATATGGATCTTGCTACGGCAAGAAGAATCATTGGAAAGAATAAGATACTGGGGGCCACTGCAAAGACGGTTCCTGTGGCAAAGGCAGCTTATGAGGCTGGAGCTGATTATTTGGGGGTTGGAGCAATTTATCCAACTACTACAAAGGTGAAGACGATTATCACATCAGTGGAAACATTGAATGATATCGTAAATACGGTACCCATTCCAGTGAATGCAATAGGCGGTCTTAATCCATCAAATATGGATGTTTTAAAAGGGGTAAATATAGCAGGCATTTGTGCGGTTTCTGCAATTATGAAGGCAGATTCGCCAAAGTCGGCTGCAGAAAATATGCTGAATAAATTTAGGGAGATAAAGGGATGAAGGTAGTATTAACGATTGCAGGTAGTGATAGCAGTGGTGGAGCTGGAATACAGGCAGATTTAAAAACAATGACTTGCCTTGGGGTGTATGGTATGTCGGTAATTACAGCACTTACAGCCCAAAATACAATGGGGGTGGATGCTGTGGTGGAGACAAGCCTTAATATGCTGGAGGCTCAGATAGATTCCTGTCTGTCGGATATCACAGCGGATGGGGTGAAAATCGGCATGCTTCCATCAGCAGAGCAGGTGAGAGTTGTGGCAAGGAAGCTAAAAGAATACTCATGTAAAAATGTGGTAGTAGACCCTGTGATGGTTTCCACAAGTGGAAGTAAGCTTATGGCTGAAAGTACTAAGAATGTAATGGCAAATATGCTATTTCCTATAGCAAGAGTGATTACGCCAAATATTCCAGAAGCAGAAAGCTGGCTGCAGGCTAGTATAAAAAATAGGGAAGCAATGGAGTGGGCAGCAAAAAAACTTAATGAAATGTACGGATGTGGCGTTTTAGTAAAGGGAGGACACAGCGTAGAGGATGCCAGTGACGTGTTGTTTGATAGTGGAACAATCACCTGGTTTGAGGGTAATAGAATTAACAATCCAAACACCCATGGAACTGGCTGTACATTATCAAGTGCTATCGCCTCACATCTTGCCATGGGATATAACCTAAAGGATTCCATTGAAAGGGCAAAGCGCTATTTGGAAAATGCAATCGCAGCAGATTTGGATTTGGGACATGGTCAGGGCCCGCTTAATCATATGGCCAGGTTATATAGCATGACTTTTTGCGGGACAAACAATGAAAACTCCCGCAAAAATCTGGCTTCGCCAGATACGCCTTTGCATAAATGCAAAGCCTAGTCAAATACGATTATTGAAAAACTGATGTTTTTCAATAATCTATGACATTAAGGAGGGATGAGTGTGGTTTTTGTAAATGGAAACGAGCAGGCTGCAAGTGGCAAAACCGTGGAAGATATCATAAATGAAATGAACATAGATAAAAGAACAATTGCAGTTGAGTTGAACGAAGAGATTGTTTCAAAAGCAGACTATGATAAGACTATTTTAAAAGACGAGGATGTGTTAGAGGTGGTTAGCTTTGTTGGAGGAGGCTGATATGGTACCCACAAGGGACGAATACGAAAGCGCCTTAGAATTCCGACATGGCAAGGATAATCAGCGTAAGTTTGCTGAGGCTACAGTAGCAATTTGCGGCCTGGGCGGGCTTGGCTCTAACATCGCAATCTGCCTTGCAAGGGCTGGAATAGGTAAGCTGATACTGATTGATTTTGATGTGGTGGATGTAAGCAATCTGCATCGGCAGCAGTACAAGGCAAGCCAGGTGGGAATGTATAAAACTGAGGCACTAAAGGAAAATCTCTTAGAGATTAATCCCTACATAACAATAGAAAGTCGCACTGTTAGGATGACTGAAGATAATACTGTAAAGCTTGTAAGTGAAGCTGACATAGTCTGCGAAGCCTTTGATAAGGCAGAGTGCAAGGCAATGGTTGTAAATGCAGTGCTAACTTACTTCAAGGATAAAATCATTGTGTCGGGCTCTGGCATGGCAGGATTTTCCAGCGCCAATGCCATTGTAACCAAAAAGCTTTCAAACAGATTTTATATGTGCGGCGACGGGGTAAGTGATGTAAATGATGGCATTGGCCTGATAGCTAGTAGAGTAATGGTGTGCGCGGCTCATGAGGCTCACATAGTGCTTAGGCTTCTTATGGGTGAGCAGACACCTTAGAATGTGAAAGGAATAATGTAATGGAAAATGACAAACTGGTAATCGGTGGGAAAGAATTTGATTCAAGATTTATATTAGGTTCAGGAAAATATTCTATGAAGCTGATAGATGCGGCTGTAAAGGATGCAGGGGCAGAGATTATTACACTTGCTGTGCGCCGTACCAACACAAAGGATGAGGAAAACATACTGGATTATATTCCAAAGAATGTAACCCTTCTTCCAAACACTAGCGGAGCAAGGGATGCCAAGGAGGCAGTTAGAATTGCAAGGCTTGCTAGAGAGCTAGGCTGCGGAGATTTTGTAAAAATTGAAATTATGCGTGATAGCAAATATCTGCTTCCAGATAACTATGAAACTATCAAGGCTACAGAGATTCTTGCCAAGGAAGGCTTTGTGGTTTTGCCATATATGTACCCTGATTTAAATGTGGCAAGAGAGCTTGTGAATGTAGGTGCAGCAGCTGTAATGCCACTTGCTTCTCCAATCGGTTCTAACAAGGGACTTGCGACAAAGGAATTTATCCAGATTCTTATAGATGAAATCGACCTTCCTATAATCGTAGATGCGGGAATCGGCGCACCATCGCAGGCCTGTGAGGCTATGGAAATGGGAGCAGCAGCAATCATGGCAAACACGGCACTTGCAACAGCAGGGGATTTAACACTGATGGCATCAGCATTTAAGGATGCAATAAATGCTGGTAGAAAGGCTTATCTGGCAGGCCTTGGAAGAGTGTTAACCCGTGGTGCAGCAGCATCTGATCCACTTACAGGATTCTTACATTAGGAGGCTGTCATGGAAAATAATTTTTTAATCGATTCAGATGAATTGCCAGAATCAGCACTTGCTAAAAAGCATAGATTGGAAACTGACCCTAGCTCAAGGACAGACCACATGAAATATCTTCCAGGGATGGATGTGATAGAGTCGGATGTGTGCCAAAAGGTCATGACCGAAATGAAATCCTACGACTACACTAAGTACACAGCAGCAGATGTAAGACGTGCCCTTGCCAAGGACAAATGTGATATAGAGGATTTTAAAGCATTGCTATCACCTGCAGCAGAGCCATATTTGGAACAAATGGCAGCCAAGGCTAAGCTTGAAACCAGCAGGCACTTCGGAAATACGGTATATCTTTTTACACCACTTTATATAGCAAATTACTGTGAGAATTATTGCGTGTACTGCGGATTTAACTGTTACAACAAAATAAATCGCCTCAAGCTTACAATGGAGCAGATTGAGCATGAGATGAAAGTTATTGCAGACAGCGGTATGGAGGAAATTCTTATTCTTACAGGAGAAAGTCCTACTAAGTCAGATGTAAAATACATTGGTGAGGCCTGCAAGATTGCCCGTAAATATTTTAGAATGGTCGGAATAGAAATCTATCCTGTGAATGTGGATGACTACAAATATCTACATGAATGTGGAGTGGATTACGTAACAGTATTTCAGGAGACCTACGACACTGACAAATACGAGACACTTCATTTGATGGGTAACAAGAGAGTTTGGCCATACAGATTTGATGCCCAGGAGCGTGCTTTAATGGGGGGCATGAGAGGCGTGGCATTTTCTGCACTTCTAGGGCTTTCTGATTTTAGAAAGGACGCACTTGCATCGGCACTTCATGTGTACTATCTACAAAGGAAATATCCTTATGCAGAGATGTCACTTTCCTGCCCAAGGCTAAGACCAATCATCAATAACGACACCATTAATCCACTGGATGTGGGCGAAAAGCAGCTTTGCCAAATCCTGTGCGCATATAGAATCTTCCTTCCATTTGTAGGAATAACTGTGTCATCCAGGGAGACAGCTGAATTCAGAAATGGCATAGTTAAAATCGCTGCAACAAAGGTATCTGCAGGTGTTTCCACAGGAATCGGAGACCATGAGGAAAAATATACTGGCATTGAGTCAGATGAGGACTGTGGTGATGAGCAGTTTGAAATTTCAGATGGACGAAGCCTGAAAAAAATGTACAGTGACATTTCTGAGGAGGGCTTACAGCCAGTATTTAATGATTATATTTTTGTTTCGTAGATAATGTATTAGTAGAGGAGAATAATTTAATGAGAGAATATACAACACAGATGGATGCTGCAAGAAAAGGTATAATAACACCTGAAATGATGCAGGTTGCTATTAAGGAATATCGCACATCAGAGGAAATCAGAGAGCTTGTGGCAAAGGGACAGGTAGCAATTCCTGCAAATGTTAACCATAAATGCATTAGCCCTGAGGGAGTTGGAAGCATGCTTCGCACCAAGATAAATGTTAACCTTGGGGTAAGCCGTGATTGCAAGGATTACAACATCGAAATGGAAAAGGTTATGGCAGCTGTTGATATGGGGGCAGAGGCAATCATGGATTTATCAAGCCATGGTAATACTCAGCCATTTAGACAAAAGCTTGTAGCAGAATGCCCTGCAATGCTTGGAACGGTGCCAATCTACGATAGCGTAATCCACTACCAGAGAGATTTGGCTACACTTACAGCCAAGGATTTCATTGATGTGGTTCGACTTCACGCTGAGGACGGTGTGGATTTTGTTACCCTTCATTGTGGAATCACACGTAAGACAATTGACCAGATTAAAAAGCACAAAAGAAAGATGAACATCGTATCACGTGGGGGTTCACTGGTGTTTGCATGGATGTGCATGACGGGTGAGGAGAATCCTTTCTATGAATATTATGATGAGATTCTTGATATTTGCCGTGAATATGATGTGACAATTTCTCTTGGTGATGCATGTCGCCCTGGATGTCTTGCTGATGCATCTGATGTTTGCCAGATAGAGGAATTGGTTCGTTTGGGTGAGCTTACAAAGCGTGCCTGGGAGAAGGATGTACAGGTTATGGTTGAAGGTCCTGGTCATATGCCAATGGATGAAATTGCAGCCAACATGAAGATTCAGCAGAAGATTTGTATGGGCGCACCATTCTATGTACTTGGCCCAATCGTAACAGATATTGCGCCTGGCTATGACCATATCACATCTGCAATCGGTGGTGCTATTGCAGCTCAAAACGGTGCAGCCTTCCTTTGCTATGTAACACCAGCAGAGCACTTGGCACTTCCTAATGTGGAGGATGTAAAGCAGGGAATCATTGCATCTAAAATCGCAGCCCATGCAGCAGATATTGCAAAGCACATCCCTCATGCTATGGATCAGGACAATGCCATGGCAGAAGCCAGACAGTGCTTCGATTGGGATAAGCAGTGGGATTGTTCCCTTGACCCTGAAACAGCCAAGGCTATCAGAGCAGACCGCTCCCCAGAATTTGATGATACTTGCTCTATGTGCGGCAAGTTCTGTGCTGTCCGCAGCATGAACAAGGCATTGGCTGGGGAGTACATTGATATTTTGTAGGATTCTGATATCATACTAGTAGAGTGTGAATAGCTATGAAATGTAAAAAATGTGGTAATGAAATAGGAAGTGGACATATTGCTTGCATGTATTGCGGCGCGCTGGTAGATTTTAGTGATGGAGCCAGGGAGCTAGAACAAGCTAGGGCTGAGCTGGTTCGTGTGTTAAGGGCTATCAGATGGCAAAAGCATTTAGAGCTTACAGGCGGGATTCCGTGGGAAAGGCCCAACCTGGCAACGCCTAAATTTGCAGATGAGCCAGCTTTTAAGCCAAAGGAATTGCCACCACGACAATTTCAGAGACCATATGATGTAAATAGCTGGTTGTATAGAGCCCCTGGCAAGGGAGACCCAGAAGCAGCAAAAAGAATTGAAAAGGAAATACAGGAGTTTGAAGAAAGAAGAAGGATTAGCGAAAGAAAGTACAAGCTAAAGCTTATGTATAGAATCCTTCTTCTGGTTAGTGTATTTATTATTTTATTTGTCAGCTTTTTATTTCTGAAAAACAAATAGCCGAGTGATTACACTATTTCCTCTGTATTCTATGTAACTGTGGTTTTAAAGTGATTTCATTTACGACTACGCCCTCCCCTGCATTAAGAAGATACTCCACAACGGCGGCTACATCAGCAGGGGCGAGGCAGGCTGATGGGTCGCAGGTAAAATTGGCATTTCGGTATAGATTGGTATCGGTCATATCAGGTTTGATATCACATACCTTAATGCCATATTTTCTGGCTTCATCAAAAAGGCTTTTTGAAAAGCTGGAGAGTCCTGCTTTTGTAGCGCCATATGCAACTCCATGAGGATTAGAGGAAGTGGCGGTGACTGAGGAAATGTTTATAACAAAGCCTTTGTTTTTCTTTAAATCTCTAAGGAGAAGCTGAGTTAGAATCATTGGTAATTCTAGATTTGTTCTTACCATCTTTTGAATATCACTAACACCTATTTCCTCAAAAAGTCCATAATATGCCACACCAGCACAGTTTACTAAAATTGTAATATCATTTTCTTTTTTTAGAGCTTTTATCGTCTGCTCTAATTTATTTGTATCAAGCAAATCAAGCTCAATAGGTTGCAACATTTCAGAAAAATTTTCCCTAAATTCATCATTAAATTTACGCCCAAAGCCAATTACCTTGTAGCCTGCTTTTATAAGAGATTGCGCAATAGCTTTTCCAATTCCTGATGATGCGCCGGTTACTATAGCTGTTTTCATGTTTATTCCTTCCATAAAAATATTTTGTCAGGTGAAATATGCTTTGTAAGCTTATCCAATAAAAAGTGCTCCATTTCATTTTGCAAATCGGTGGGATAATGGTAGAACCCTGCTGTATTTTCGTAAGGAAAATTGGCAATGGCAGAGCCTTTCATATTCCTGCGCATTTGCTTTAAATACTCTTTTGAAATTCTAAAGGAGCCTATACTTATATCATAGAGCCTTGAAAAATCAATGGTTTCAACTGCTTTATCTATCATAGCCTTATAATGCTTTTGCCAGTCTGGGCAGTGTATCATAGGGTCAAAGCAAAGTCTCACAGGAAAGCCCATTTCCATAACATCAGCTGCGCAGGCAAGCCTAGAGTCAAGGCTACTGGTACCACCTTCGTAGGTGTCTATCACATACTCTGGCGATATGGTAAATGCAAAAATCACATTTGGATTTGCAGTTAGATTTTTCCAGTTGGATATACTACCACATTTGGTGCGAATCTCAATAGTGAGCTTGTTGCTGAATTGTTCATTTATCGTATTTACGAAGTTACACCAGCTTTCGCCAAGGTGGAAAATATTTTCCATTGCCATTAAGTCGGTGTCGTAGGAAACACAAAGATACACAGGATGCTTTTTTAGTAAATGAGAAACTTCATCAAAGGTTTCCTGTAGGTTCACAAAAAGTACCATATAGCCAGACTGATACATCCCCTTGAGATAACAATATTCACAGTTATAAATGCAGTTCATCATACATGAGGTGTAGTAAAAATATTCGTTATCAAAGCTTTGGCAAACTGGGGAGCCCTTGTATATTTTGGCACCTGATTTATTGGCGATTATAAGAGTGTGGCTAGCCTGCTGTCTATTGTAATGTTGACTTGCTCTACAAAAAACATCCTTATAATGCTTTATGTAAATGATGGTTGCATTCTGAAATTGCTTTAGGATTGCATTAACAGCAGGATTGTCTTTTATTGCTTGCTCCACATATATGTGGGAAAAAGCTTTTTTATAATAATTGTTTTCTGAAATATTCAAGAGCTTGATTTCCTTCTTTCTTGTTGGTGCATGGAAGCATTTCTTTGGTTTCCATGTCCTCTAAAATGGGCTTTACATCTATCCTTGAAGCATGCGCAAATTTAAGCAATCCTAAAAGTGTATTTTCCATGGTTACAGAGCAATGAAAATCATTTGAAAGCTGAGAAATTTGAAACTCAAATTGCGAATCGGTACTCTCATTAGCTTCGCTCTCCAAAATTTTTGCACAAAGTAAAATGTATTCATCAATTTGTGGCATTATGGATTTTACCAATGCATCCACATCGGATATCACAGAATCAGGAGAATAGTTGTCGGAAACGATTTTGATAAAGCTAATTCTGTCAGTCGAAACAAATTTTACAGCTGCCTGATATATGGCTGCAGCTTCCATATCATAAAGAATGTATGCGCCCTCAGAAAGAATTGTTTGCCCAGAAAATATTTCAGCTTCCTCAAAGGAATATTTATAGAACACATCTGGATAGTAGGAGCGGTTTGTTGCCACATCAGTAATTTTATTGATAAAGAAAGCCTTTCCGATTTCTTTAAGCCCAGCGCAGATACCAATATTAATAACAAAATCGTCCTGAGTGCATCCCATTTTTGTTAAAAGATATGTAAGTGCTATGGCGGCATTTGTCTGCCCAGAGCCAGTGATTATAAGCGTGACGGTATCGTTCCTAAAAATCTGAAATTTCCCATCGTCTATTCTTTTTAAATTGTATTTTTCTATAAGAGGCTTTGCCTCCTTGTAAATGGCACATGCTATATAAATCATTGTGGTTGTAAATGGTTCCTTTTAAATTACTT
>SVES01000039.1 GCA_015057305.1 Pseudobutyrivibrio ruminis | reverse complement strand
AAAGCCGTGTAAGTACACCTACATATGCAAGATTAATCACATTAAGCTAATCTACAAATCTGCTCAAATGATATCCAAGTAGGGTGGGCCAGAGGCTGGTGGTATGCTACTTACCAAGTAATAAAATACGGGAATGGTTACAGGGGGCAGGTATAGATAGCACTTTGCTAGCGAGCGTAATTGTGGTAAAATCTAACTATTCGGGAGCTTTTGCGGTCGAATAGTTATTTTGGTTTAGAGGTCATAATGAAGGATTATGTTATAAATGTGGAGCATGTAGATAAGGTCTACAAGCTTTACGATAGTAATAAGGCCAGGGTTGCTGATACCTTGGGACTTACCAGAAAAAAGAATTATAAAGAGCACTATGCCTTAAAGGATATGTCTTTTACGGTGGAGAGGGGCGAGTGTGTGGGCCTTATCGGTACCAATGGCTCAGGTAAATCCACTATTCTTAAAATAATAACAGGGGTTCTTTCGCAGACAGCTGGAGAGGTTACTGTTAATGGTCGTATATCTGCATTGCTGGAGCTTGGTGCAGGTTTTAATATGGAATACACTGGCATAGAAAATATATACCTTAATGGCACTATGCTTGGGTATAGCAAAGAGGAGATAGACGAGAAGCTAGACGATATTCTTTCCTTTGCAGATATCGGGGATTTCGTTTTTCAGCCGGTTAAGACTTATTCTAGCGGTATGTTTGTGCGCTTGGCATTTGCAGTTGCAATCAATATTGATCCGGAGATTTTGATTGTTGATGAGGCACTTTCTGTAGGTGATGTTTTCTTTCAGGCAAAATGCTATAAGAAATTCGAGGAGTTTAAAGAGGCAGGCAAGACAATCCTGTTTGTTTCCCATGATTTAGGAGCCATCAGTAAATATTGTGATAAAGCCATTCTTATCAATAAGGGAAATAAGGTGGCCGAGGGCACACCTAAGGATATGATTGATATCTACAAAAAGATATTGGTTGGCCAGGAGCCGGTTTTGCGTAGCAAGGTGGATATGGCAGGGGATGTTTCAGCAGATATATCACAGCCTCAGGAAAAGGACGGTGAAAGCTGGAAATCACATTTTCAGATAAATCCTAATGTAAATGAATACGGCGATGGCAGGGCATCTATCGTTGATTTTGCGGTATTGGATGATTCTGGCAATTTTACAAATGCTATTATGAAGGGTAGCACATTTACTGTTAAATCAAAGGTGCACTTTAATACGGATATTGAAAATCCAATATTTACCCTTACCTTTAAGACTCTTAAGGGCATTGATGTCACTGGCACTAATACTATGTATGAAAAATGTGATGTGGGTCTTTGCAAGGCTGGTGAGGAATATGTGGCTAGCTTCACTCAGCAGATGGATATGCAAGGTGGCGAATATCTTATGTCTATCAGCTGTACAGGCTTTGATGGTGAGGATTTCGTTGCATATAACAGATTATATGATGTAATAAATATTACTGTTGTCAGCACTAAAAATACTGTTGGATATTATGATATGAACTCCAAGGTTTCAGTGCAAAAGGTTAACTAATATGATTCAGGAAAAATATAACAGAAGAATATATGACGAGGGCACAGAGGCTGCTATCAGAGAGTTCTCACACCTGAGGACTAATGCTCTTTCACCAGTTCATATTTCATCAAGTGACAAGGTACTTATTTTTAACCCAGAAAGTACTGCTATTGTGGAATGGCTAGAGAGTGTGGCGGACAGCGTGGTTGTGGCTTCTGATGATCTGTCAGAAATAGATGAGACCTTTGATATAATCATCAATATTGCAACTGTCACAGAGACAGCTAGCACACTTAAGAAATATCTTAAGGATGGGGGAAGGCTTATTTATGTTTTGCCAGAAAAGCCTATGGGAGTAGATTTAGTAAAAAAGCTTTTGGACGAGGCTGGGATGAAGGTGGATGAGACTTATAGACTGCTTCCTGATTACTTATTTACCACTGAAATATACGCAGAGGATTACATTAAAGGAGGAGCAGGAGATTACCTGCTGATTGCTAAATAATGGAACGATTGTTGTACGAGAAACTTTCCAATGATAGGAATCCTAAGTTTAATATCGTTACAGATATAGTGGAACGTGATGGACAAAAGGTCGTGATTAAGCGCCCATACAGTGATGAGGCCAAGGCTCACATACATAGAGTATATGATTGCTATAAAGGATTGCAGAATGTGGTAGAGCATTCTGTTTTTTGCGTTAATGAGAGTAAGCTTGAGGGAGACGATTTAGTTAGCGAATTTCTTGTTGGCGAAAAGCTTACTGGAGCTGATACAGTGGAATTTGTTGAGGCAATCAAAGCTGCCTATTTGCCTGTGGCTGAGGAGTTTGTCCTGACTGATGAATTTAAAGAAGTATTTGGAGAGGTGCAGCTCCCACAGGGAGTGCTGGCAGCCCGCTTTTTGGATATAGATTTGATTTTTGACAATGTTATGAAGACAGATAAAGGCTGGGAAATCATGGATTTTGAGTGGACCTTTGACTTCCCAATACCTATCAATTATCTGTTGTATCGTGGCGTGCATTTCGGTGGCTTGACAGAGAGCCTGGTGCAGATACCTGATGCAGAAAAGCCAATCTACCTAAAGATGGAGGAGCATTTCCAAAGCGAATACTGCTTTAAGGGAATCAAGAATCTACAGGAGCTTAGAAATCACATTGCTGACAACAACAAAACAGCAGAGGATTTTAAAATAGCCAGCCGTGATTATCAGATTAAAAAGCTTGAGGAGCTGATTGCAGCAAAGGATCTTCATATCAGAAATATTGAGGCGGCAAACACAATCCTTCAGGGAAAGTATGATACAATCATCAACTCCAAGGGTTACAAATTCCTAGAGGATTTCAGAGCCTTTAAGTCTTTCGTTAAGGGGGAGGATTCTCCAGCCAGAAAGGCAAAAAGAGAGCGCAAGCAAGCCGAAAGAGAAGCCCGTCAGTTAGCTAAGCAAAATGCTAGAAAGGATGCGGATAAGCTTCCATCTGTTGCAGTACATATTCACCTGTACTATGTAGATTTGCTTCCTGAATTTGTTCAGTATTTATCAAATATTCCATTCAAGTTTGATTTATACATTTCTGCCAGAAAGGATGCAGATGTATCTGCAATCAAATCAAAGCTTAAGGAAATAAAAAATCTTGGGGTAGTAGATGTAAGAGCACTTCCTAATAGAGGTCGTGACTTGGCGCCACTTTATGGTGTGTTTGGCCCAGAAATCATGAAGCACGACTACTTTTTGCATGTTCACTCGAAAAAGTCATTGTACTCAGGTTCGGAAAAGATGGGCTGGAGACAGTATTGTCTTGATTTATTGCTAGGCTCTGACACGCAGATTAATTATATTTTGGATTTATTCAAAAATGAAAATGCAGGTTTGATTTATCCTGATATCTATGTGGAAATCCCAGAGATTGCCTATTCATGGCTTGCAAATGTGGAGCTTGGCAAAAAGCTTTTTGAAGAGTATGACTTGGGAGAAATGCCAGTGGTATTTAATTATCCTGCAGGCTCATTCTTCTGGGCTAGCACAAAGGCATTAGCTCCTTTATTCGATAGGGGTTATACCTACGAAGATTTTCCAGAAGAAGCTGGGCAGACAGATGGCACTCTTGCACATGCACTTGAAAGAATTGTTCCTTTCATTACAGGAAAGCAGGGGTTTGATTCATACATCATAAATGCTAATGGTGGTGAAACCTTTAAAAATAAGAGCATCAACCCATACATGGAAAGCATAAAATTAGATAAGCAGCTTTTGACAATGAAGCTGGGTAATTATAATGTTATTTCCTTCGATATTTTTGACACCCTTATCACACGAACAATCTTTGAGCCAGATGATGTGTTTAAATTGATGGGAAATGTGATTAAGCATAAGTTCAACATTGATGTGGATTTCCTGAAAATTCGTAAGGAAGCCGAGGCTGCAGCCACAGCAAAATACGGACCTATGACTACCATAGATAAGATTTATGTGGAGGTAGCTAATAATAAGCAGCTTGGAAATGTTGCTCAGGATATTAAAAAGCTGGAAATCGATATGGAAACAGCCATGTGTATTCCTAAAAAGGATATGGTTGAGGTATACAATCAGCTAAAGGCCATGGACAAAACAGTTATATTAGTCAGCGATATGTACCTGAATCGAGTGCAGGTAGTGGGTCTCCTTCACAAGTGCGGTATCAGCTATTATGATGAGCTGTTGATTTCCTGCGAGGTTGGCGCCAGAAAGGATGATGGCACCATGTGGGATATGCTAATGTCAAAATATGACATGCAAAGCTTCATCCACGTTGGAGATAATTTCCGTAGTGATTCACAAATTCCTATGGAAAAATGTATTAGCAATCATGTGATATTAAATACAAATGCCCTGCTAGAGCTTTCAGAATTCCCATATTTCAAAACAATGGCTCATAAGAATTTGCAGAATTCGTTAATGATTGGGCAGGCTCTTGCAGGTGGTATTTTTAATACTCCATTTGCCTATGAGGAAAATGGACAGCTCCACTTTAAGAATATTTATGACTTCGGATATACGGTAATCGGCCCACTGCTCACAAGTTTTGTAGAGTGGATTGTAACTGAGAACAGAAAGAGTCACGAAAGGCTATTACTTCTTTCTAGAGAAGGATATATGCTAGAACAGCTTATCAGAAGATACTGCGAGGGCAGAGGTATAGAAGTGCCTGACATGGTTTATTTTCTTACATCAAGGCGAGCAGTATCGGTGGCAGCCTTAGAAAATGATGAGGATATTCGAGACCTTGCCTCACAGAAATATAAAGGCACATTCAGCAATTTCCTAAATGAAAGATTTGGTGTTAAATTGCACGATAATCAAGAGGACTTGGAGCTTGACTATGATGAGCTGCCGGATGATTTGATGACTAAGCTTGCCGAGTACAAGGATGAAATCCTGGAAAGGGCTAAAAAAGAAAAAAATGCCTATATGGTTTACATCAAGGAAATCATGGCAGGTGCATCTGATGTGGCGGTAGTAGATGTGGGCTTTTCGGGAACAATCCAATTTTTCCTAATGAAGCTTACTGGTAGAAATATTGCAGGACATTATTTGGCGTTACATTCAAATAAGCCAAGTCGAATTGGTGGTAAGGCAGATGCTATATATGAAATCGACAATCCAGCTCTTATTGATGAAAGCAAGCTTCTAAAATATCAATTATTCCTTGAAAATGCTCTTGCAGCGCCATATGGACAGCTGATTAATTTTACAATGGTGGATGGTGTACCAAAGCCTAATTACAAGGATGATGATTACCTAAGTGATAGTGTAAGAAGGCTGCAGCAGGGAATTTTGGATTTTACTTATCAATATGCAACTGCTAATAAAGGCTTGGGCGAAGATATTATGACTTGCGAAGCAAGTGTTGTAGAAGATTTGTTCCATGATATAATAGCAGCTGGTACATTGACAGAAGACATAGCACAGGCTCTTGTTGTAGAGGACAGCTATTGTCGCAACGGTGTGCAGAAATTTGACGTTAAGTCTGGTACATGGAAGGTAGATTAGTTTGAGAGATACGTTTAACGTGGTATTTATCAGATATCACTTAACAAAGAAAAATACATTATTATTTCAAGGGTTTTATCCATTTGACAACCCAAAGGGATATGAGCTTGTGGCTGAGATGAATGGCAAGCCTTATCATATGGATATTACGATAAACGAGGGCAATGAGGTTCGACGCAGATATATCGCGGCACACAAAAGTGTTTCCAAAGAATATGTAGGCGAGATTGAGCTTCCAGCTGATTTGAAAACTGTTAAGAGCCTTAAGCTTGTATGTGTTTTGGGCAGTGATGGCACAGCAAATCAGGTAAAATCAGTAGTCTACAAGGCTACAGGACGGGATTTGGAAAAGCTTAAAAAGGAATACGAATATAACCTTGAGCGTGCAGCTGTTACCGATGACAAGATTCAGATCTTAGGTTGGGCTATCGGAAATGTCCCAGAGGAATTCCATCTGTATGACGGCAACACCGAGATTCCTATTTCTGTAAAGCGTATGTTTAGAAAGGATGTTTACAGTGTCTACCCTGAGCTTACTGAAAAATGTGACTCAGGCCTGGAGATAGTTTTTGACAAGGGCAATTACAAAAAGCTTCGCCTTACAATTACTGCAAATAATCAGGTGTACGATTGCAAGGTAGATACAGAACATGTCCTTACTGGTGGCAATCTGCTTCCTAAGAAAAGTTTGTGGGAGCGCATTGAGCTTTATCGTCAGGATAATGGACTAGGTGCTACTATTAAGCATGCCATTGATAAATTTAAGGATGCTGATGCACCTAAGTACACATACATGGATTTTCTTACAAGCTTTGGTCCTACAGAGGTGGAGCTTCAGCGCCAGCGTGATGAGAAGTTTGATTACAATCCACTAATGAGTATTGTAATTCCACTATATAAGACACCAGAGAAATATCTGGTGGAGCTTATAGATTCTATCGTTGCCCAGACATATCCTAACTGGGAGCTTTGCCTTGCAGATGGAAGTCCCGATGAGGCACTAGGTCAGTTTATATCTAAAAAATACGGAAGCGATAAGCGTATTAAATATACACACCTATCAGATAATCTGGGTATTTCGGAGAATACTAACGCTGCCATAGCTCTTGCAACTGGTGATTACATCGTGCTATCCGACCATGATGATACACTTGCACCAAATGCTATGTATGAGTGCGTGGCTGCTATTAATAAAGACAGAAGCATAGATGTGCTTTACACTGACGAGGACAAAATTTCCATGGATTCCAAGGAATATTTTGAGCCTGTGTTTAAGCCTGATTTTAATTTAGATTTGCTTTGTTCAGTTAATTACATCTGCCACTTATTCATTTTCAAAAAGGATTTGTTTGAGCAGGTTGGTGGATTTAACAAGGAATATGATGGGGCTCAGGATCACGATTTAATCCTGCGTTACTGCGAGGCTGCCAAAAAGATTCATCACGTGCCTAAGGCACTTTATCATTGGAGGAGCCATGCGGCATCTACCGCTATGAGCGCAGAAAGCAAGCTTTATGCTTTTGATGCAGGGGCTAAGGCGGTGCAGGCTCACTACGATAGACTTGGAATCCCTGCCACAGTAGAGCAAGATACCTTCTACGGTTGCTATCGCACGATTTATAATTGGGGCAAGGAGCCTCTTGTTTCAATCATCATCCCTAACAAGGATCACACTGATGATTTGGATAAGTGCATTAAATCCATAGATAGTCGTAGTTCATACAAGAATATCGAATACATTATTGTTGAGAATAATTCTACAGAGCCTGAGACCTTTGAATACTACAAGAGCATAGAAAATCGCCCTGATGTGAAGATAGTTCGCTATGAAACACCAGGCTTTAACTTCTCTGCAATCAACAATTGTGGTGCAAAGGCAGCCTCAGGTGAAATGTTTTTACTTTTAAATAATGATACGGAAATCATTAACGAGACATGTATCAAGGAAATGGTTGATGTGTGTCTTCGCCCAGATGTAGGTATTTGCGGAGCGCTTTTATACTACCCTGATAACACAGTGCAGCATGCAGGTGTTGTTATGGGAATAGGCGGAATTGCCGGCCACACATTTGTAGGATTAGAGCGCAGCGAACCAGGCTATATGTTTAGAGCTGTTACCACCCAGGATCTTTCAGCCGTTACCGCTGCCTGCCTTATGGTAAGACGTGAGGTATTTGAAGAGGTGGGCGGTCTCACTGAGGACCTTGCAGTAGCTTTCAATGATGTAGATTTCTGTATGAAAGTTCGCGATAAAGGATATCTTGTGGTATATAACCCACATGCTGAGCTGTACCACTACGAATCCAAATCCCGTGGCTACGAGGACACAGGCGAAAAGGTTGCTCGCTTCAATTCCGAAGTAGAAAAGTTGGAAAAATACTGGCCTGATATCCTCGAAAAAGGCGACCCATACTACAACCCAAATCTTTCAATCTTGGATGGGTGGTATCGTTTAAAGGAGGAATAAAATGAATAGAAAAATTGCAGTAGCTGGTACAGGTTATGTTGGACTTTCAATAGCTACACTTTTGTCACAGCACAATCACGTAATGGCTGTAGATGTTATTCCAGAAAAGGTTGAATTAATCAACAACAAAAAGTCTCCAATTGTAGACCCAGAGATTGAAGATTACCTTGCAAATAAGGAGCTTGACCTTACAGCTACACTTGATGGAGAAAGCGCTTATAAGGATGCAGAGTTTGTAGTTATTGCAACTCCTACAAACTATGATAGTACAAAGGATTACTTTGATACATCGGCGGTAGAGGCTGTTATCGAGCTTGTTAAAAAGGTAAATCCTAATGCATTTATGGTTATTAAATCTACAATTCCTGTTGGTTACACAAAGAGAATCCGTGAGAAGATGGATTCTGATAAGATTTTGTTTAGCCCAGAGTTCCTTCGCGAATCAAGAGCTCTTTATGACAACCTTTACCCAAGTCGTATTATTGTGGGTACAGACGAAAATGATGCAGAGCTTACAAAGGCTGCCCATGAGTTTGCATCACTTCTTCAGGAAGGTGCAATCAAGGAAAATATCGATACTCTTGTAATGGGATTTACAGAGGCAGAGGCTGTAAAGCTTTTTGCTAATACATATCTTGCACTTCGTGTTAGCTATTTCAATGAGCTTGATACTTATGCAGAGACAAAGGGCTTGGATACACAGGCTATTATAAAGGGCGTTTGCCTTGATCCTCGTATCACAGACCAGTACAATAACCCATCCTTTGGTTATGGCGGATACTGCTTACCAAAGGATACAAAGCAACTTCTCGCAAACTACAACGATGTACCACAGGAGCTTATCCGTGCTATAGTTGAATCAAATAGAACACGTAAGGATTTTATTGCTGACCAGGTACTTAAGAAGGCTGGCTACTACGGTTATGGCGAGTCAAATCAGTATAGTAAGGAAGCAGAAAAGGAAGTAACAATCGGCGTATATCGCCTGACTATGAAGTCTAATTCAGATAACTTCCGTCAGTCTTCAATCCAGGGTGTTATGAAGCGTGTAAAGGCTAAGGGTGCTACAGTAATCATCTACGAGCCAACCCTAGAGGATGGCACAACATTCTTCGGCTCCCGCGTAGTCAATGATTTAGATAAGTTCAAGTCTATGAGTGATGCAATCATTGCCAACCGTTACAACCATTGCCTTGACGACGTAAAAGACAAAGTATACACAAGAGACGTATTCTCTAGAGATTAAGAAACCAAAGTAAAGATATAAAATAATTTATAGGAGGGTATCTATGGCATCTAAAGTTTATTTTATCAAAGACGTTACAGCTGAGGCTGTAGTAAAAATGTACGATAAGCTTGGAATCACATTACCAGGTAAGGTTGCTGTAAAGGTACATTCTGGTGAGGAAGGCAATCAGAATTACCTAAAGCCTGAATTCTGGAAGCCAATGGTAGAGCATGTGAACGGCACTATTGTAGAGTGCAACACAGCCTATGAAGGCGAAAGAAACTACACAGATAAGCATATCAAATTATTAAAGAGACATGGTTGGAATGAGTTTTTTAATGTTGATCTTATGGATGCAGAGGGACCAGATATCGAAATTCCAGTCAAAAACGGTACCCACCTTAAGACTGATATAATGGGAAAGAACTTCCTTAACTACGATTCAATGCTTGTACTTTCTCATTTTAAGGGACATCCAATGGGAGGCTACGGTGGAGCTCTAAAACAGCTTTCAATTGGCTGTGCTTCATGTGCAGGTAAGGTACAAATCCACTCAGCTGGCAAATACAATAAAGCCAGTGAGCAGGATGTGGTTTGGAACGACTTGCCAGAACAGAATGCTTTCCTTGAAAGTATGGCAGAGGCTGCATCGGCAGTAGTTGATCACTTTGGTAAGAACATTGCATTTATCAATGTTATGGCAAACATGTCAGTAGACTGCGATTGTTGTGCAGTAGCTGAAGACCCATGCCTTAAGGATATTGGAATTCTTGCAAGCCTGGACCCAGTTGCAATCGATAGAGCTTGTCTAGATTTGGTATACGCTTCAAAAGATGTTGGACGTGACCACTTCCTTGAGAGAGTCACATCCAGAAATGGCGAGCATACACCTGCTACAGCTGCAAAGCTTGGTGTAGGAAGTCTTGAATATGAATTAATTGAATTATAGATTTTAGGAGGCTGATCAATCAGCCTCCTTTTAGTTTTGATAAAGTGTTCTGTTGGTGATAAAATATATAAATATTTAGTGATTAAAGAAAGGTTATTATGAACGAAGCAATTGTTACATTAAAAAAGGGCGAGGGCCGCACTATTAAGGCTGGAGGTGCCTGGATATTTGATAATGAGATAGATTCAGTTATGGGATCTTTCGAAAATGGAGATATAGTTGTTGTCCATGATTTCGATGGATACATTATGGGACGCGGTTTCATCAATACTAATTCCAAGATTCGTGTTCGCATGATGACTCGTAAAAAGGATCAGATAATAGATGATGATTTCATCAAAATGAGAGTGCAAAATGCCTGGGATTATCGTAAAAACGTATTACTAGAAAAGGATCTGAATTGCTGTAGAGTAATTTTTGGCGAGGCTGATTTCCTTCCAGGTCTTGTTATCGATAAGTATGATGATGTGCTGGTTGTAGAATCCCTGGCTCTTGGAATAGACAAGTTTAAGCTGCAGATTGTAGATTATCTTAAGGAGACTATGGCTGCTGATGGATTCAACGTTCGTGGCGTTTATGAAAGAAGTGATGCAGCAGTCCGCAAGAAAGAGGGCTTAGCTCCATATAAGGGATTCATAGGAGATGAATTCGATACAAACGTGAAAATCGTTGAAAACGGTGTTCGCTACATGGTGGATGTGGTAAATGGTCAAAAGACTGGCTTTTTCCTTGACCAGAAGTACAATCGCTTGGCTATTCAGCGCCTTTGCAAAGGCAAAAAAGTATTGGATTGCTTTACACACATGGGTACATTTGCCCTCAATGCTGGAATCGCAGGAGCAGCAGATGTAACAGGCCTTGATATATCAGAGTTTGCAGTATCACAGGCTACAGCAAATGCAAAGCTCAATGGCTTGGATTCAACTGTTAAATTCCGCCAGGCTAATGTTTTGGATGAACTTCCAAAGCTTGCGGAAGCTGGAGAAAAGTATGATGTTGTAATCCTTGACCCACCAGCATTTACAAAATCCCGTGAGGCTACAAAGAACGCAATGAAGGGCTACCGCGAAATCAACATGAAAGGCTTAAAGCTTGTAAAGGATGGAGGCTATCTAGCTACCTGTTCATGCTCACATTTCATGACTCAGGATTTGTTTGTAAAAGTAATTGGCCAGGCTGCTCAGGCGGCTCACAAGCGCCTTCGCCAGGTAGAATTCCGTACACAAGCTCCAGACCACCCAATCCTTTGGGCTGCAGACGAGAGCTACTACCTTAAGTTTTTGGTGTTCCAGGTTGTGGATGAGAAATAAAATATACGGATGAAAACTCACATTTTTGTTTGTGACAAAGCTAGAACTGGCTTTGGAGGAATGGAGTAAGAGATATAATTAAATAAGAAAATACTGATTGCAGATACAAAGTTATGGGGTTATAATTTACTTAAAGTAGCAAAAAAAGTGAGATTAAGTAAATTATAGAGGTGAGTTATGTTAGTTGCCAGAGCAAAAGAAAAGAAGATTTTATTGGATGCTTATAATTCAAAGCAGTCAGAGTTTATTGCGATTTACGGTAGAAGAAGGGTTGGCAAAACATATTTAGTGAGAGAGCTTCTTGGTGAAAAGTTCTTTTTTTCACATACTGGGGTGGCTAACAAAAAAACTGATGTTCAGCTTGTCGCTTTTTATGATTCTTTAAAGACTTATAAAATGGAATCAAAAAAACCATCTAATTGGATAGAGGCATTTGGCATTCTCAAAGAAAAAATAGAAAAGTCTAAAGAAAAGAAGAAAGTAATATTTTTAGATGAACTATCATGGATTGATACAGCTAGAAGTGATTTCATGGCTGCGTTAGAATTTTTCTGGAATGGATGGGCAAGCGGAAGGAAAGATATTTTGCTTATTGTTTGCGCTTCGTCTACCTCATGGATGATTAATAAGGTGGTACATAACAAAGGTGGGCTTCACAATAGATTAACAGGACAAATCCATCTAGAGACCTTTTCACTAAAGGATTGTGAGGAATTAGCAAAGGCTTATGGCTTGGTAATGAGTAGAAAGGATATTCTTAACTGCTATATGATAATGGGCGGGGTTCCTTACTACTGGAGTTTATTAAAGAAAGGCTATAGCCTTGCTCAAAATATCGATGCCATTTTTTTCGCTAAGGATGCACCGCTAAAGGATGAATATAAATATTTGTACGCTTCTTTATTTAAAAATCCTGAAAAATATATGCAGATAGTTAGCACATTAGGAAAAAAGAAGCTTGGTATGACACGCCAAGAGATTATCGAAAAAGCAAAGTTGACAAATTCTGGAGCATTAACAAGACAATTGGAGGAGCTCGAACTTTGTGGTTTCATAAGAAAGTATGTTGAATATGGTAAAAAGAAAAAGGATTCAGTTTATCAGTTGATAGATGCTTTCACACTATTTTATTACCATTTCATGGAGAAACGTTCGACAGATGAGCATTTTTGGATGAATAGTGTAGGTACGCCTAAGATAAATACTTGGCAGGGATTAGCGTTTGAACGTGTATGTATGCTTCATATAAATCAGATAAAAAAGAAACTTGAAATTGGAGGCGTTCTAACTGAGGCATACTCTTGGTACTGCAAAGAAAATGAGGATGAGGGGATATTAGGTGCTCAGATTGATTTGCTCATATATAGAAGGGATCAAATTATCAATATATGCGAGATGAAATATTATGAAGGCGTATATGTTCTTGGAAAAAAGGAAAGTGAGAATATAGCCCAAAGAGTATCTGAATTTAGAAAAGTGACAAAAACAAAATGTGCAATTCACCCAATACTAGTTACAACTGTTGGATTAAAAGAAAATATTCACTCTAGTATAATCCAGGCTGTTGTAACAATGGATGACTTGTTTGAGTGAAGAATAAAATGGATGCTGTAGAGATAATAAGTTTTTCCTACAGCACCTTCTCCAATTCCATATCTTTGGAAACAATCAACACATCGGCCTTTGCACCCACCTGTAAGCTGCCAATATTAGGATAAGCCCCTATGCTTTTTGCAGGGGTGGCAGTAAGCCTGAAAGCCCCCTTAGTAGTGCAACAAGAAAAATGGAAAATTGCCATAGAAAAGTAGCAGAGAATATGCAAGGGCTACAAGGTAGATTAGCTCATTGCATAGCACATTTCTACGGTATTCCTTTATATTGGAAATAGTAGTTTCCGAGGTTTCACTATTAAAGCCTGTGTCTTTTAGAAGACTTTCAAATAGTAATGTGGCACCTAATCCCAAAGCGAAAATCAGTGGAAGATAGTATCTTGCCTGTGAACCGCCAGTGTAACCATTTCTTAAATATAATCCATATGCGTTTTTAAATTGAATAATAAAAGTAATTATCATTGCTCCCCAGCCAGCAAGGACAGGAAGCTTTAGGCTATTATTATGCTTTGGCTTGACAAAAAACAGGAAGGATGGCAAAATCCACAGCAATTCCATTGGCAGTGTAGAAATAGCAAGCGGATTTACCTTTGATGCAACCAAATCTTCTAATACCAGACCCGACCATGACAGGAAGAAGTTGTTCAGGTATGTGCCCAGGTATTCCAAAAAGCCAAAGCTTACTCTGTTTTCAGGCAAGGTGTAAAAGAAAGAACGTCTATAATATTCTTCGCTGGCAATGTGAGCCAAGGTTGGCTGAATTGTTCCATATCTGCTATAGATTATCGCTATGTAAATCCCAGGAATAATTAATAATGGTGCACAAATCCAAAATTCCTTTTTAATGCTTTTGGTAACGCTTCTTTCAGTGATGATACTTACGATTAAGACGATTAAAGCCATTAAAATACATAAAGTGGCAGCGGTCATTTTCGTCAGTAGTGAGGTGGCAATGCCAAACATAATCAAAAAGTACGTAAGCAGATTTCTCTTGGCTTCGCAAAAACGTATTAATCCAATTGCACATAGGCAACTGGTAACAAGTGCCAAAGAATCGTTGGTGACACCACACATCTCAAAAGCCATAATAGGAACACATGTAACACTGGAGGTATACATTAGATGTAGCCAAGGCTTTGATTTGTCCAGTCTCGAATAACCAATGTAAAGAAGGAGACATACCCCAACTGCGAATATGAATAGGCTAAAGTACCTTAGACGCATTTTATCAATCTGTACAACAATGGCACTTTCGGTGTCATTGATTCCACCCACCAAACCCATAATTTGGTAGTAAAGTGGAGGATGGCAGAGATAGTTGACTATGTCGTGATGATATACGTAGCAATCCGTGGTCCATTTTGCATTTTCATTTGAAAACATATTCATGTTTTCAAAGTGGGGAATTATCTCACCAGTATTTTTTATATAGTAAATGTAACTAATGTGCGCCATTTCATCAGGTGAATAGTCAGGAAGGCTATTAGCGTAAAAAACGGACTGGGAGATAATATAGACTATGGTAAGCAAATATAAAAGATTAATAAAAAGACGACGGCCTTGCTTGTTTATGGCATAGTAGTAGACCTGAATAATAATGAATATAAAAGCTGCAATGAGTAATAATCCTGTTATTTTAAATGCTGACATAGACAATATCCTTTTCCTAATATCATTACAGTATATTTTAATTCAGTAAATAGCCTATTGCAAGGAAACAAAAGGATGACAAAAAAGCTATAAGTTGGTATATTTACTGCGAAGCAAAATTTTGGAGGAAATATGGAAAAGCTAATTAAGAAATTCATAAATAGAGAAACTATTTTATACGGCATATTTGGCGTGGCAACAAGTGTTTTAAATGTTGTAATGTTTCATGGACTTGTCCTTGTTGGTATGGAGTACAAGCTGGCAAATCTTTTGACCTTGATTACAGTGAAGCTTGCAGCATATATATGTAATAAAAATTTCGTTTTCAAAAGCAAATGTGCTAATTTTATTGAGCTGTTAAAAGAGTTCGCCAGATTCGTTTTTTGGAGAGGTGCCACAATGATCTTGGATTATGTGGGACTGATACTATTAGTTGAAATAGTTCATATGCCAAAGCTATATGGTAAAATAATTGTAACCGTGGCAGTAATCGTTATAAACTATTTTACTGGCAAAAAGCACGTTTTTAAGAACAAGAATCAAGACTATAAGAGTTGATACAAATCTTAAAACAAATTATAATAAATTAGTTATGGGAAATACCAAAATAAAAGATTATTCAGAACCTAACAATAAAATAGAAAAAGGTCTTTTGTATTTACAGCATTATGGCTTTAGAAAAACCTTGGCTAAAACAGTTAGAAAGCTTATGGGACACGACCAGGAGCATTATAGCTACAAGCAGTTTCTTAAGGACTTTCCTCTTACTGAGGCAGAGCTTGAAGAACAGCGCAATACTCACTTTGACTACAATCCAGTCATTAGTATCGTGATTCCCCTTTACAACACAAAGGAGCAGTTCCTTATTGAACTGATTCGCTCCTTTACTGCCCAGACCTACCCTAATTGGCAGCTGTGCCTGGCAGATGGCAGTCCTAAAGAAGGCCTCAGGGATATTATTTTAAAAGCCACATATTCCAAGTGGGACGATAGAATAATTTACAAAAAGCTGGAAGACAACCTTGGAATTGCAGGCAATACAAATGCAGCTATTGACCTTGCAACAGGGGATTTTATTGGCTTTACAGACCATGATGATTTGATTACAGCTGATGCAATGTTTTACATTGCAAAGGCACTCAATGAAGATCCTACTATACAGGCTTTATATTCCGATGAAGACAAAATTGACATGGAATCCAAGGAATATTTTCTCCCTCATTTCAAGTCAGATTATAATATAGATTTGCTTTGCTCTCACAATTACATTACACATTTATTTGTGGTAAAGGCAGATATTGTCAAAGAAAGTGGCGGAATTTTGCCTGAATTTGATGGCGCCCAGGACCATGATTTTGACCTTAGAGTACTAGAAAAATGTGACAATATTTATCATATTCCTAGGGTTCTGTATCATTGGAGATGTCACCCGGATTCTACTGCAGATCATCCAGAAGCAAAAATGTATGCTTATGAAAACGGCAGAAGAGCAGTGGAAAACCACTACAAGAGGCTTGGAATTCCAGCCAAAGTTGAATTAGATACTCACTTGGGCTATTATCGTACCATTTACCAGTGGGAGGGCACACCTCTTTTATCAATAATCATTCCTAATATGAATCACCTGGAGGATTTAAGGGAGTGTATTGATAGCATTATTTCAAAAACAACTTATCCAAACTATGAGCTTGTGGTTGTGGAAAACAATTCTACTGACCAGCTGTTGTTTGAATATTACAAGGAACTAGAACGAAGAAATGATATTAATGCCAAAGTGGTAGACTATACCCAAAAGCATCCTGAGACTAAGGGCACCTTTAACTTTTCAGCCTTGGTCAATTATGGTGTGCACAAATCTGATGGAGAGTACATTCTATTATTAAACAATGATACTCGAATGATAAATCCTGATGCTATCCAGGAGATGATGGGCTTTGCCAGACGAAAGGATGTTGGAGCTGTTGGCGCTCGCCTATATTACGGAAATAATACAGTTCAGCATGCTGGCCTTATATTAGGCTTGGGCGGCGTGGCAAATTCTCAATTTTTAGGTAGCGGCAGAGAGCAGGTGGGCTATTTCTACAGAAGCACCTGTGTACAGGATTTGTCTGCTGTTACAGGAGCATGTCTGCTTACCAGTCGCCAGAATTTTGACAGCGCCCATGGTTTTGATGAAGGACTGGCAGTTGCATTCAATGATGTGGATTATTGTTTAAAGCTTAGGGCTAAAGGGTTGCTATGTGTGTACACACCTTTTGCAGAGTGGTATCATCTTGAATCTGTCAGCAGAGGCTTGGACAATGATGACCAGGATAAAAAAATGAGAATGAATGCTGAGACAAAATATTTCATGTCAAAATGGCAGGATTTATACGATAAAGGTGATATGTACTACAATCCTAATCTATCATTGAAACAATTTGATTATTCATTCAAAAGCAAGGAGTAAATATGAAACTGATTATTCAGATTCCATGCTACAATGAGGCACAGACCTTGGAAATTGCTCTAAATGATTTGCCTAAGCATATAGACGGAATTGATGAAATAGAATATTTGATTATAAATGACGGTAGCAGTGATAATACCGTAGAAGTTGCAAGCAAATGGGGCGTAAATTATATTGTTAATTTTCGCAGAAATAAAGGCCTGGCATATGGCTTTATGGCAGGGCTTGATGCATGTCTCAGAAATGGCGCAGACATTATCGTAAATACGGATGCAGACAATCAGTATGTGGCAGATGATATAGAATTACTGGTTCGCCCAATTATAGAGGGCAAATCTGATATAGTTATAGGTGCAAGACCTATTGACGAGACGGAACATTTCTCAGCTACCAAAAAGAAGCTACAACATTTTGGAAGCTGGGTAGTGCAAAAGGCAAGCAATTCAGATATCCCTGATGCTCCTAGTGGTTTTAGAGCATACTCAAGGGACGCTGCAATGAGGCTTAATGTCACCAACGATTATACCTATACCCTGGAGACAATAGTTCAGGCAGGCCGCAATAAAATTGCCCAGACTAGTGTGCCAATCCGCACCAACGGGGAGCTTAGGCCATCCAGACTGTTTAATAGCATGATGGGCTATGTTAAGAAATCAATGGTCACTATCCTACAGGCCTATTTGATGTATAAGCCTCTTAGGACATTTAGTGTTTTGGCAATTTTGCCATTTATCGTGGGGCTGGCTGTTGTTATTAGATTTTTAGTGTTTGTGGCAATGGGAAATTCCTCTGGTCACATTCAATCTTTAATTTTAGGATGTACACTTCTGATAATGGGCTTTATTTCTTTGATGATTGCCATGATAGGTGATTTGTTGGCTAAGAATCGTAAGCTTTTAGAAGATATAGAATACCACGCCAGAAAGCTGGATTATGATGGGGTAAAGGTGGTAAAGGAAGATAAATTGGAGGATAATGAATAATGTATTCTAAGGAAGACGCTATTAAAGTATTAAAAGAAAATAATCAGGAACATGTATTGAAATTTTATGATGAGCTTTCAGAGGAGAATAAGACAGATTTTCTGAAGCAAATTGAGAATATCAATTGGCCTGATTTTAAGTTGATCGGTGGAAATGAAAGTGCAGCTAGAGGTGAATTTAGCGTGCCACCAGCAGTAGAGCTTTCTGAAATCGAAAAACGCCACGACGAATTCCAGGCTGTGGGTTTGGAAGCAATTAAGAAGGGTGAGGTTGCAGCAGTTTTACTTGCAGGTGGAATGGGTACTCGCCTTGGCTTTGATTTGCCAAAGGGCTGCTTTAATGTAGGTGAGACACGTGAGCTTTATATATTCCAGTGCCTCATTAACAATCTCATGGATGTTGTAAAGCAGGCAGGCTGTTTCGTACCTCTTTACATTATGACAAGTGAAAAGAATGATAGGGCAACAAGAGCTTTCTTTGAAGAACACGATAATTTTGGTTATAATTCAGAGTATATAAAATATTTCATTCAGGACATGGCATGTGCCGTTGATTATTCTGGCAAGCTTCTTCTTGAGGAAAAAGGTCGCCTTGCCACATCACCAAATGGTAATGGTGGCTGGTATGCATCCATGGTAAAGGCTGGGCTTGATAAAGATTTGAAGTCAAAGGGCGTAAAATGGATTAACATTTTTGCTGTAGACAATGTTTGTCAGAGAATAGCAGATCCTGTATTTGTAGGTGCTACAATTGCAGGTGGCTTCCAGGCTGGTTCAAAGGTTGTTCGCAAGGTTGATCCAAAGGAAAAAATGGGACTTCTTTGCCTGGAGGATGGCAAGCCATCAATAGTGGAATACTACGAAATGTCTGATGAGATGGCTGAAGCTAAGGCTGAGGATGGCAGCTTGCTTTATAAATATGGTGTAATCTTGAATTATCTTTTCTCTTTGGAAAAGCTGGATGAGATAGTAAATAACAATATGATGGTTCATATAGTTGAAAAGAAGATTCCACATATAGATGACGAAGGTAATCAGGTTTCTCCTGAGGAACCAAATGGATATAAGTTTGAGCTTCTTGTTTTAGATATGGTTCACATGATGGATTCAAATCTTGCCTTTGAAGTTGACAGAGTTAGAGAATTTGCACCAATTAAAAATCTTCATGGTGTTGATTCAGTAGATAGCGCAAGAGAATTATTAAAGAAAAATGGAGTTGTTCTCTAACAGGAGGATAGGCTTTGTACAAAAAGAAAAAACGCTCGTGGGTAAAGCATCTTGATTTCATAATACTGGATATGCTTGCAGCAGAGTTGGCACTTTTCATAGGTGTTTACATAAAGTTTGAGGGAAGCATCATATTTTTAGACAAATATGAGTGGTATAACCTCTATCAAAACTTGGCGAAAGTATTGCCATTCATTGATTTGACTGGAGTACTTTTTACTGAGACCTACACGGGTATATTACGCAGAACTAAATATCAAGAGCTTACCTCTACAATATGGCATTCTCTTGTAAATTTTGGCGGCATATTGATTTATATGTATGCTTCTCAAACATCATATTACTATTCACGTTTGGCTTTAGGTGTATTCGGCACGGGAATGGTATTACTTTCGTACATATTCCGCGTAGTATGGAAGAGATTTATCAGACGCCGCAAGCTACTTGATGTCAATAAATCATCCATGATTGTTGTGGCTGAATCCACAACAGTTGACCACTGTCTCTCAGAGATAGCCCATAGCCCATATACTGAGTTTAAGGTTGAGGGCGTAGTGGTAGTAGATAAGGATATGAGCGGCCAGGAGATACAAGGAATCCCAGTGGTGGCATCTGCAGATACTTTGTTTGAATATCTTAGAACTAACGTTGTTGATGAGGTATTCCTTGATGGCAATACAAGAGCCAGTGAGGAAAGCCTAACCGGTAGGTTGGTTGAGCAGGGACTTACGGTTCACATGTCCTTGGTTCATACAAATAATCTTATGCCAAACAGAATTATGGAGACCTACGGTGATTATGTGGTGCTTACAACCAGCATGCATATATCCAACAATAGACAAGCCTTTATCAAGAGGGCAATGGATATTGTAGGAGCCATTGTTGGATTGGTGCTTGCATTTATTGCATTTATCATATTTGCACCAGTAATAAAAATGCAGTCAAAGGGTTCTGTATTTTTTACACAGACCCGAATTGGAAAGAATGGTAGAAGATTCAAATTCTACAAATTCAGAACAATGTATAAGGATGCTGAGGAGCGGAAAAAGGAGCTAATGGCTCAGAATGAAATGAAGGGCAACATGTTCAAGATGGAAAATGACCCTCGTATTATTCCTATAGGCCATTTCCTTAGAAAATACTCTATAGATGAGCTACCTCAGTTTTGGAATGTCTTGATTGGAGAGATGTCCCTTGTGGGAACAAGACCTCCACTAGAGGATGAATATGAAAAATATGCACTTCATCACAAGGCAAGACTCTCAATCAAGCCAGGGCTTACAGGAATGTGGCAGGTAAGCGGACGAAGCGACATAAAGGATTTTGAAGACGTTGTTGCATTAGATACAGAGTATATTTCCAATTGGTCCTTGGGATTGGATATTAAAATATTACTGAAAACAATAGCAGTCGTTTTTGGGGGAAAGGGTTCAAAATAGTGGCAGATAATTATTTTTCTTTAGTAATCTGGACTAATGAAACGAATATGGATTACTTCAAAGATTGTCTTGAATCCATTGATGAGCAGGAATATAGACAGTTTGAGTTATATATTCTCGACAACAATTCCTCTTATGTAGTGGAGCAGACAATCAAGGAGTTTTTCCCTGATATTGTTGATAAGGTTCACTATCGAAGACTAAAGAAAAAGACTGGTGGAGCCTATGCCTACAATATAGGCGCCCATTTTGCAGAAGGAAATTATCTGGTTTACATTGGACAGCATGACAGACTAAGCGGAAAGACCCTTACAGTTCTTAACGATAAGATAAACGAGCTGGAAAACAAGGAATGTATTATATATTCTGATAATGATGAGCTTATTGGGCTTGACAGAAGAAACCCTCATTTTAAAACAGATTTCAATAAAGAGCTTCTTTTGCAGATGAATTACATTGGTGATTTCATCTGCATTTCCCTTGATTTATATAAAAGGCTAGGCAGCTTCAATGAAAAGACGGTATCTTCCTATTTGTATGAATACTTGCTGAGAGCTGCTTACAAAAAAGAAAAAATTGAACATATTCCATCATTACTCTATCACAAAAGGACAAGTGACAAGCCTCGTACAAAAGAGGAAAGAAGAGAGGCTTCGTTTTACTGCAAAGAGCATATGGCTCTTGCAATGTCCTATCTTAGAAAAGATTCAGTTCTGGTCTCTGGAAGAGAGGATGCCTCCTTAAATAAGTGGCATCTTAATTATGACGAATCCTCATTTAGAAGATTCTCTGGGGACTATATGTTTCTAAAGGATGAGGATGTTAAGCTATATACTAGAAATAATGTTAAAAAAATGTATGCATATCTATGTCAGCCTGATGTTGCCGTAGTTGGAGTTAGATTTATAGATAGAGGCTTCACAATAGATAACGTAGGATATGTGTTTGATACAGATGGCGCATGGTATCCGGCTTTTCATGGACAAAAGGTTTTTAGGGAAAGCTACGAAGGCTTGGCTGGCATGGCAAGAGATGTAGCAATGGTTGACTGTGGCTGTTGCCTTATTGATTCCAAGGTGTACAGAATGTTGCATGGCTTTGATACACGACTAAAAGGGCAGGATGCAATGTTTGATTTCTGTATACGTGCACGACAAAGAGGTTTTAGGACTGTTGTTATACCGAAAGTAATAGCTAGAAGAAAGAAAAAGGAAGTTATAACCTCAAGCGAAAGTCATGAAATATTGATGGAAAAACATGGAGAAATTATTAAGCAGGGGGATAGCTTTTATAATAGAAATTTACCAATCGGAATGGAAAACTTTATTTTACCAGGAACGCAAGGGGAAAATTAGCAGAGTTTTTTAAGAAAATTTTATTAAATATGACAGAAATGTTACGGATTGGTTGACAAGTAGAGAAGTCATAGAGTAGACTAGCATAGTTACTAAAACTTCAATGGGAGAGTATACTAATGAGTAATTTTGAAGATTACGATTTAAGAAAAAACAGAAACACTGGCAGAACAGCAAGAACTACAAATAGAACAAATACCACCAGAAGAAGCTATGAAGCTTCTGGCTCTTATAGAAATTCAAACATGGATTTGGATGATGAGTTGGATATGTATAATTATGATTTAGGTAGCGAATACATGGAGGAAGCAAGACCTCGAACTCACACAAGCTCAGGTAGAAGCACTTCTGCACACAGACCAGCATCTCATTCTGGCTCTAGCAGAAGACCATCCTCTGGACACAAGGCCTCTGGCTCTCGTTCTAGTCATTCTAGTCATGCTAGCCATTCTAGCCGTCCAAGTGCCAAGCCAAGCACTAGCAGAAAGACAAGCCGCGGTGGCAAAAAGAAATCAAAGAAAAAGACAAGAAGAACTATTTTTGTTATCGAAATAGTGCTTTTACTTGTATTACTTGTAGTATTTTTCTTATGGAATAAGATTGGCAAGGTTAACTGGGACAATATCGATATGGCAGATATGGAGGTTAACGAACTTGATACCGCTACAGAGGAATTGTTAAGTAATTACACCACAATTGCTCTATTTGGTGTAGATAACCGTTCTAATGGAAATCTTGACAGTGGTAACTCAGATACTATCATGCTTGTATCAATTAACAACGATACAAAAGAAGTAAAGATGATATCAGTACAGCGTGATACTTATCTTCAGGTTACAGATGATACATACAGAAAATGTAACTACGCATATAATCATGGCGGAGTTGAGACAGCTATCAGCATGTTAAATACAAACCTGGATCTTAAGATTTCAGGTTATGTATCAGTTGATTTCTATGCCCTTGCTACAATCGTTGATGATTTGGGTGGCTTGGATTTGGAAATCACTCAAAGAATGATAGATACCAATAATGAACAGACAGGTCAGAATGCTTTGGCTGGATATATTGCAGAGGTAGAGAATGTGCTTAAGTATTATCCTAACGAGGAGGATTACTTTAAGCTCAGCGATTGCTACTTTGACAGTCCAGGAGTTTATCATTTGAATGGTGCTCAGGTAGTTGGTTATTGCCGAAACAGATACGCCGTTGATAATGATTACGGTAGAGCTGAAAATCAACGTAAGGTTGTAAAGATGATTGTTGAAGAAATAAAGGATGCAGATTTAGCTACTATAAATAAAATAGCAGATGATGTGTTCCCTAATATTTCTACAAGCTTGTCGCTTACACAATGTATCCAAATGGCTACAGCAGCAAGTGATTATGAGATTTCTGAATCTTCAGGCTTCCCATTTGCACTTAAGACAAGCACTATAAGCAAATCCGTTGGTAGTGTAGTTGTACCATGTACATTGGAATCAAATGTAGCTCAATTGCACAAGTTCCTGTATGATCAAGAGGATTATGATTCTACTGATACAGTCGATGCTATTAGTGACTACATTGTTAATCAGACAGGCTTTACAGCGGACAGCGCGGAAATAAATCAGACTTCTGATGAATAAACCGATTAATGTCAGTTACTATTGAGAAAATCGTCACACATTCATCACATTAGTGGCATATGCTACTTGCAATGAATGAAATGGAGGCGAGTTTATGAGCGATTTTTACAACAATGACCCAAAGAAAAATGAGTCTGGAACAAATGGGAATTATTCTTATAAAAAGGATGAAATAAATCAAGGCGAATCATATTATCAATGGTCGCCATATGATGATGGCAGAAAATCGAAAAAGTCAAAAAAGTCTGGAGGCTTTGGAGCTAAGCTAGGTAAAACAGCGGCAATAGCTTTGGTTTTTGGACTGGTAGCAGGAATTACTTTCCAGTCAGTGGCTCTTGTGACAGATAAATTTTATGATAAGGATTCAACAGCTGCAGTAGAAGATGCCAGTGAAGGCACAACGGAGGATTCTGGGGATTCTGTAGCTTCCGGCACAACCACAAGTACCGGTTCAGTTGATACTACAGTAACATCCGATGTGTCAGAAATTGCAGAAAGCGTTTTGCCAGCAATAGTTCAGGTTACTAATGCAGGCTTGACAGAATACCAAACATTTTTTGGAACATTTCAGCAGGAAAGTACATCTGCAGGCTCAGGTATTATAGTTTCGCAGGATGAAGACTATATTTATATAGCAACTAACAATCACGTGGTTTCTGGTGCAGAGACATTAACTATTACATTTAATGATGGTGAAGCGGTAGAAGGTACAATCAAAGGAACAGATTCTTCATGTGACCTTGCTGTTGTCTCAGTAGAAATCAAGGATATACCAAACGAGACATTATCGGCTATTAAGGTAGCCACATTAGGTGATTCTGATGCCACTTCAGTTGGTGAGGCTGCAATCGTTATTGGAAACGCAATGGGATATGGTACATCTGTAACAACAGGTATTATCTCAGCAAAGGATAGAGAAGTATCAATCACAGATGAAGAAGGAAATATAGTTACTAACAGCTTGCTTCAGACAGATGCAGCAGTTAATCCAGGAAATTCAGGTGGTGCGTTATTAAATGCCAAAGGTGAAGTTATTGGTATTGTTTCTGCTAAGCTTTCCGACACAACTGTAGAGGGAATGGGCTATGCTATACCTATTTCTTACGCTTGGGATATTATTGAGCAGATGGTTGACAATGATGTAGTTTCAGAATTGGAAGCATCTTATCTAGGAATAGCTGGAAGAGATATTACTTCTGAAATGTCAGAGCAGTACGAAATTCCAACAGGTGTATATGTAGCTCAGGTTGTTGAAGGCTCAGGTGCCGAGGCAGCTGGAATTGAGCCAGAGGATGTTATCACATCATTTAATGGACGAAAAGTAACATCTGTCAATACATTAAATAATATTATGCAGTACTTGCCAGCAGGCTCTACTGTAGAGGTAGTTGTAGCAAAGGCTAGCAACAACTATGAGGAGGAAACCATTGAGGTAACCCTTACTCACAAAATAGATTCGGTACAGTAAAATACTAAGATGCGTGAAGTCCCTATTGCGGTAACAAGCATTATGATTTCTTAAGCACAGCGAACATGCTGTGCTTGAGAAATATAATAGCTTGTTACCTATAGGGGCTTTCTTTATATTTAGGAGTTTAGAGTATTACGTTTTTACAATTGATACGTGTTATGGTAGAATACGGGGTATGAAAAGAAAGAAAATTATATTGGGTGTACTTATTGCTGTGTGGATTTGTTTGATATGGGGACACAGCATGCAGACGGCAACAGTTTCAGAAAGCGAAAGCGGTAAATTTTTAGAAATATTAGGAAAGGTCTTCCCCTTTTTACTTAGCAGTGACTGGGGGATGTTTATAGTTAGAAAATCAGCACATTTCATGGAATATTTTATTCTTGGAATATTGCTTTGCATGGAATTTTCAACCTATCTCTATGGATTCTTAAATAGAATATCTATTCCTGTTTTGACAGGGCTGTTTATTGCATTTGTCGATGAGACAATTCAGTTGTTTGTGCCTGGCCGTTCTGGTGAGGTAAGGGATATGTGGATAGATTTTGCAGGAGTTGCTCTTGGCACACTAATAGTTCTTGCAATTGTTAATAATAAAAGAGGCAGAAAACGTTATTAATGGAGGCTAGCATGGTAAAAAAGAGAATAGTTATTGCACTAGGTCATGATGCACTTGGCACAACAGTTTTGGAACAGTGGAATGCAACTAAGCGTACAGCTGTAGCAGTTGCAGAGTTTATAAAGCAGGATTATCAAGTGGTTATTACACACAGCAATGGTCCTCAGGTAGGTATGATTCACACTGCTCTCTCAGAGTTCTATCAGAATCATCCTGATTATACACCTACCCCTATGTCTGTATGTTCGGCTATGAGCCAGGGCTATATCGGTTATGATTTGCAGCAGGCTATTCGTTCTGAATTGGTAGGTCGTGGAATTTATAAGCCAGTTTCTACTATTCTTACTCAAGTTACTGTTGATCCATATGACGAGGCTTTTTATAAGCCTACCAAAGTAATCGGACGTGTTATGACAGCTGAACAGGCGGAGGCTGAAGAGGCTAAAGGAAATCATACAGTCAAGGTAGAGGGCGGCTATCGCAGAATTGTTGCTGCACCAAAGCCAATTGAGATTGTGGAGCTTGACGCCATCAAGGCACTTTGCGAAGCAGATCAGGTAGTTATAGCAGCCGGCGGTGGTGGTATACCAGTGCTTACTCAGGATAACGTGCTAAAGGGTGCATCTGCTGTAGTTGAAAAGGATATTGCCGCAGGATTGCTAGCTTCAGAGCTTAATGCAGATATGTTAGTTATCCTTACATCAGTTACAAAGGTATGTAAGAACTTTGGAAAGGCTGACGAAGAGCCACTTGATTACATATCAGTTGCAGATGCAAAGAAGATGCTTGAGGCTGGAGAGTTCGGTGCGACAGATATGGCTCCAAAGATTCAAGCAGCCATAGATTATATAGGTGATTCAGCTATCAGAAAGGTATTAATAACCAAGCTGTCAGATGCTGGCAACGCAGTAGGCGGACAGACTGGTACGATGATAGGAAAGTAAAAGGGGCTGTAAAAAAACTCCCCTAAAAGGAAACGGGTGAAATCATTGAGATTTCACCCGTCTTTTATTGAAAAA
>SVES01000002.1 GCA_015057305.1 Pseudobutyrivibrio ruminis | reverse complement strand
TGATCTTATTTGTCATGCTAAAATATAGGTAGAAATCAAAAAATAATAAAAAACACTTGCAAAATATTAGCAGGTTTGCCTAACTAAATAAACATATATAAGGAGCTAGTTTAGCTCCTTTATTTATGTTAATTATTTCCAGAACTAAATGCAACATCGATATATGTTTTGCTTTTACCTCTGAATATTTGCATTAAGTATCGGAAATTTGCATTTACATTAAAAAGTTACTATTTACTCTTGAACAATAGAGAAGAAGATAGTAAAATATATCTATCGGATAAATATCTGTTTATCCGATAGATAGTGTATAAAAACGCCTAAAAAAGGGCTTTCTAGCGCTCACCTATTTTTTCAAAAATTTCGGAGGTTTTGCAATTTGGGTAAGGATTCACAGTTCTATAAGGACAAAACAAAAAATCAAAAATTAAAATTAAGGGAATTAATCTCGCAATTGCCTAAGTGTGCGGCTGATTATATCTATTCTAAGGAACATACAACTCAGCCAAGCACATTGATTTCGTATAGCTATGATTTATTAACCTTCTTTCGATTTTTAGGAGCTTCTAACCCTACAATTGATGGTAGCGACTTAAAAAAAATCGATTATGACGTCTTAAACAAAATTAAATCTGAAGATATTGTTGAGTATCAGCGTTATTTGGAACTAAACGTTGATGGTGAGCAACATGAAAATGATAAAAAAGCAATTGCTCGTAAAATGTCTCCGTTGCGCGGCATGTTCAAGTATCATCACGTTAGACATAATATAGATGATGATCCTACAGCAATGGTTGAATTGCCAAAGCTTAAAAAGGATAAAAATATTATTCGTATGAACAATTATGAGGTTCAGGCAATTCTTGATGCCATTGATCAAGGAACTGCCTTTACATCTGAACGTCAAAGAATTTATAATCAAAAAACTCGTGGTCGAGATTTAGCAATACTTACACTTATGCTAAATACTGGAATACGTGTTAGTGAATGTAATGGTCTTGATTTAAATGATGTAGATTTTCATGTTAATTCTTTAACAATTGTTAGAAAAGGCGGAGGGCAGGATGTAATTTACTTCAATCAGGAGGTAGCCGACACATTAAAGGATTATATTAATGGCGAACGGGAGTATATTAATCCTGTAGACGGTCATGAGAACGCCCTCTTCTACTCGCTTCAAGGCAAGCGTATTAGCGTTGATGCAATTGAAAATTTAGTTAAGAAATACGCTAAACTAGTTGTTCCAAATAAGAAAATAACACCTCACAAGCTGCGTAGTACATACGGCACTGCACTTTATCGTGAAACAGGTGATATCCGATTAGTTGCAGATGTTTTGGGGCATGAAAATATCAATACAACTATCGATTATTACGCAGCTATTGAGGATGAACATAAGCGTCAAGCAAGAAATGCTGTAGATTTTCGAAAGAAGGATACCTAACTATTGATTTAGAGCTTTTTCAATGCCTAATGCGAGCTGATCTGCACAACTAGTTCCTTTAATTCCACATAGATTTCCTTTTAGGATATCTACAGTATGGGCTGCATCAGCACCCTCTAATAGCTTACTTATGGCAGCAGTATTTCCAGCACAGCCACCTTGAAATTTTACGTTATAAAGCTTTCCGTCTTCTATATCAAAGTTAATTTTACGGGCGCAAACCCCTTTTGGAATATATTCATATTGTTGCATGTTATTTAATTTCCTTTCGATATTTTTCTAACAGTTTTTCAAAATAATCAGGAAGTGGCGCTTTCACCTCCACATATTCTTTTGAAGTAGGCTGAATAAATCCGATAGTTTCAGCATGTAATGTTTGACCAACAAGATTTTTAATTGGTTTTCCATAGACATCATCCCCTAATAAAGGATGACCGATATGTGACATATGGACTCTAATCTGATGTGTGCGTCCAGTTTCAAGTTTGAACTCTACAAAGCTTATACCTTTATATTGTTCTAGTATCTTAAAATGGGTAACTGCTTCTCTTCCATCAGTCACTACTGCCATTTTCTTTCGATCCTTAGGATTTCTTCCAATAGGGGCGTCTATAGTGCCTTCAATTTCTTTAAAATTACCTACAACAAGACCTTTGTATATTCTATTTACAGAATGAACTTTTATTTGTGCTGCAATAGAATTATGAGCGTTGTCATTTTTACAAACTAATAAAGAGCCTGTAGTATTCATATCTATCCGATGAACGATACCGGGCCTGATTTCTCCGTTTATTCCTGAAAGACTATCCTTACAGTGAAACATTAAAGCATTTACTAGCGTACCACTATAATGTCCTGGTGCCGGATGTACAACCATTCCCTTAGGTTTATTTACAACTATTACATCTTCATCTTCATAAAGAATCTCTATAGGTATATCTTCAGGCTTTATATCAATTTCTTTTACTGGCTCAATACTAACTAAAATCTCATCACCAATTTTAGTTTGATATTTTGATTTGACTTGTCGTCCATTGACTAATACATAGCCATTATCTATAGCTTTCTGGTAATAATTACGAGATCTTTCAGGCAATGCACTGGCTAAGTATTTATCTATTCTAATGCCTTCATCATTTATATCATCTATATTAAGATTAAATTCATCCATTTTTTCTTATCCTTAGATGCTGTTTTATTTCTTCTAAATCATCATCCTTATAGTAAAATAATATAAGAATAAAAAGAAATATTACAGAAACAGTTACATAGCAATCTGCAATATTAAAAACAGGAAAATTAATTAGCGAAAAATAAATAAAATCAACAACATAATTGTTTAATATTCTATCTATATAATTACCAATAGCTCCTGCAATTAAAAATATGATTATATAATCTAGATATAAGTATTTCTTAAATCTAGGCATTTTAAGCAAAATATAGAATAACAGTACAACCAAAATTGGAGTAATAATAGCAAATAGTATTTGTTTACCCTCTAGTAGGGAAAATGCAGCACCTGTATTTTCTAGGTAATGAAGCTGTAAAACCCCTGGGATAATAATATAATCTGAAGAGTTCATTAATTTAGATACTGCAATACTCTTAGTCCATTGATCTAAAAGTATCAGGAAAAATATTAATCCTAGACTAAATAATACAGAAGCAACCTTGTTTAACTTAATTAACATCATTCAACACCTTTTCAATTGACCATATTAAATCATCATCAGTAAAGTCTAAATAAGAATTAGCTTCGCCCAAGGATTTAATAATTGTAAATTTAATTTTTGAACCATTCATTTTTTTATCTGATTTAGTAGCAGCCAATATATCATGAGAATTCAATCCAGCAATTGTTGTTGGTATACTATAGCTTTGAAGCATCATAATTATATCATTTACTTCAGCCGCTGATAAATAGCCCAATTTATTAGACAAGTAGGCAGCGGAAATCATTCCAAGTCCCACACATTGCCCATGACCTAAAGAAAAATTAGAAAGCTTTTCAATTGCGTGACCAATAGTATGACCAAAGTTAAGATAAGCTCTAATTCCTTTTTCCTTAGGGTCTATTTCAACTATGTGGCCTTTAATTTGGCAGCATTTATTTACCATGTATTCAAGTGAATCAAAGCTTTTATTTATAATACTTTCGTGATTTTCCTTTAACCATAAAAAGAAATCATTATCAGCTATTAATGCGCTCTTTATTACTTCTCCCATGCCACATGCAAAATTATTATCATCCAGGGAAGCAAGAGTGCCTATATTCATATAAACAAGCTTAGGCATATAAAATGCGCCTACCATGTTCTTATATTGATTAAAATCAACACCAGTCTTACCGCCAACTGAACTATCTACCTGAGATAAAAGAGTTGTTGGAATCTGAATAAAATCTATTCCTCTAAGAAAGGTGGCAGCGGCAAATCCAGTCAAATCACCTACAACTCCTCCGCCTAAGGCTATAAGTAGTGAATTTCTAGTGAATTTATTAATTATTAAATGCTCATATAATAAACTAACGGTATTTAAATTTTTAGATTCTTCTCCAGAATCAAATACAAAGGAATAAACTTCATTAGATATGTTAAATATGGATTTAACATCATCTAAATATAGTTTAGCTACATTTGAATCTGTCACTATGCAAATTTTATCATATGAATGATTAACCTTTTTTTCAAAGACTGTATATAAATCCTTAAAATCTGGTCTAAAACAAATTTCATAGCAAGGCTCGTTTTCATAATTAATAATTAAGTCTTTCATGTTATTCTCCAATGCAAAGGTCACGATGTCTCTATAAAAATTATTTATAAAAAGCACCAGACATTGTCTGGTGCTCTAATTTAAAAGCCTGTCTGAATTCCTGTGAAATCGAAGGCATCAACAATTCCTGCCAAATCACCAGAAAGTTCAACTCCTGCAGGTGTTATTATGAAGATATAATCTTCTATTCTTTGTAAGTTTCCATCAATTGCGTAGCATGTGCCACAAGTAAAATCAATTATACGTTGAGCAATACCTAAATCTAAGCCCTTCATGTTTAATAAAACAGTACGATCAGCTAAAAGTGTTTCTGATATTTCTCTTGCATCCTCAAAAGAAGATGGCTTAATAACGCAAACCTCCATAACAGTTCCTTTCCCTTTATTTCTCATAGGTGTAATTTTTGGAGCTGGTCTAGCAGCTCTGGATTCTTTTTCTGAAGGCTTGTTTAAAACTGGGCGCTTATCTTCATCAGACGCTTTTCCAAATTTTCCGAAGAAAGATGATTTTTCGTCTTCTTCTTCATATAAATCATCATCTTCATAATCATCATAGTCGTCACTAAGATGCATTGCATCAAGCATTCTTTCAAACATACCAAACTCCTCTTTTACTATATATTATAGTTTCTCTCACCAAAAATTGCGGTACCCACTCTAACATGAGTAGCCCCTTCTTCTATGGCAACTTCAAAATCATTAGTCATACCCATAGATAGTATATTCATATCTACATTATCAATGTTTTCATTAGCAATGTCAACAGATAAATCCTTTATTTTGTGAAAAATCTGTCTATTTTCTTCGGAAACCACAACATTTGGTGCTATTGTCATTAAGCCTTCAATGTGAATCCCATCTAGGTGTGATATTTCTTCGCATAACTGTTTAGCTTCTTCTAATTTCACTCCAAATTTAGTAGCTTCGTTAGCTGCGTTTACTTCTATTAAAATTGGGACAATTACACCATGTTTTTTTGCCTGAATATTAATTTCTTCAGCAAGGCGGTAGGAATCAACTGAATGAATAAGCTTTACCTTATCTACTATGTATTTAACCTTATTTCGTTGTAAATGACCAATTAAATGCCAATCAATATCAGCTGGCATTTCTGGAATCTTACCAGTTAATTCCTGCACCTTGTTCTCACCAAAGTCTCGTACACCAGTATCATATATAGTCTGCAAATCCTCTACTGGCTTGGTTTTGCTGACCGCAATTAGTGTTACTTCACTTCTATCACGCCCTGCTCTTTTGCAGGCCTCAGTTACTCTTCGTTCAACCTCTGACAAATTATTCCTTAAATCGTCTGCTCTCATTTTGCTCTCCTTAACTAATTAATAATTGAGTTTTCTTCAACCTCGTTTCCTTGTAAAACAATGTGATCATACATAGATATTCCGTAATTGGTTCCTGTTTTTATAATTGAATAATCATCATTTTGATATAGTATTTCAATTTGTTTGAAAACGGCATAGCCTTTATTTACATTATAGACACCTTCTAAGGTACCCATATCAGAACCAACAACGTAAAGTTCATTAGAGTTTGGTTTAACAAGCTTATCTCCACGAGTAAGTATTTCGTTATCTACATAATAATAGTCATCATTTTCATAGTATATGGTTGGTGTGACAAATAGATTATCTGTGCCAGACTGAAGTAAAAAGCCAGCATCATCCTCGTTATTTCCCTGAACCATATAGCCCTTAGGTATGGTATAAAAATCCTTTGAAACAATAGATGAATTAGGTATCTTTAAACCTGATATATTATTATTAATTATTTTAACATGGACAAAGCGGGAATCAGCATATCTATCCATGGAATCGTCTAGGGTAAGAACTAAATAATATTTGCCAGCCTTTTCAAGAAAATCCAAATTAGTCCATGTCTCCACCTCATCCTCCAGGAATTGTATTTTTAGATAGCTTTCTTCCTGTAAAGAGTCATAAAGGGTTTTATCTACCTCTAGTATTAAATTCCAATGATCTGAAGTTATAACCTTATATACGGCCTGTCCAGCAACAACTGATTCTTGAGCCTTCAGATTTACTGAAGAATAGCCTGATATATCAAAGGAACTGGAATCAAAATTATCAATAGTTAAATCTTCGTATCCATCTATAGAATATACAATAAGCCCAGGAACAGGACTGGTATATATGTTAAAGGAACCAGAGGCGATTGCATTACTGACTGATTCCTCCATTGCCTCCATTGCAGATACAGTGTAAAGCTGTTCCACCTGAGATTGAAGCTCATTTTTGAAGGAATAGGTTTTGTTAAACTCTGATGGTTGGTAATCCAAAATATAATTAGTAACTATAGATTGCAGCTTGGAATAAGAATCAGCGTCTAAATTAATCTCTGATTTCTCTGTAGATTCTTCTAGTGATGAAAGTACTTCTCCAGTTGTATCTAACGCATATATAGAAGTTTTGGAGCCTACTTTACCAAAGTTTTCCGCTAGGTATAAAACATCCCCACTATTATCTGCATATACTATCTGCTCCTGCCTTATAGCAAGTGCGTTATATTCCAAATTTGAGGATATTGAGCCTTGGGATACCTCGTATATAGTAATATTGTCTGAAGTAATATAAGTAAATAAATGATAAATCATGTAGATAAACATTACTCCAACAATAATAAAACCGATGGAAAAATGGTATTGCTTTGGATATTTAATTATCTTGTTATTTTTTTTAGCTTCTTTCATTAATATACATAATTATAGGGCACGATATACGTGCCCCAAACACTCTATAAAGAAATAATTATTTTACCTTTAGCATCATCAGGTAATTCTTTTTCATTCTTACTAATTGATAAAACAAACTTCACATCAAACATGCTGCAAATCTTATCAAGCTTATCTAAGGCTTTGGATAATTTATCATTATCATTAATAAAAGATATTGTAAGGAAGCTATCTAGAAATACTTCTTGAATATCAGCATTCTGTGATAATACTCCACTTAAAAAACCAAGGAATTCATCTGCAGATTCGATTGGATAATCCCCCATATTAATCAAACGAATCTTTGAATCAAGTTCATACATGTGTTTTGTGTTTTTATCTATATAGACAATGGCACCGTCAATTTTTTTAACATCTTCATTGACCTTGTCTAATAGATATTTTGTCTTGCCTTTTCCCTTTTCGCCTGAAATTATCTCCACCATGTCAAAATACCTCCCTTAAAGTTTTATTTATATTTATCATAGCATAACACTATAAAAACCTAAACAATTTTGACAATTATTTCATAAACAATAATTGGATAGTATTTCATTCATAAGTAGATATAGATTTGAACGGCAATCAGCATTAAATACAATGGAAATGATTCTGTCTCCATCCTGGTTTTCAGATAATAATACCAGGCAATAGCCTGCGGCACCTGTAGTACCAGTTTTACCACCTAATATAGTGAATCCGGCAGGAACAGTTACCTTTCCGGTGGTGTACTGATTGGTTGTACTCCATTCTACTGTTTTGGATTCTCCTCCGCTAGTGTAATTAGCAGTATAATCACTAGCTGTAAAAATATTATAAAAATCCTCATTTTCTAGAGCAGCATTGAGAATAAGGTACATATCGTAAACAGTTGTGTAGTGATTTTCATCATGTAATCCATTTGGTGTAACGAAATTTGAATTTGTGGCACCAAGTGATTTCGCAGTAGAATTCATTAATGTAGCAAAGGTTTCAACATCCCCACTAATACCCTCTGCAATGGCAACAGCTGCATCATTTCCAGAGCGAAGCATTAGACCATATAGTAAGTCTCTTAAGCTAATTACATCGCCTTCTTTCAAATCAATAACAGATGAATCGCTAGCCTGATCAACAGCATTAGCACTGATTGTATAATAATCATCTAAATTACCATAGGTGCATGCTATATAAGCTGTAAGAATCTTTGTGGTGGAGGCTGGATACATCTGCCCGTGAATGTTTTGGGCATATACAACATTTTTTTCGGTGGTGTTAAATGCTCCACCGGCTCCAGCAACCTGAGAATCAATAGCTGATGTCCCTAAATCATCAGAATTAATAACACACAAATCAGTGGCAAACAGTCCCACATCAGAATTGGAACCATTATGGGTGATGCCGTATACAAAGGAAGAATCATATACATTGTAGCTTGTAACGGAATCTGCTGATGATTTACAGCCAACAAATGAAATTGTGACGCATGTGATTAAAAATAATGATAATAATCTATTTATACATTTCACGCCACTCTAAATCTCCTCTATCCAATGATTTAATCAACAATTCTGCTGTGGCTAAATTAGTAGCCAAAGGAATATTGTTTGCATCGCATATACGAACTATATTATTAACATCTGGCTCGTGTGATTTTACAGTAAGAGGATCACGGAGAAAAATCACTAAATCAATTTCATTTTGCTCAATTTGAGCTCCTAATTGTTGTGTTCCACCTAAGTGACCTGCTAAATATTTATGAACACTAAGATTTGTAACTTCCTCTACAAGTCTTCCAGTTGTTCCTGTTGCAAATATTTCATTCTTGCTAAGAATTCCTCTATATGCAATACAAAAATTCTGCATTAATTTTTTCTTAGAATCATGAGCTACTAAACCTATATTCATTTAAAAAAGCCTCCCATTATTATTTTTTGATTGAAGACCGACATTTAAAACAATTCCAATGCCAAAATAAACAGTTACTAAGGAGGTTAATCCATAGCTTACAAATGGTAATGGTAAACCTGTATTTGGCATTAACCCTGTAACAACGCAAATATTTACAAAGCTTTGGAATCCAATTAAAGAAGCCATTCCAACACAAATTAATTTGCCAGATATATCCTTAGCTCTTTTAGCAATAAGAAGAATCTCAATAGTGATAAAGAATATTAAAGCAATAATTAAAACAGAGCCTAAAAAGCCAAGCTCCTCTCCTGCTACTGCAAAAATAAAATCAGTATGAGGTTCTGAAATATAGTTACCATTTTTTACAGAATCAAAAGCTTCATTTCCAAGGCCTTTTCCAAATAATTGACCTGAGCCAATAGCCATTATGGAATTCTGCTGTTGATATGAGCTAGATGGATATTCCTCTGGCCTAAGCCATGCAAGTATACGCATACCTTGATACTCATCAAGAATAGTTTGGCCTTCTCGACTAACTAAAATAAGTAAAACAATAATTGATGGAATTGAAACACCAAGCACTGCGCCTACTAATTTATAGCTTATACCTGTTACAAATATCATAACACAAATAATCATCATTGTGACAATTGTAGTAGATAAATCTGGCTCTTCTTCAATTAAAAATAGTGGAACAGCCGAAAGAATCAAGGTTATAGCAATTATCTTAGGTTTATTTATATCTTCTTCATAAATCATAAAAAACCATGAAAAAAATAAAATGAGTAAAATTTTGCTTAACTCAGAAGGTTGAAAACGTATTCCTACAATCTCTATCCATCTGGTAGCACCACCTGATTCATGACCAAATAATAAAACCGAAACCAGCAAAACGATAACTAGACCATAATAAACCCAGTGAAAATGAAGTAGAAAATCGTAATCGATAATAGCCATTGCTGTCATTACAAAAATACCTAAAATCATACCTAGGATTTGCTTTTGTTGATTAGCTTCATTAGCACTTCCGATAACAAAAATACCAATTATTGTCAGCGCAATCACAGCGATTATTAGTTTTATATCAAGATTTTTGAATTTATAGTTATGAAACATTATTTTATCCTTCTTAATAATCCGCTACTTAAAGGCTCAGCCAGTAATTCTCTATTCCAAACCGTAATACCAATAGGCTCTTTCTCTTTCTTGTGAACTCTTAAAGACCATTTTTCTTGAAGTCTGATAGCTCCGTTTATAGCACCAATTTGTATGTTACTAGAATTAAGCTCTCCTGCAACTATGTAGCAGCCAGAATTATCAGGGTATCCAGCATATGCCATTCCATTTAATTCACCCATTACGATAATATTTCCTTTTGCCTTTACAGTAGCCTTGGACTTAACATCTCCTAAAATAATGATACTAGAATCAGATTCAATTATTTGTTCTTTGGTAACACTACCTCTAATAATTTTGGCGTTTTCGAAAATATCTTCCTTATAGAATTTATCAATTTGCCCAAGCATTCTAGTATCCTTAAGCTCATTATTTTCATTAAGAAGAATTATTTTGATTTTTGAATTTAGCTCAATAGCCTGGATTAATATCAGGCCTTCTTCGCTGGATAAATCCCTGCCAACAGTTTCAAGAATCATTGAAGTCTCACCGAAAAAATCTGCTGAAGCAGCAAACTTCTCACAAACCTTTCTAATTAAATCCTCAAAGGGCAAAGTAGCATCTAATTGAAGGGTTAAGCCATATTTATTGCTTTTTAATACAACTGGATCGTTACTCATAATCAAAACTCCCAATATTTTTAATCAGTAAATTCATTTTCTGAATTAGATACAACATTAGCCTCACCACTAAGCAAATCTTCTGTAGCAGACACGCCAAAATAGTAAGCTAAAATATCCTTAGAAACCTCAGCTGCATTATGTGATGTATAACCATAGGCAATACGAGTTGCAATTGAAACTTCTGGATCATTATATGGTGCAAAGCCTATAAATAAAGCGTGGTTAGGCCTATTTGACACTTGCTGGGCAGTACCAGTCTTTCCTGCCACTTCTATAGAAAAACCGTTGAAGGATGAAAGTGATTCACAAACCATACGCATACCATAATGGATTGCATCCCATTCTGAAGTATTTAATACGTCTATCTGATTTCTTACAGAAGGAGCGTACTCTTCTATTATATTTCCCTCTGCATCCCTAACACTATTTAAAAGAGTAAGGTTATATACTGTACCTCTACTTGCTATTGCAGTTGCATATCTTGCTAAACCAACTGTGGTATAGTTGTTATCTGACTGTCCAATGGCAGCCATTACAGGATACTCTGTAGCAATATGAGGTTCATTTTCTTCTATTTCAACACCAGTAGTTTCATCCAGTCCATAAAGTGATGCATATTCTGTTATTTTGTCTATACCAGTAGCGTCATCATATGCGCCGTCTCCACCAGCAAGTCTCCAACCCACCTCGTAGAAGAAGTAGTTACAAGAATCCCTGATTGCTTCTGATACATTTATACTACCGTGGTTGCTTGGATAAATCCAACATTTAGGATTATTAGATACCTTGGTATACTGACCTAAATCAGTAATTTCAGACGTTGTGGTAATGACTCCTTCAGCCAAACCAGCTGTTGAACTAACAATCTTAAATGTAGAACCAGGGGCTGTACGCTGTTGGGTAGCATAGTTATACAAAGGGTTTGCTGCACTATTTGTCAAATATGAATAGTAATCAGAATCAACTGAATTAGCTAACCTATTGTTATCATAACCAGGATATGTAACCATTGCCAAAACCTCTCCTGTTTTAGCATCCAATATTACAGTAGAGCCTGAGCAAGGATCAAGAGCTAACTGACCTGGGGTAATATCCAGGGATTTTATTTTTTTAAGCATGAAATCATATGCTGTAATTTGATTGTTAGCAAGAGATACATAATCCTCATCATCAGTAGACAATACTCCCTGGTCGTAGAGAATTAAACAAAGCTGCGAACCAGTAATACCATCATCTAACAATAAATATTTATATACTAATTTCTTAAAGTTTGTGTCAGTTGATAAATAATCTATTACATAGTCAACTAAATCTGAATATAATTCATCAGTGTCTGCGTATTTTGCCTCTGTTTCGTACTTTGTAATATCTATCCAGTTTTGCTCAATAGCATAAATTAGATATTTATTGACAGCCATTTCTTCGGAGGTCCAGCTGGTTTGAACATCAGAAGAAGTATCAATGGCATCTGCATCAAATATTCCTAGGCTTTTAAGCTTGGTTACAATATAGGTTGAATAAGCCTGATATTCAGCTGGAAGCTGATTATATACAACTTCGTTTGAGGCTTTTAATTGAGCTTTTAAAGTAGAAAGAACTTCAGCCTCTTTTGCTTCATATGCGTTTAGTACGCTTTTTTCTGTTGCAGATGCATCTGTAGCAGAAAAATGATTAATATCAATAATTCCATTTTTTATTAAAGAATAGTAAACATCATAAATTGGAACTACAACATCAGATGAGGAATTGATATTCGATTCCTTAATGTTTTGTATCTTTGAATATAAAATACCTGCTATCTCTTGCTCCAGCAAAATGTATGCGGCCTTTTGCAAGTCCATATCTATTGAAAGATACACATCATTTCCTGAAACAGCTGCTTTATATTCGCCCTCAGCTATAGTATTTCCAACACTATCTACATAAATTGTTTCATAGCCCTTGGTTCCTGCCAGATAGTCATTCATGTATTTTTCAATACCTGATTTTCCTACTACATCTGTTGTCTCTACGGTATCGTCAGTTTTGGACAGCTCAGTATATTCAGAGGTGGAAATTTGTCCTGTATAACCGATGATATGGGCAAAATATTCACTATCTACATATCTGCGCAAAGACTTTTGTTCAACATCAACGCCTGTTAATTCATTGATATTTTCCTTTATATATGCAACAGATTCATCAGAAATATCTGAAGCTATAACAGTTGAAATATATTTCTGATATGAGTTTTGTCCCATATTGTATCTAACAACCATTATTTTATATTTTAAATCTTCTGAATAGTCATCTGAAATATTGTAGACACTATCTCCCTGGAGATAACTAATAATTTCATCAGCAGTAGCTGTGGCTTCATCAAAGCCAAGCTTCTCATTGTACTCTAAATCATCAATGCTGGTTTTGCCGAAAATATCGGCTCTAAATCTCTGAAGTGATGTACCTGAATTAATAAATTGATAATCCCCTGATGAATCAATATAAATTCCAAAATTGTTATCAATACTGTCTCCATTTTTTTCTAGATTAGTAATGATTTCTGCAATTTCGGAATTAAGAGACCTACTACGCTCAGCCTTATTAGAATATGTACCTGTGTCCTGGATTGTTACAGCATAAACAAGCTCATTATATGCCAAAAGATTTCCATTCCGGTCATAAATATTACCTCTTGTAGCTGCAATAGATTCGGTTTTTTCAAGCTTAAGATTGTAATTGTCCTGGTATTCACTACCATTGACAATCTGTAAATAAAATAGACGTGATATAAGAACAGAGGCAAAAAGAATCATTGCCACTGAAACCACTCTTATTCGAGATGAAAATATATTTTTTAAAAAGTCCTTAATAATATCCAATTCTATCAGAACCTTTCTTTTCTAGTTTGTCTACCCAATTGTTAAGGTGAAGAATTACGTAATAAACAAAAATAGATACAAGTAATGTGTAAACAACCTCAGGTAAAATAATATTCATTAAGTAATAAGTAAAATCATACTGAGATCTGATAGCAAAAAATACTAAATATGATACAACACCATAAATTAAATCGCTTGTACCAATTAGAATCATTGGCAGTCTTAAATCATCTCCAAAAAATTGTTTTTTAAAGAAACCATTTAATAGACCAATATACATATATATTAAAGAATATGTGCCAAAATAACCACTGGAAAAAATATCAAGCAACATGCCAACACAAAAGCCTATAATAATTCCGTGCTTTCTGCCCTTCATAAAACCATATGAAGAAACTACACAAATCAATATATTAGGAGTTACACCAGCTAAACTGAAACGACTGAATATACTAGTCTGTAGCAAGAAGCTAAAATAAATCACAACGGCAATAATTAAAATCTTTTTAATATAATTTTTAATATCACTCACTTTGATATGACTCCTTAAGCTGCAAAATTACTAATACATCTGACAAATGCTTAAAATCCACTGCTGGAGTAAGAGTTCCTGACTTGGTTAGCTCATTTTCATCCAAGGATACTGACGAAACATAGCCAATCATAATACCTGGTAAATATTTATCAGAAATATTTGAAGTAACAATTACATCTCCAATGGCAACTTCATTATCGTCATCATCAAGATTGGAAAATAAAATAAGATTGTCACTCGTCATATTCTGCAATGAGCCTGATACAATACAATTATCGTCAGTAGGTGAAATAGTTGCACTAACATTAGAAGTATCATCAATAATTGCTCTGACTACCGCATAGGAGTCACCAACTGAAGTAACAATACCAACAAGGCCGCCGTCAGCTATAACATTCATATTGACTGCTATTCCATCCTTTGATCCCTTGTCTATGGTAAAGGTATTAAACCAGTTAGATGTACCTTTTCCAATAATACGAGCACCTGTAGTCTCATAATCATAATATGTTTGATCAAGCTCATATAATTCTTGTAGTTCGTTTAATTCTTTTAACTTAAGCTCCATGGTGCTGATGGTAGCATTCAAATCATCAACCTGAGCCTGAAGTTCTTCGTTTTCCTTGACTAATTCCTCTCTTGTTTTGGTATCAGCAGATGATATAGCAATACTACTGCCAATATAATCAATACCCTTTTGCATCGGTATGAAAATATTATTTGCAACTGTCTCAAGGGGACCACCTGTAAAACCAGTGGAATAGCTGAAAAACAAAAGCATAATACATATGATTGATAAAATCATAAGCAAGTATTTACTTGGAACACCGCCACCTGCTTTTCTTTGTCTCATAGCGCCTCTTTATTATTTAAAAATTCTAGATTTCATGTTGTAACCGTAGGTTTTGAATTTGCCATCAGAAAGAACCTGTCCAAGACCCTTAGCACAAGATTCCTGTGGGTTTTCAAAAGCGTTTACCTTGATGTTTGTAACCTGAGAAAATAGCTCAGTAAGCTGATACAATTGAGAAGTACCACCTGTAAGATATATTCCTGAATGAACAATATCTTTCGCTAACTCAGGTGGAACCTTTTCCAAAATAAGCTTTACATTGGTACAAAAGCTTTCAAGGTCTGTTTTAATTGCACTATAAATTGTGTCGCTTTCAATTTCCATTTCTATAGGAAGTCCGCTAACTACATCTCTACCAACAACAGTAAGCTTCTCTCCTCTGCCTTCGATGGCTGAGCCAATTTCTTCCTTTAGCTGCTTTGCAGTCTTTTTACCAATTACAAGGTTAAAGTTACGCTTTAAATAAGTAACTATAGATTCATCAATCTGATTTCCGCCAAATGGTAAAAGTTCTGAAAGAACTAAACCTCCTAAAGATATAACAGATATTTCCGTAGTATCCGCGCCTAAATCAACAACCATAACACCTGTAGGCTCTGAAACATCAAGCCCCATTCCAATTGCACAAGCAATTGGTTTTTCACATACTCTAACAGAATGTGGTTTATTTTTTGATTTGCTAAATAAATCAGCAAATGCTTTTTTCTCAACCTCTGTAATATCAGTAGGAACTGCAACAACAATGTCGCTTCCCTTGATTTTTCCCTTTAAATCATGCTCAAGCACTTGAAAAAGCATAGTCTGCATATTGTCAAAATCAGCAATAACACCAGATATTATAGGGAATGTAACATTGATAGTCTCTGGCGCCTTTTCAAACATAGAATATGCACTATCTCCGTATGCATAAACCTGGTTTTTATTTACAATAGCAATTGTATTCTTAATATTTGTAATTTCGTCATTGGTCCCACTGTAAATTTTGAGATTCTGTGTACCAACATCGATACCAAATGAATTGGCCATGATAATCCTCCAAACAAATTTTTTACCAAAAGAAATTTTAACACAGTTGAGTTTTGTTAACAAGGCGAGCATCAAGTAGTTTTTGTAAGGATTTAAGTATTCCTATTTTGGCATGATTCCAGGTTAAGCCGCCTTGAAAGAATGCTGTATATGGAGGTCTAAGTGGACCATCAGCTGACAGTTCAATAGATGAACCCTGTACAAATGCTCCAGCAGCCATAATTACCTGACTATCATAGCCAGGCATATCCCATGGTTCTGGTGTGACATAGGAATCGACTGGAGCAGCTGCCTGAATTCCCTCGCAAAATGCAATAAGTCCCTCTGGCTTTAAGAAAGAAACTGCTTGAATAATATCGAATCGAGGCTCAGTTGAATTTGGCACACACAAAAATCCAAGCTTTTCATATACATTTGCTGCAAAAATTGCACCCTTTAAAGCACCGGCAACAACTGTAGGTGCCAGGAAAAAGCCCTGATAAAAGCTTTGCATAATTCCAAGTGAAGCACCAACCTCCTTGCCAAGTCCAGGGGAGGTAAGCCTATGTGCAGCGTTTTCAACACATTCCTTTGTTCCAACAATATAACCACCAATTGGAGCTAGTCCGCCTCCTGGATTTTTGATTAAGGAGCCAACGCACATATCTGCACCTACTTCTGTAGGCTCTATCTTTTCCACAAATTCACCATAGCAATTATCCACCATGCAAATTATATCTGGCTTAATATTTTTAATGAAAGAAATAAGCTCACCAATTCTTTCAACAGAAAGTGTAGGCCTGTTAGCATACCCCTTTGAACGCTGTATAGTAACAAGCTTTGTTTTTTCATTAATGGCAGATTTAATTCCCTCAAAATCGAAACCACCATCCTCAAGTAAATCCACCTGAGCGTAAGTAATTCCATATTCTGCCAAAGAACCATTGGATGGTCTGATTCCAATTACTTCCTCAAGTGTATCGTATGGCTTTCCAACTGGAGAAAGTAGCTCATCACCAGGTCTAAGATTGCTCATAAGAGCAAGTGCCAGAGCATGGGTTCCACAGGTTATCTGTGGGCGAACAAGGGCATCATCTGCTTTAAATACCGATGCATACACCTTTTCTAAGGTATCTCTTCCTACATCATCATAGCCATAGCCTGTAGATGTATTAAAACACTCAGCAGCTACCCTATGCTCTTGCATAGCCTTTAATACCTTAAGCTGATTGTATTCAGCCACTTTATCAATTTCCTCAAATCTTTCCTTTAGTGAATCGATTACTTTTTCACCATACTGATATACTTCCTCAGAAATATCGAAATTCTTGTAGATCTCAAACACTTTATATAATTCCTTTCTCTTGTAAAACACTCAGGATGTAATTTAGCTGAGCCTCAGTTGACTTGTAGATTGTTTTGTCTATCCATGTTACATCCTTTTCTCTTCGAAACCATGTAAGTTGTCTCTTAGCATAATTTCTAGATTTCTTTTTTATTAATTCAACAGAAGCCTCCAAGGTCATAGTGCCTTCAATGTAATCTAAAATCTCCTTGTAGCCAATGCCGTCCATAGAAGTCATTCCCCTTTTTGCACCTGCTTCTATCAATGATTTAACCTCATCTAAAAGGCCATTTTCCATCATTAAATCAACTCTTTTATCTATGCGATTATACAACAACTGTCTATCATCATTTAGTACAAAATATGCAAAGGAATAGGGACTAGTTTTCTCTCTTTGTGTTGCATTGTGCAATGAAAACTTCTCTCCAGTTTGGTGATAATACTCTAAAGCTCTTATAACTCGTTTTCTGTTAGCAGCAGGAATTGAATTTGCAGATTCAATATCTACTTCTTTTAATTTATCATGCAAGGCTTCGTTCCCACATTCATCAGCAAAGGTCTCTAATTTCTTTCTATATTCAGCATCAATCTCATTTTCATCAAAATCAATGTCATACAATATTGCTTGAATATAGAAGCCTGTACCGCCACAGATAATAGGTATTTTCCCTTTAGCATAAATTTTATCCAAAGCCTCTTGTACAAGCTCTTTAAATTTTACTACATGGAAATCTTCTGTGGGTTCAATTACATCTATCAGATGATGGGGAATTCCACACATTTCTTCTGTAGTAATTTTTGCAGTACCTATATCCATGCCTTTATAAACCTGCATTGAGTCAGCAGAAATAATCTCGCCATTTATTGCTTTGGCGAGATTAATTGACAATGATGTTTTACCAACAGCTGTTGGACCAGTTAAAATAACTAAATTTTTCATTAAACAATCCTTTTAAATTTCTTGGCAAGCTCATACTCAGAAAAAGATATCATGGTTGGTCTGCCGTGTGGACAATGATATGGATTATCTAAACTAAGCAAATCATCAATTAAAGCCTTTATCTCAGGAATAGATAATTTATTATTTCCCTTAACTGCAGCCTTACAAGACATAGAAGCAACTCGTTCAACAATTAAATCAAAGGAGTCTGATGCTTTGTAATTATTGCAATCTGCTAAAATTTCCATAAATAAATCCTTTGAGTCAAGGTTTAGCATATTGCCTGGCACACCATTTATAGCAAGCTCATTTCCACCGAAAGATTCAATTTGAAATCCAATTCTTTCAAATGCCTCATGGTGAGTCTCAAACAACAAAACATCCTGTGGTGCAAGTGAAATAATAATAGGTGGACTAACTAACTGAGATGTCATCTGATTATTTTTTATTCTTGCCATAGTTTTTTCAAACAAAACCTTTTCGTGAGCTGCATGCTGATCGATTATGTACATGTTTTTGTCATATTCTACAATCCAATAAGTATCAAAAACCTGTCCAATAATTTTATGCTCCTTAACTGCTTCTTTTTCAAGAAAACTTATTTGCTCATACTTCTCTCCGCCTCTATTTTTTTCGGCAAATTTCTTTTCATAAGGAGTATCCTGTCTGATCTGAGCAGTAACCTTTTCCTTGATTTGTTCAAGTCGGTCTTTTTCAAAAGGTTCTGGTAGCTTTACAGGAGGAGTTATCTCAATAGGCTTAGTATTGATATTAGTGTTTGTATCCTCGGATGAAGGTACAAAGCTTGTCTCAAAGGTTTCCAATGAAAAAGGCTTAACCGTATTTTTTGCTTCCTCAACCTGAGCCTCAATAACATCCTCTCGATTTCTTAATCTATTATTAATAATCTTAGTAAGAATCTCTAGAATTGTCGCCTCGTCCTCAAATCTAACTTCCTGCTTTGTAGGATGTACATTTACATCCACTGCAGCATTATTGAAATTAATATTGATGACAAAAAATGGATACTGATGCCCCATTAAAAAACCATAGTAGCCTTCTTCGCATGCTCTGGACAAATTATTACTTTTTATATATCTATTATTAACAAAAAAATGCTCAAATGCACGATTGCCTCTAGCTATAACCGATTGGCCAATAAAACCAGATATTTCACATTTATCATCCTTATAATTAATATCTAAAACATTTGAGGCAATTTGTCTTCCAAAAAGTTGATATATAGTGTCGGAAAGCACACCATTACCTGAAGTAATAAGTTTTTCCTTGCCATTTAACAGAAATTTAAAGGAAATCTCTGGATGAGATAAAGCAAGATGCTCCACCACATCAAAAACATAGCTACCTTCGGTGCTTTCAGATTTCAAAAATTTTTTTCTAGCAGGTGTGTTATAAAAAAGCTGCCTTATGATGAAAGTTGTTCCATTTGGAGCGCCTACATCTGTAAAGGAAATCTCCTTTGCTCCCTCAATAATGTAGCTTGAGCCTAGTAAGGAATCCTTGGTTTTTGTAATAAGCTCCACCTTTGAAACAGCTGAAATACTAGAAAGAGCTTCTCCTCTAAAGCCTAAGGACCTTACGTTTGCCAAATCATCTGCATTCTGGATTTTGCTGGTAGAATGACGCAAAAACGCAATTTGAATCTGATCCTTATCTATTCCTGTGCCATTGTCAGTAATACGTAGATACTCAATACCACCGCCTTTTATCTCCACAGAAATTGCTGTAGCACCAGCATCAATGCTGTTTTCGATTAATTCCTTCGCCACAGAAGCTGGTCTTTCAACAACCTCTCCAGCAGCAATTTTGTCAATAGTTTCCTGGCTAAGTAGATTAATTTTACTCATTATTCGTCACCTTATTATGAAATTCAAACAATAAATTCATAGCTTCAAGAGGTGTAATCTTTGTAATATCAAGCTTCTTTAAATCTTCAATAATTGACATATCAGCATCTGAAACTGAAATGCCATTAAAAGCTTGAAGCTTTTCTTCCATTTCCTGTCTCATGGCTATCTTTTCAGAAACAGCGTTAATATCATTTTCATTGAGAGAATTAACAATTGTTCTAGCTCGAGACAGCACCTCCTCAGGTAGACCTGCCAGTCTGGCCACCTGTATACCGTAGCTTTGATCTGCACCTCCAGGAATAATTTTTCTAAGGAAGATTATATCCTCCCCTAATTCCTGAACTGCAATGCAATAATTATGAACTCCCTTTAACTGTCCTTCTAATTCTGTAAGCTCGTGATAATGTGTGGCAAATAAGGTTTTGGCACCAATGTTATACGCCACGTGCTCAACTACTGCCCATGCAATAGATAGACCGTCATAGGTAGATGTACCACGACCTATTTCGTCGAGAATTAAAAGTGATTTGGAGGTTGCATTATGTAAAATATTTGCCACCTCATTCATCTCTACCATAAATGTAGATTGACCAGTAGACAAATCATCTGATGCGCCCACTCTTGTAAAGATTCTATCTACAACTCCTATTTCTGCATAGCTTGCTGGAACAAAGCTTCCAATCTGAGCCATTAAAACGATAAGTGCTACTTGACGCATATAGGTAGATTTACCTGCCATATTAGGACCGGTGATTATGGCAATTGTATTGGAATCTAAATCAAGATAGCAATCATTTGAAATAAATTGATCAGCATTAATCATTTGTTCCACAACAGGGTGTCTACCTTCCTTTATATCGATAACACCGCGATTGTTAATGGTTGGTCTTACATAATGATTCTTTTCGGCAACAATCGCAAGGGAAATGATTGCATCAAGAACCGCAATAGCCTTTGCGCTAATTTGAATTCTATCAACCTCACCAGCAATTGTATCTCTAACTGATTTAAAAAACTCATATTCTATGGTATTTAATCTGTCTTCTGCGCCTAAAATACTATCCTCAAGCTCCTTTAGTTCTGGTGTATAATATCGTTCAGCATTAGCTAAAGTCTGCTTTCTAACATAATAATCAGGAACTAAATCCTTGTAGGAATTTGTTACCTCAAGGTAAAAGCCAAAAACCTTGTTAAACTTAATCTTAAGATTTTTTATGCCTGTTTTCTCACGCTCACTGGCTTCCAAATTTGCTAGCCATTCTTTACCGTCTATTTTGGCACTTCGAAGTCTATCAACCTCTTCATTGTAGCCTGTTTTGATAATATCCCCATCTCTAGAAGATATTGGAGGCTCCTCCATAATTGCTGAATCAATCAGTTCATATAAATCCTTCATGGCATCGATATTTGCATCCAGCTCACTAATAAGACTAGAATGAAAGCCAGAAAGAAGGGACTTTATAGGGGAAAGCATACCAATAGATTGCTTGAAGGCAATTAAATCTCTAGGATTTGCAGATTGATATGTGATTTTTGTAATTAATCGCTCTAAATCATAAACTGAGGATAAATACTCTCTAAGTTCTTCTCTATCGATTAAAGCTCCGTTTATTTCTTCTATAGCATCCTGTCGCTTGATAATCTCATTTACAGAAACAAGTGGCTGTTCTATGAAGCTTTTAAGCTGTCTGGCACCCATAGCGGTTTTGGTTTTATCTAATACCCAAAGCAAGGAACCTCGTTTTTGCTTATCACGCATAGTCTCAGTAAGCTCAAGATTACGTCTGGTGGAGCTATCAATAAGCATAAACTTGCCATCAGTATATGGAGTTATGTGAGTTAGGTGGGTAAGCCCGGATTTTTGTGTTTCCTTAAGGTAAATCAGTAAAGAACCAGCACTTATTTTACCTATAGCAAAATCAATGAGTCCAAGCCCTTCTAAGGAATGTGCTTTAAAATGATTTAAGAGCTCTCTTGTGCTAAGTGTGTCATCAAAATATGATTCATCTAATTGTGTTAAGGTGCAATTAAGCTTTTCAGCCAAATCTGTAATATCTATGCCAGATTCATAAATAGACTTATTATAAATTATTTCAGCAGGATTAAATCTATATAGCTCATCAACCAGCTTTCTTGTTGAATCAACTTCTGTAAGGTAAAAATCTGCAGTGGAAACGTCACATGCAGATATGCCAAAAATGCCACGATTATACACCAAAGACATAATATAGTTATTGCTGCCTTCTTCAAGTGCCAACTGATCAATATTGGTACCAGGTGTAACAACACGAATTACCTCACGTTTTACTAGCCCCTTTGCTTCTTTTGGATCCTCTACCTGCTCACAGATTGCAACCTTATAGCCTCTGGCAACCAATCGATTAATATAATTATCTGCTGCGTGAAAAGGGACACCACACATTGGCGCCTTTTCGTCTGCCCCACAGGATTTACCAGTCAAGGTAAGCTCTAGTTCTCTGGAAGCAGTATTTGCATCATCAAAAAACATCTCGTAAAAATCGCCTAGGCGATAAAATAAGATACAATCTTTATATTCAGCTTTAGTTTTTAGATACTCCTGCATCATTGGAGTGTATTCAGCCACGTATTCTTCCTACCTATTCTAAATATTTGAATTTGCAATCAAAGCCTCAGCCACCTTCATCCCATCCATTGCAGCTGATGTGATTCCGCCAGCATAGCCAGCGCCTTCACCACAAGGATAAAGTCCTGAGATATTTGATTGAAATAGTTCATTTCTATTAATTCGAACTGGAGATGAGGTTCTGCTTTCAATGCCTGAAAGGATTGCATCATCTCTATCGAACCCTTTTATTTTAGTCCCAAAGATACCCATTCCGTCAATAAAAGACTGAGTAATATCTTGAGAAAATATATCAGATAACATTCCAAAAGCAGTTAGGCCCTTTGTTTCTGATGTGAATTCTCCATAAGAGCTGCTAAGTTTCTTAGCTTTGAAATCACCCAAAAGCTGCTGAGGTATTTTTCCCTTACAAAGGTTAAAGGCCATTTCCTCAATTCTTCGCTGATATTCAACACCTGCTAATGGATTGGATTTATCAAATTCTCTCTCTCCTACCGAGACAACTATAGCGCTATTGGCATTATTGCTATCACGCTTGGAATAACTCATGCCATTAACAACCAGTCGGTTTTCTTCAGAGGATGAATTTACTACAAAACCTCCTGGACACATACAAAAGGAATATACACCTCGGTGATTAGGAAGATTTGCTGCCAATTTGTATGGTGCTGGCTCCAAATCCTTATATGCATTTGCATACATCACTTTTGAAATCATTTCCTGGGGATGTTCTATTCTAAATCCAACAGCAAAATCCTTTGCTTCCATGCTAATACCTTGATTTGATAACAAGGAAAAGGTATCTCTAGCGCTATGTCCAATAGCAAGTATAACATTTGAGCTATTAAAGGTGTTTCCAGCTGCTTTTACTCCAGCAATTTTACCTTCTTGAATAATCAATTCATCAACCTTGGTATTAAACTTAAACTCGCCACCAAGATTAATTATTTCATTCCTCATATTTGAAATAACAAGTTTTAAAATGTCAGTACCAATATGAGGCTTATAATCATAAAGAATATTACTTGGAGCTCCAAATTTTACAAAGGTTTCAAGAACAAATTTGTTACGGCCAACCTTGTCGTTTACAAGAGTGTTTAGCTTGCCATCTGAAAATGTCCCTGCCCCACCTTCTCCAAATTGAACATTAGAGGCTGTGTCGAGAATTCCTGTCTCCCAAAACTTAAGAATGTCATGGGTTCTCTCATCCACCTTTTTTCCACGCTCAAATATAATAGGATTAAGATGGTTTAAAGCCAAAATATATGCAGCAAAAAGACCTGCAGGACCTGCACCAATAATAAGAGGCCTATCCTTTGATGGAGTGTTAATTGTTGGAACCTTGTAAACTTCATTTTTATATTTATTAATATTATTATCCTTCTTCGCCCTAGCTAAAACCTTGTTCTCGTCAGAATTAGATAAAGTTACAATTATCGTATATACGAAGTATATAAGAGGCTTTTTACGGGCATCAATAGATTTCTTTAGTATATAAAAATCTTTAATGGCCTTTTTTTCTATTTTAAGTTTTTTACAAACAGCTTGAAGTAATGCTTCTTCATTTGCTGTATATTCAGTTTTCACCTGATCAATTCTTATCATTCTAACACCTTAATTATATGGTTTGCTGCAAGCTGTGCTGATGTAAATGCCCAGGATAAATTGTATCCACCGCATATACCATCAACATCTAATACTTCTCCAGTAAAATATAATCCAGTAGTATTATGTGCTTCCATTGTATCTATATTGATATCATTTAAATCGATTCCACCAGCTGTAACCTGAGCATGGTCAAAGCCCTTGGTACCAGTAATAGAAATACCAAAGTTTTTGAAATTATAAACCAGATTATCAATATCCTGATTATCAAGCTTAGATACATTTGTATCACTATAGATTCTGGAGTAGCTCACTACCTGTTCGATTGCTTTTTCATTACATAGACCTAACAAAGCCTCTAGCACATTAAACTCATTGTGTTCAAAACGCTTTTTGATATCTGTTTCTAGCTCTTGTTCGTTAAGAAATGGTACAAAATCAATTTGTATTTGTGATAATTTTTTATCCAGTTCATCTAAACCAATGTAACGGCTGATACACATAACAGGATAACCAGAAATACCATCCTTATTAAACTGAATTTCACCTTCACAGGAATAATTTTTATAGGTAACTTTGCCACCAGCTCTAACACCAGCAAGCTCCTTTAGACAAATATCCTTGGAGGTGAGTCCAACTAGTGCAGGTGCCAGTTTTGTTGTTTTCAGTCCAAACTTGGTACCAATTTTATATCCAAGCTTGGAAGAACCTAAGGTTGCAGCCGCTAATCCTCCACATGAAATAGAAACTTTTCTTGCCTTTATGATGGTTCTGTTGGTTGTAATCTTGAAAGCATCAGCTTCCCTATTTATATCAGTTACCCTATTATCTAAAAAAAGCTGTATATCTAAACGCTTAACTTCATTTTCTAGTGCTTCCCTAATAGTTTTTGCCTGATTTGTAATTGGATAAAAATAACCATCCAAATCCTTATAATAAACACCAAGCTCTTTAAAAAAATCAAGAATTTCTGTGTGATTGTCCTTTATAAAACCTAAATCATAGTTGCTATAGAAGTAATCAGCCGACATTCTGCTATTAGTAAAATTACATCTACCATTGCCAGTTGAAAGAATTCTTCTTCCTACAATCCTATTTAAATCGACTAAACATACCAAAAGACCTGCCCTTGCAAGTTTAATTGCAAGAACAAGTCCTGAAAATCCAGCTCCAACTATACAAACGTCATAAAGCTTTTCATCTGTACTCATAGAACTACCTCAACAAATGTAAATTATATGCAATTTGGCATAATGTACGCCCACCAGGGAATTTGAGTAATGCTTCTTCATCAAGTCCCTTAAAAATAAGTAAAGAGATAAAATAGACTATTACTCCAATTACAATTGCAAAAATACAACTAAAAAAGTTTGATACCTTTGCTGACATACCAAGTGAAAGTAATGCGTCAAACATGTGATATATTAAATAAACTACAAGACCCATTAAAGCTGATGCTTCTAATGGTGCTACTACTACCTTTTTAATATCGATAGTTGCACCTGAAAATCGTAAAACAGCAGATTGATTTAAAAAGCACATTAAAAGAGCATAAAAAGCATTTGCAATAATTACAGCATAAATGTGTAATTTAAAAATTTCCATTAAAGCCAGTAGTAATATAATATGAGCAACCAATGCCACTAATGCATTCTTAACAGGTATTGTCATCTTATCGATTCCCTGCAGGATACCGTTAGATAATGTAGACAAAGAATAAAAAATTACTGAACAACCGCCAATAATTAGCATTAAAGCTGAGGAGCTTTCACTATCATTAAACAATAAAACCATTATTGGAGAGGCCAAAACCATTAGGCCTACAGCACAAGGAAAAGCAATTATCATAACAAAGCGATTTGCCATATTGATTTGCTTTTTAACTAATTGCTTGTCATTAGAATTAAATGCCGCGGTAAGGCTTGGAACTGTGGATGCAGCCATTGATGAGGCTATTGCAAGGGGCACATTAATAAGCACCTTGTATTGTCCAGTGAAAACGCCCCAATACTCACTAATAACATTTTTATCATAGCCTTGCACTAGCGCAATATTCTTAAATATTCCCTGATCAATAATAGAGCTAATATTATAAACAGTTGTGCTTAATAAAACAGGAATAATTGTCATAATAAGCACTGGCATTATATCACCAAAGCTTTCTGTATGCTTATGTTTATCCTTTTTCAACATTCTGCTGAATACTTTTTTGAATGCAAAAAATATAAATAAAATAAAAATAAGGGCAAAGGCAGCTCCAGTAGAGGTTCCAAGGGTACCACCAGCTGCGCCAAAGGCAGCCGAATATCCTTTTACATCTCCAAGAACGCCACCAACCTTTTTTCCATAGCTAAATAGTAAATTAGCAGCAACAACAGAAACAATAGCATTAACTATCTGCTCTCCTATTTGGGAAATGGCGCTAGGAATCATGGTACCTAGGCCTTGAAAAAATCCTCTAAACACTCCCAATATTGCTACAACAAGAAGTGTTGGCGCCAATACCTTTAGAGCTATTGCTGATAATGGAGTTTTTAACAATGCCCCTGTAAAAAACTCTGCGCCAAAGTATACTACTATAGCAGCAATGCCACCGCTTATAAACGCAAAAAGAAGGGCGCCGTGCAAAACCTTGTTTGCGTCCTTGACGTGCCCTTTGGCTATTCTCGCAGAAACTAATTTGGAAACTGCAAGAGGTATACTGTACGAAGAAATTAGTAATATAATGTTGTAAATTTCGTATGCGGTACCGTAATAATCATTTCCAGTCTTACCAATAGTAGCCGTAAGTGGGATTCTGTAAATGAGTCCCACTATACGACTAATAATTGAAGCTATCGCAAGAATCGAACCTTGCATTAAGAAACTGGCATCGCTACTCCTGTTTCTTCTTTTCATAAATTAATTAATTTGCCTTACTAAAATCTGATTTGTCTGCATAATACTTGGTACCGTCGGTGTAATCTCCTTCACCACCGCCCTGACATGCTTGAATCCATGTAGTACCAATGTTGAGTTTAATCTCTTCACCAGTTTCAGCATAATAATAGTGTGTTACATCTGTATCTGCATCCTTAGACCAGACAATGTCAATCATTTTACCATTTGTGATGTATTTACCAGTACCTGTATTATATGAAAGTAAATATCCTAAATACTGAGAACCTTGATATGTAAACCATTCAACATTCTGCAAAATAATATTTTTAGCTGTAAGCTGGTCACCTGTAATGGCATCTACCTGTTTCTGGTTAAATTCGTATCTGTAATAAAGACCATCATCTTCATTATAAACCCAGTATGGCTTATTGGTTGAATAATAAAGCTCTACAGCCTGACAATCTTCACCAGCATCTAAAGTATTTCCGTCTTCGTCAAACTGAAAATGAGGCTCATAATCAGATGGCAATGTCATATCATATCCTAGCTTTTCAATTCCAATATCAATACCCTCTGAATTTGTGTAAAGTGTATGCTCGCTTTTTCCTGTTCTAAAAGCAGCACTCTTGCCTTTGCTTCCCTCCAATGTAAGAGCATTTAGGTTATCAACTAAATCCTTATCATCAATAAGTTCAAAGGCTGCTGGATTTCCACCTGCATGCATATAAATAGCATCATATTCACTTGCAAAATATACATAATATGGTCTAGAACTACGAATATTACCAATCTGCTCTAAGCCTGAATAATCATCAAAAATAGCCATCATACGAGTAATGCCACCTTCAACAACACACTCATAAATAATACCAGCATTACCAATGCCATATTGAGGTAGACATGCTTTTGTATTCTCAATCATAACTGCAACTGGGCGCTGTCTTCCATATTCAGCATCAACCCATTCACCAGTTAAATAGCTTCGAACCTTTCCATCCTCTGAAACCTGATCCCAAAAAGCAACGGAATCATCTACTGCTTCAACTTCTTCAACTGGCTCTGCAACAGTGGCTTCTTCCTCGTCCTTTTTGCCACACGCCACCAATGTTGTAGTCATTGAGAGCACTAGCAGAATAGATACTAATTTTTTCTTCATAATATTGTCTCCTTTTCTTTAATTTCGAGTAATATTTAGTTCATCTAATATTTCCCTTTGCTTATTTTCCATGACAGCAGCATCATTATCTGTCATATGATCAAACCCAAATAAATGTAACATACTATGGGTTATAAGGAAAGCATATTCCCTTAGATTGGAATGTCCATATTCTTCAGCCTGCTTATAAATTCGTGGAACATTCAAAACAATGTCACCAAGAATAACCTCGCCCGTCTCTGGATTAAACAAGTCGTCATTTTCTTCGATAGAAGAAAAATCTCCTGGCTCATTATATTCTATCATAGGAAATGATAATACGTCTGTAGGAGAATCAATTTCCCTAAACTCCTTGTTGATTACCTGTATACCAGAATCGTCGGTTAATGTAATACTAACCTCTGCTTCAAAAGGAAAATTCATATACTCAATAGCTTGATTCACCACATCCTTTGCTACCTTCTCGTAGTCAAAATCAAAAGCTACTTCACATTCACTTTCAATAAATATTGTCATGCTAATATATCCTCATTTGCTAATATTTCTCTAATTACTAGAAATTGATTCATGGTTAATCCTGAATTATCATAAAAGCCTTTTTGAGATAACTCATTTATTGTTTGGTAAATAACCATGTTTTGATTCCATGAGCTGCTCATAGAATCTGAATCAAATAGCTCCACCTTTGTAACAACTGAATCAACCATATGAACTATTGCCGATTCCTTTGTACTTGGTAGTGAAACAATGCCACCATATTCTGATAGGATTTGAATAACATCATTTGGAAAACAATAATTATTTGCAAGCTTTATTGCATTATCAATCATTGGTTCCCCTTCGATTTTACCTAGTCGGTAATAAAATGCAGCACACTCTGCCAGTCTATAATTAGCATTTATTGCTTTTGCACATTTCTTAGATAGGTTTGAAATTCTGGTAGCATGCTTGAATTCAATATATGAAAACTTTCGCACCTCGTTAAATAGACTAAAATCAGGATCCAAAAAAGCTTCATAAACTGTTTCCTGAGCATCTACTACAAAGCGATTTAACAAGGGAAAAATAATTGCAGTAATAATACAAGCTACCACTCCACTGCCAAGTGCATAAATAAAAATTATAAGGGTTAATTCCAAATAATTAAAATAATAAAAAACGATAGAAATTAAGGTGGTAACCGACAATAAAATTACGAAGGTGTAAAGCTTATTTAAGTACTCACTCTCTTTAACAAAATGTGCTAACATCCCACCAAACATTATCATTGTCACATAACAAAGTACAATATTGGTACTAAAGTCCCAACACAGTGAAGAAACAATAACTAAATACAGGCTAAATATGTATTCTAAGCTATCATCAAAAACTGTACTTGCAATGATAGGCAAAACTATTATAGGTGCAAAAAAGTTAGGAAATACCACATTGCAGACTATGATTATGCACCACTCAATAATTATAACAAAAGCTATTTTACCATAGGAAATATAATTATATTCCGGTAAAGAATTCCTGAGTCTTTTATAAATAATTAGTAGAATGAACAAACATAAATAGCAAATATTTACAGCTAGGATACACAAAAATTTATCCATCAAAACAGATGCCAGAGAACACATCAATGTATTGGCTAGTATAAATACCACAGCAATAAATATCACATAGCATGTGCGCTTAATAGAAAATCTATCTGTATGTGTCATTTGTTTGCCCTTTTCTTGTTTTCTAATTTTTTGTCATGTATTTCGTAGGCATTAACAATCTTTTGTACAAGTGGATGTCTAACTACGTCTTTAGCATCTAAATTGCAAATCTTTATATCCTCAATGTTTTTTAGAACAGACATTGCATCATCAAGACCAGATTTAACACCACTAGGTAAATCCTTTTGAGTCTTATCACCAGTAATTACAGCTTTTGAGCCAAAACCAATTCTAGTAAGGAACATCTTCATCTGTGCTGGTGTGGTATTTTGAGCTTCATCCAAGATAATGAAAGCATTATCTAGAGTGCGACCACGCATATAAGCAAGGGGCGCAACTTCTATTAGTCCCTTTTCCATATTCCGCTGAAAGGCCTCAGCTCCCATTATTTGATATAAAGCATCATATAATGGTCTCAAATAAGGATCTACTTTACTCTGCAAATCCCCTGGTAAGAATCCAAGCTTTTCTCCAGCTTCAATTGCTGGTCTTGTAAGAATAATTCTTGACACTTCTTCATTTTTAAAAGCTGTAATAGCCTTTGCCATGGCTAAATAAGTCTTTCCTGTACCAGCAGGGCCAACACCAAAGACAATCATATTGTTTGTTATGGCATCTACATATTTTTTCTGTCCAAGTGTTTTAGGAGCTACCGGTTTTCCTGAGGTGGTATGGCAAATAATTTCACCTCTTGCCTCTGAAACATCATGGTTTTCTATTTTTTCTTGTTCTACTGACATAATATAATTAACATCCTGCGTTGTAATAATGTTGCCTTTTTGAGAAATAGATAGTAATTCATCAACGACTATCACTCCGTGTTCAACCCTATCCTTGTCTCCTACAACCTTTATAGTGTCGTCTCGTGGAATAAATGATATATTCATTCCTTTTTCTATAGCTTTTATATTTTTATCAAACTGACCAAAGATATTATCTATATGTTCAGAAGGTATGTTTATAGTTAAAGAATATTCACTCATGTTATTCAACAATATCAATTATCAGCTTCATGTGGTCACATTTATCAGCCGAAATTACTGTAGCCTTATTAATCATTTCAATAGCATGCTCAGCCTTAGCCTTATCGTTGGCATGAACATAGCAAATTGCTTCACCCTTCTTTATATAGTCTCCAACCTTTTTAGCTAAAACAATACCAACAGACATATCAATTACATCATCAAAGGTCTCACGACCACCACCAAGCGACATAGAAGCAAGGCCAAATGCCTCTGCCTTCATTGCATGAATATAACCGTCCTCTTTAGCTTCTACTGGAATAACGTAATTGGCAGGCTTAAATTTATTAATATCCCTTGCAAAGGCTACATCTCCGCCTTGTCTTTCAATGAATTGGCAGAATTTTTCAAAGGCCTTACCAGAAGCAACAGCATTTTCCATAAGCTTTCTAGCTTTTGATTTGTCTGTTTCGATTCCAGAAAATACAATCATCTGTGAGCCCAACTCGTAAACAACTTCCATTAAATCATCAGGTCCATTGCCATTAAGAGCGTTGATTGCCTCGATAACCTCTAAGTCATTACCGATTGCAAAGCCCAGAGGTTCATCCATATTTGTTAAAACTGCAGCAATCTTTTTATCAGCACGCTTTCCAATGTCAACCATTGATTGAGCCAGCTCAAGAGCTGATTCCTTATTCTTCATGAATGCTCCATCACCTACAGTAACATCAAGTACAATTGCATCTGTACCAGCCGCAAGCTTTTTGGACATTATAGAGCCGGTAATAAGGGAAATCTCATCAACAGTTGCTGTAACATCTCTAAGGGCATAAAGTTTTTTATCTGCAGGAGCAAGATTTTTTGACTGTCCAGTAACAGCAATCTTAATATCATTTACCTGACTAATAAAATCTTCTTCACTAAGTGATGCGTTGAAGCCAGGAAAAGCCTCAAGCTTATCAATGGTTCCACCTGTGTGACCTAAGCCTCTGCCACTCATCTTGGCAACAGGCACGCCTATAGATGCAATAATTGGACCTAAAACAAGTGTAACCTTATCTCCAACACCACCTGTAGAGTGCTTGTCGATTTTTACACCATCAATTGAAGATAAATCCAAAATATCTCCTGAATCTCTCATCGCCATGGTTAAGTCGTAACGCTCTCTAACATTCATGCCTTTAAAATATATTGCCATAAGCAATGCTGAAATTTGATAATCAGGTATTTCTCCATTAGTATAGCCATTTATTATATGATAAATTTCCTCGGTAGATAATTCCTCACCAAGCTTCTTTTTTTCAATTAAATCGTACATTCTCATAGTTACAAACCCCTTTTAAATATCTATTTATGATAAGGCTCATTGTTCATAATACGCATGGCCCTATATATTTGCTCTAATAAGATTACTCTCATTAATTGATGTGGAAAAGTCATTTTAGAAAAGGAAATCTGAGCATCACTTCGTGCAAGCAAATCATTTGATAATCCTAAAGATCCACCAATAACAAAGGCTACACTACTATTTCCAGTCAAGCCCAGATTTTCAATATATTTAGAAAACGCAACTGAATCCTGCTGCGTTCCTTGAATTGCAAGAGCTATAACAAAATCCCTTTCCTTAAGGTACTTTAAAAGTCGTTCTCCCTCTTTATTTTTAACAATCTCCATTTCATTTGTTGAAGCTGTTTCACTAGTCTTTTCATCTGCCACTTCAATAATTTGTAGATTGCAATATTTCGATAGCCTTTTACTATATTCTAAAATAGCATCCCTATAAAACTTTTCTTTAATTTTTCCCACACATAGAATTTTTACATTCATGCTACTTATTTTAGCCCATTTACAAGAATTTCACAACTGGAATTACCATAGAAAGGACTTGATAAAAAAGCACAATAAAAGACACGCCTGCGGTGACGTGTCTTTCAAAGGGAGAATAATGTTATGAAAAATGTATCTCTTAATGAGATGTTTTTATAATAAACATTAAATATGTTTAATCAGAGTTTTAAATGTGAAAAAAATGTTAAATTTAAGGCTGATAAATATAATCCCCGTGGTAAGTAGGACTAACATTTCCTTCTTCATCAACAATTACTACCGATAATACACTAGAGCCTTCGATAATCGGGAAGGGTTCAGTATATTGGATTCCATTTGTAGCAGGATTAGTTCCATCCCATGTATAATATGCTACACAACCCTCAGGAACTTCTATACTAATCATTACCAGCTCATCATATATGCCATCTGTAGGACTTACTACAGGTAACGAAAGCTCAGGGTAGCTTATAGTATATTCATTAGAGACTACTTCCGAAAACTCTCCTGCTTCATTCTGAGTTACAGCCTTTATAACAGTTTTTCCCTCTTTTAACTGAATTGGTTTAGTGTAAAGCTTTCCAGAGGTGGTAGGATTCTTGCCATTTAAAGTGTAAAAAATCTGATAGCCACCAGTAGAGGATAGTTGAATAATGATGTCCTCATTATATTCTCCACCATCGTAATTAAAGGATGGTGGCATTAAAATATAGGCATTAATCAACTCCAAAATTTTGGCATTATCCGTATTTGAAGCAAGCTCATAAATACTCTCCTTGTCGCCAATTGCATCAAAAGAGCTTATTAGATAGGTGTATATTTTTTCGTTGTCAGGATCCATTTCTAGAGCTTGTTCAAGCATTTTAATGGCATTATTGTAATCCTTCACTCTATAATACATTCTCCCTAAACCATAAATCGCTTCAAAAGAAGTGTTATCTAGGGCGTAGGCTTCTTCATATAACCCAAGAGCTTTAGCGTATTTGGCGTTATTCTCAGCATCTACAGCACTATTCATTAAGCTGTCATAGGTATGTGTACCAGCATAAGGTAATATCAAAAAACAGCCAATAATAGCAATTAGAATTACAGCGGCACAAATTATTGCCTTAATCTTTTTTGTAAATACTAAAGGTTCCGCCTTTGTGTTATTTGATTTAGTATTATTTGCCTTTGAATTAATTGAAGATGCTTGTGGTGCATCATTTTCTATATGCTCTACCTTTTTGTATACGCCTGTGGCAAATCTGTCATCCTTTGATTTATTCTTGTCCTCCACCACTCTAAAAAGCAGCTCTTCCTCAAGAACGTTGTAATCAGGCACAAGCTGAATAGACTCCCCACATTCTGGGCAGTACATTAAACCGTTTTCAATTTCTTTGCCACATTTTTTACATTTCATAGTTTAGAAAAGTCCTGTAATTACTCCGTCATCTGTTACGTCAATATTGTTAGCAGCCGGTGTCTTTGGAAGGCCTGGCATAGTCATTATACTACCAGTAACAGCAACAATAAATCCAGCTCCAGCTGAGGCATAAACCTCACGAACATTTAGTGTAAAGCCTTCTGGTCTACCAAGCAATGAAGCATCATCCGAAAGAGAATACTGAGTCTTTGCCATGCAAACTGGGAATTTATCCATACCAAGCTCAGTAATTCTTTTAAGCTCTCTTTCAGCTGCGGCAGAATAAGCTACATCACCAGCACCATATATTTCTGTTGCAACAGTCTTAATCTTATCCTTGAGGGATAGTGAGTCATCATATAAAGGCTTAAAGTTACTCTTTTTATTTTCAAGAACAGACAATACTTTCTTTGCCAGCTCAACGCCACCTTGGCCACCTTTTTCCCAAACCTCAGAAAGGGCAAACTCACAACCTCTTGCTTCACAGAATTCTTTCACAAAATTAGTTTCTGCTTCTGTATCAGTAATAAAGGAATTTAAAGTAACAACAACTGGTACATTGTATTTCTGCAGATTTTCAATATGCTTCTCAAGGTTGACAATACCCTTTTTCAAAGCTTCTAGATTCTCTGTTGTAAGCTCTGTCTTTGGAACACCGCCATTATATTTAAGAGCTCTAACTGTTGCAACGAGGACAACAGCATCAGGCTTAAGCCCAGCCATACGACACTTAATATCAAAGAATTTTTCAGCACCAAGATCAGCACCAAAGCCAGCCTCTGTAATTGTAATATCAGCAAGCTTCATAGAAGCCTTAGTTGCTCTAACTGAATTGCAGCCGTGTGCTATATTTGCAAATGGTCCACCATGAACAATAGCAGGTGTATGCTCAAGTGTTTGAATTAAATTAGGCTTTAAAGCATCCTTTAAGAGGGCTGCCATTGCGCCTGTAGCCTGCAAATCATCTGCTGTAACTGGTTTGCCATCAAATGTGTATGCAACTATGATGCGTCCCAAACGCTCCTTTAAATCATGCATATCCTTTGCAAGACATAAAATCGCCATTACCTCTGATGCAACAGTGATAACAAAATGATCCTCACGAACCATTCCATCAGCCTTTGCGCCAAGTCCTACAACTATGTTTCTAAGGGCTCTATCATTCATGTCCAAACATCTTTTCCAAACAATTTGGCGAGGATCGATGCCAAGAGTATTGCCCTGCTGAATATGATTATCTAGCATTGCTGCAAGTAAATTGTTTGCTGAAGTGATGGCATGAAAATCTCCTGTAAAATGAAGATTTAAATCCTCCATTGGAACAACCTGGGCATATCCACCACCAGCAGCGCCACCTTTAATTCCAAAACAAGGACCAAGGGATGGCTCTCTAAGCGCAAGACATGCTTTCTTTCCTAGAACGCCCATAGCTTCACCTAAACCAACAGATGTGGTAGTTTTACCTTCTCCAGCAGGTGTTGGATTAATAGCTGTAACCAGTACTAGCTTTCCATCAGGCTTGTCTGCAATTTTAGCTAACAATTCATCTGAAAACTTAGCTTTATACTTTCCGTATAACTCTAAATCATCCTCCTCGATATCAAGTAGTGCTGCCACATCCTTGATATGTGCCATTTTTGCTTCCTGAGCAATTTGAATGTCTGTTTTCATTTAAATGACTCCCTTTATTGTGCTTTTATTAGTTCCTCAAACTCTGAAATCGACATACGAATCTCACGTGGTTTTGTACCCATTTCTGGTCCTACCACACCAGCTTCTGCCAGCTGATCCATTATTCTAGCTGCCCTGTTAAATCCGATTCTAAAGTTCCTTTGTAGGTATCCTATAGAACCCTTTTGATTTTCTATAACAAGACGACCTGCTTCATTAAAGAGCTGATCTCTAGAGTTATCAGGCTCTCCTGAAATTGAAACTGAACCAGATGCGTCTTCAGAGTTTTGAATTTGTTTTTCTATTTCCGAATTGTATTCTATTGAGTCATTATTCTTTTTTAGGAAGTCTACTACTGCACTGACCTCCTCATCACTGACAAATGCACCCTGTACACGAATAGGCTTAGATAAATTTTGTGGTGCGTAAAGCATATCACCATTACCTAATAGATCCTCAGCACCATTCATATCAAGAATAACACGCGAATCATTACTTGATGAAACAGAAAAAGCAATACGTGAAGGTACATTAGCCTTAATCAATCCAGTGATAACATTAACTGTAGGCTTTTGTGTTGCAATAATCAAATGAATTCCTGCTGCTCTAGCAAGCTGAGCTAATCTAACAATAGAATCCTCAACATCTGCAGCGGCAACCATCATAAGATCCGCCACCTCGTCAAGTATAATTACAAGCTGGGACATACGAACTCTTTTTTCTTCAGGAATTTCATCAGGAAGTGTGTCACTATCTACCTTTTCGTTAAAACCTGCAAGGTTACGAACACCAGCATCCTTAAACAGCTCGTATCTATCCATCATTTCCTTTACAGCCCAGTGCAATGCTCCAGCCGCCTTTTTAGCGTCAGTAATTACAGGTAAAAGCAAATGTGGAATACCGTTATATACAGATAACTCTACCATCTTAGGGTCAACCATTATCATTTTGACCTCATCAGGAGTTGCATGATAGAGAATACTCATAATCATTGTATTAATGCATACAGATTTACCTGAACCAGTAGCACCAGCAATAAGCATGTGTGGCATTTTTTCAATATTACCAACTATAACTGCACCAGAGATATCCTTTCCGACGCAGAATGATATTTTAGACTTGGCTGACTTAAATTCCTTGGATGATACCAATTCTTTGAAACCAACCATTGATTTAACCTTATTTGGAACCTCAATACCAATTGCAGATTTTCCTGGAATAGGTGCTTCAATACGAACATCAGTAACAGCCATACTAAGCTTGATATCATCTGATAGGTTAACAACCTTGGAAACTCTGGTTCCTTCTGCTATTTCAAGCTCGTATCTGGTTACGGAAGGTCCAAGTGTAACCTCTGTAACCTTAGCCTGAACACCAAAATTACCAAGTGTACGCTGTAGCTTATTGGCCATCTCATTAAGATATTCCTTGGAATCACCACCATTATTCTTAGTATCGTTAAGAAGATTAAGTGGAGGAAATCTATATGGCTTATTAGTCTTCTTTTTATCCTTCTCAATTGTTTCTCTAAGTGTTTTGGAAGAATCTTCTATTTCCTCTGCAGAAGATGCCGATGGCTTTGGTTTCCTATGTGTAACCGTCTCTTGTGCAATAGGCTCAGGTTCAGGTACATAAGATGTATTTATTGTATCAGAGGTTGTGGAAGATTCATTTGTTTTAGGAGTATTGATAATTGGCGTAGTTATATTAAATAACGGTTCGTCAAAATCATTACTATTGTTTGATTGTTCATTAGAATCTGCCTTCTCTAAAGGTGTGGAAGCCTTTGGCTCATTGACAGGTTCAGGAATTTCTTGGAATGAATGAATACTCTTAGATTTCCTTTCACCTGAACGAAGCTTATGACGACTTGTTGTTGTAACCTCCATATCATCAGGGCCGTCAGACATATTAAATCTAATTTCATTTATGCCATCATTACCAGAAAGCTGCTCAGAGTAATCTGGTACAAGGGTGGTATTTGAAGTGATTCCAGAACGCTTTCTATCACGTCGCATACCCTCTGTTTGCATTGCCTGTTCTATTTCATTAGCTTTTTCTTCGTTGATTTTATTTAGAATAGCCTGTCGCTCGCTGTTGTATCTAGTTTGACTTGCTTCACGCTCTAATAGTTGGCGTTCTCTTCTTGCACGTCTTTTGGCAGCAGCCCTATCAGCGTGATATCTAGAGGATTGCTGCACTCTATCAAAGGCAAATCTTTCGATAATAATAATTATGCAGACAACCATAACTATTATGTCTATCAAATATGCACCAAGTAATCCAAAGCTATCAAATATACCAAATACAATTGCTCCGCCTAGTAATCCACCGCCAGTATGATGTTCTTTGGAATATTCAAAGGCTGCAAGAGGGCCAAGTATATCCTGACCGTGAATGATAAGCTCTATAAATACACTTATAAATATTAGTAATACAGAGCCAGCAACAACCTTTGCAACAGCAACCTTATTGCCGTAGTTAGATATAATAAAGAATGCAGAAAAGGCTACCATAAATGGCAAAGCAAACTGTATAACACCAAAAACACCAAAAAGGAAGTTTGATACAGCGTTGCCAACAACACCACCTATTCCAAAATTGCTGATACAAAGTAAAATACATACAACAATAGAAGTCCAAAGGATTATTTCCTTTGAAGAATCCTCAAAAAATGGATCTTCAAATTCAATTTCTTCAACCTTTTTGGACTTTGTGTTAGTTTTTTTGCTAGTACTTTTTTTTGCAGTATTTTCTTGGGAATTTCTATTATTTGATTTTCTTTTAGAATTATTCGTCCCTTTTGTTGCCAAATTATAACCTCTACAACCAAAAGAGAATAGTCAAACTATTCTCTTTTGTAAATTCTATTTATTAACCAATTAAATAGTTATAAATATTTTCATATTTTTCTTTTTGAACTGACCATGAGTAGTTTTTACTCATACCTCGCTCAATCATTTTATTCCATTGAGTCTTTTTATCAAAGAAGACAAACTTACTGTAATTAACAGTATTAAGAAGCTCATCTCCATTGTAATTAGCAAAGGAGAAGCCATCACCTGTCTTAGTATATTCATTGAAAGCCTCAACAGTATCGCTTAAACCACCAGTCTCACGAACAATTGGAACAGTTCCATATCTGAATGATATCAGCTGTGTAAGACCACATGGTTCAAATCTGGAAGGCATTAAAAACGCATCAGCTGCAGCGTAAAGCTTGTGTGCTAAATTGTCATCATAACAAATATTAGCAGATATCTTTTCAGGATACTTCCATGCATAATGTCTAAACATATTTTCATATTTAGACTCGCCAGTACCGATAACAACAAGCTGTGTAAAATCGTCTACAATACCTTCGATACAATAATTAATAAGATCTAAGCCCTTTTGGTCGGTAAGTCTTGAAATCAGACCTATCATGTATTTTTTAGAATCCACCTCTAAGCCTAAATCAGCCTGTAGCTTTGTCTTATTAATCTTTTTATTTTTACGGAAATTAGTTATATCAAAGTTTTTATAAATCTTGTCATCTGTAGCAGGATTATAAACCTCGTTGTCTATACCGTTTACAATTCCCTGCATATCATAGTGACGAGAACGAAGTAATCCATCTAAGCCCTCGCCATAGTATGGCATTTGGATTTCATCACAATACTTTGAAGAAACTGTTGTTATATAATCTGCGTATACAAGACCGCCCTTAAGCATATTTCCGCATTTTTTGTATTCCAGCTTATCAGTTGTGAATAGATTCATAGACAGTCCTGATATTCCAGCTACTGTCTTGATATCCCACATACCCTGAAATTTTAGGTTGTGAATTGTCATTACTGATTTCATACCCCAAAAGAATTGATCTCCCTGGAAATCATTCTTAAGATATACAGGTATAAATCCAGTCTGCCAATCATGACAATGAATAAGATTAGGTTGGAAGCCGATAAGGGGAAGCATTGATAATACTGCCTTATCAAAGAAAATAAATTTCTCTAAATCCCATCTGTCTTCTGAATATGGATAAAAACAATCAAAATAATCGTGATTATCAATAAAGTAGTAGGTAACACCATCTAGCTCATATTCAAAAACTCCAACATATTTTGCCCCAACAAGTGGCCCCATATTCATTTGAAAGCTTGTTAAAAACTTGAAGTCTTTTTTATATTTTTCAGGAATAAATGTATAGTAAGGCAATACAACTCTTACATCAAAATATTCCTTGGAAAACTCCTTAGGCAAAGCTCCGCAAACATCTGCTAAACCGCCAGTTTTAACAAATGGTACACATTCACTTGCTGCAAATAAAATCTTATTCATCAGTTATCAACCCCTCTTAATAAAAAATCAGTAAAACTTTCTAAAGCTTACTCTGACCAGTTATGATATACGTTTTGTACATCATCATCTTCGTCAAGAAGATCTAGAATTTTATTAATTTTGTATAAATCCTGCTCATCAGAAAGCTCAACGTATGTCTGAGGAATCATTGTAACTTCTGCGTCAGCCATAGGAATATTTTCAGCCTCAAGAGCCTCTCTTACTGCTGAAAAATCATCTGGTGTAGTATAAATTTCGAAGCAATCATCTTCTTCTGAGAAATCCTCTGCTCCAGCATCAAGTGCAATCATCATTAAGTCGTCTGCATCCATAGAACAATCTTCTTTGGAAACAATAATCTGACCTTTGTTATCAAACATAAAGGATACACAGCCTGGTGTACCAATGCTACCGCCACCCTTTGTGAAAGCATTACGAACATTAGCAGCTGTACGATTTCTATTATCTGTAAGACAATCAACTATAATAGCTGTACCATTAGGTCCATAGCCCTCGTATGTAACAGTCTCGTAGTTTACTGCATCAATATTACCTGCAGCCTTTTTGATACCGTTTTCAATTGTTGCATTAGGAACATTATTAGCTTTTGCCTTTGCAATTACATCACGAAGCTTTGAATTATTATTAGGATCTGGTCCACCCTCCTTAACTGCTACAGCAATTTCACGTCCAATTATAGTAAAAATCTTACCCTTTGCAGCATCATTCTTTTCTTTTTTGTGTTTAATGTTAGCAAACTTTGAATGTCCTGACATAAAATATAATACCTCTTTTCTATTCTTCTAAACCTAAGAAATTATACCAAATCACGTTATCTTATTCAACGTGCCTTTTCCTTCTTACATAAACGCTATCAATTACCTTATCCGTAACATTTTTAATGTAGAAAACGAAATTATCATCCTCTAAAGTAAAAGATTTACCGTCCTCAGGAATTTTTCCATATAAAGAAACTAAATATCCATTTAAGGTTTCATAATCCTCTGAAAGAAGTGTTCCTAATATTTCTTCCACCTCTTCTAAGGTTGTACTTCCCTCCATCATAAATGAATCTTCTGTTTTTACCTCGATGGAATTTTCAGCTTCATCATGTTCATCTTCTATATTTCCAACAATTTCTTCCAAAATATCTTCCAGTGATAGTAAGCCTGAGACCTGTCCATATTCATCCACAACTATAACCATGTGTCGCTTTTTAGACTGCATCTTTGCAAACAAGGTATTGATTCCGTGAGTCTCTGGCACAAATTCTGCTGTAGATAAGGCTTCCTGCAAATCTTTAACCTTTAAATTGTCCATATCTTTGTCAACATAGGTTAAGATGTCCTTGATGTGAAGGATACCTATAATATTGTTTAAATCCTCAAGATATACTGGATAGCGGCTCATGTTATTGTTGTTAATAAATGAAATCGCTTCCCTGACGCTATAATCACCATTAATAGCTACAATATTCTTTCTGTGAGTCATAATATCCTTGGCATCCGTATCGGAAAATTCAAAAATATTTTGAATCATAGCAGCTTCAGAAGCAAGAATATTTCCATCCTCATGGCCTTCATTTACAAGAGAAATAACATCCTCCTCTGTAATATTCTCCTGTTTTGATCTTTTATACATAATTATTAGAGCCACAAGCTCTAGTAAAATGATAATTAATAGAAAAATAATTAAATAGGGATTCGACCCGTCTTCCATAAATACTCCTTTCTATTTTTCTGTTTACAATTACCTATTTATGATAACATACATAAAGAAAAAAGACTAAACATAATAGTGTTTAGTCTTTAAAAAATTAGTGAACTTTTTATTAATCAGTCGCTTTTTCAGAAGGTAACCTTTCAGATGTTTCTTCACTTTCTGAAGCTTCTTCTACAGTGTTTTCTTTTTCTTCCTTAGCCACTGCGTCTAAATCAACATCTTCTAAATCTATGTTAGATAAATCATTAGTTGCCTCTGGTTTATCTTTACTGTCATCTGGATTTGGTTTATCATCAGCAATGCCAATGTAAAATTCTCCCCCCTGCATATCAAATATGTTTAAAACTTCCATGCCAAAAACATCATGCATATAGGAGTATATTTCTTTATTATTAATTTCTCTATTGTGTTTTCTAATGACGTTTTTCTTAAGTTGTACCCTAACGTCCTTTATCCAGGAAGTTATTTCCTCTGCCTCAGCAGAATTAGTTCGAAGCTTGTCGTAGCAATAATCCATAGTGGCAAGCATAAGTTCCCTATTTACTTCCTCAATATTATTAGGAATGTCCTTTAATTCATCTTCATTAGCTTCGATACGCTCTTTACATTCCTCTAAAAGCCTTTTATCATCATCCAGCTTCTTGGAAACTAAATCTGATGTACCTTCCATATTAGACATAACAGAGGCCATAAGATTTTCCTTAACCTTTTTCAAATCCTTAAGCTCTTGCTTAAGCTCAGCTTCTCTTTTAAGCAAATCGTTTTCATTTGCCTCAAGCTTTTTGACTTCCTCAGGCTTTCCTCCTAGTGCAAAAAGTCGATGCCACTTTTGGTCTAATATAAGCATTGGAACCTTTATTTTTAAAAGTGTATTGGAAAAATCTCTGTCAGACATGAAATCACCTACTTTTTATGCTGTGTAATATTATAAGACAACTGCATCAAGCTATCAGAAAGATGAACATTTTCGATAACTACATCAGGAATGTCATCCAAATCTACATGTGCAAAATTCCAAATAGCATGTACACCAAGTGAAACTAATTTCAAGGCTGTAGATTTAGCATTCTGCTTAGGTAGGGTTAAGGCAGCAATTTCTACGTTATTATTTTTTATAAACTCAGGTAGTTCATCAAGCATTTGAACAGGAAGGTCTCTAACCATTTTGCCCTTTAATTCAGGATTAACATCAAAAAGCCCGATTATTTTAAAGCCAACTCTTTCAAACTTAACATAGCCTGCAATTGCTTGTCCTAAATTACCAGCACCGATAACAATAACGTTATGAGTGTCATTAACACCCAAAATATTTCCTATTTCATCATGTAAATAGGCCACATTATATCCATAGCCCTGCTGTCCAAAGCCTCCAAAATTATTAAGATCCTGGCGAATTTGTGATGCGGTAACATGCATTCTCTTACTTAAATCATTAGAGGAAATTCTTTCAACGCCGTCATCTAAAAGCTCTCCCAAATATCTATAATATCTAGGAAGTCTTCTTATAACTGCCTGTGAAATTTGCTTGTCCAAAATGAAATACCTCCTACATAATCACTGTATAAATTAATATTATTATAAAATTCACAAAAAACTATGTCAAGATTTTAACAAAGCTTGTATAATTTAAGCTTCGCTAAGCTCCTCCCATTGACTATAAAGCTTTTCAAGTTCAGCTTTTATCTGATTTTGCTCTGCAGTTAATTCATTTAGCTTTGCCGAATTAGTCATATTTTCAGGCTTGAGAAATTCTGCTTCAATTTCAGCTTGATGATTTTCTAACTCCTCAATCCTTTCTTCAATTTTTGAAATTTGATTTTGAAGCTTTCTTTTTTCGGCCTCTATCCTTTTTTGTTCTTTATAATCCAGCTTGGAAGCTGATTCATTTACAGCCAAAGCTTCATTTGAATCAAGAGAAGTGACCATGGAAAGCTGCTCTTTTTTTGCAATGTAGTCATCATAATTTCCTAAATACTTTGTAAGCTTACCATTAGACAACTCAAGAATGATATTTGCAGTTCTGTTAACAAAATATCTGTCGTGACTTACATATAAAAGAGTGCCGTCATATTCATTTAATGCATCCTCTAGCTTCTCCTTTGAATCCATATCCAAGTGGTTTGTAGGCTCATCAAGTATTAACAAATTAGATTTTGAAAGCATTAGCTTAGCTAATGATACACGCCCCCTCTCGCCACCAGACAATTCGCTTATATGCTTAAAAACATCATCCTCAGTAAACATAAAAGCTGCAAGTGTATTTCTAACCTTTGTTTCCGTCAGGAATGGATATGCATTGTGAAGCTCACTAAAAACAGTATTGGAATCATCTAGCCCCTGTTGTTCCTGGTCGTAGTAGCCTACAGTTACATTTGCTCCAAATTTAATCTCACCTGACTCAAATGGTACCAAGCCGTTGATACATTTTAGAATTGTAGTTTTTCCAGTTCCATTGTCACCAAGTATGGCTATTTTATCACCTTTATGGACCTCAAAGGACAAGTCTGTAAATATATTTTTATTCTCGTAGGACTTAGTCACATGAGAAAAATCAAGTACATCCTTTCCACTTTCCTTTTCAATCTCAAGTGTGAGCCTCATTCCTTGGGAATCCTTGTCAGGAGCATCCATCACGTCCATTTTATCTAATAGCTTTTTTCTACTTTCAGCCCTCTTAATTGATTTTTCACGATTAAAGGATTGAAGCTTTTCTATTACAGCCTTTTGGTGTTCTATTTCCTTTTGTTGCTTTTCATATGACCTTTCGTAGCTAACCATATAGATTTCTTTTTGTTTGGTAAAAGCTGTATAATTTCCGTTATATACAGCTGTCCTGCCATAGGATAAATCCACCACATGATCTACAATTTTATCAAGAAAAAATCTATCATGAGCAACAATTATAACAGAACCCTTATATGAGGATAAATATCCCTCCAACCATACAATAGAATTTAAATCCAAATGGTTTATAGGCTCATCAAGCAAAAGCAAATCTGGTGATGATGCAAGAAGTCTACCTAGGCTGACTCTGGTTTTCTGACCTCCAGAAAGCTCATTCATGCTCTTGTATAAATCATCCCCTTCAAAGCCTAAGCCCTTAAGAATTCCTATAGCCTCTGAACGAAATGTATATCCACCTTGCAAATCGAACTGATGCTGCAATTTATGATAACTATCCATAAATGAATTCATTTCAGAGGAATCAATTTGACTCATCTTATCTTCCATTTCAGATAGACGCTTTTCCATATCAAGCAAATCTTCTCTAGCGCTAAGAACAGTATTAAGAATATTAGAACCATAATGGTCCTCCTGATACTGCGCTAAATAACCGAAGGTTGCATCTTTTTTTAGGGTAACCTCCCCTTCGTCTGCTGGCAGTTCACCTATAATAATTTTTAAAAGTGTTGACTTTCCAGTTCCGTTATTGCCTACAATAGCAACTTTAGCCCCTTCATCAACAGTAAATGTGGCGTCTGTTATTACTTTATCTTCGCCAAAGGATTTATAAATGTGTGAAACATTAAGTAACATATCTTTTCCTTAAAATAACGCCTGGCAAAATTATGCCAGGCGCAAACAAATTGCATTTTATGAATGATTACTGTACATCCTTAATTGAGAAGCTGATTCTTCCCATCTTGTCCTTGCCAAGGCAAACAACCTTAACAACATCTCCAAGAGTAAGAACATCCTCAACTCTATCAATTCTTTCCTTTGCAATCTTAGAAATGTGAACCATTCCTTCCTTACCAGGAGCGAACTCTACAAATGCACCAAATTCTTTAATGCTAACAACCTTACCTGTAAGAATCTGACCCTGCTCAAAATCAGTTGTAATGATTTCAATCATGCGCTTAGCTTCGTCCATCTTTGCTGCATCTGTACCACAAATAGAAACATTGCCCTCATCTGTGATATCAATCTTTACATCACATCTGTCAATAATTTCATTGATTGTCTTTCCACGCTGTCCAACAACATCACCAATCTTTTCTGGGTCAATTGAAAGCTGAATAATCTTTGGAGCATATTCTCCAACTTCCTTGCGTGGCTCAGCAATTGCCTTGCTCATGCAGTTATCCATAATAAATAATCTAGCCTCACGACAGCGAGCGATTGCTCCCTCAACGATTGGACGAGTAAGACCATGAATCTTAATATCCATCTGGATTGCTGTGATACCTTCTTTTGTACCTGTAACCTTGAAATCCATGTCTCCGAAGAAATCCTCAAGACCCTGAATATCTGTAAGAAGTACAAAATCATCATCTGTATCTCCAGTAACAAGACCACAAGAAATACCTGCAACCATAGCCTTAATTGGAACACCAGCAGCCATAAGTGACATACATGAAGCACATGTAGAAGCCATTGATGTTGAACCGTTAGATTCAAATGTCTCAGATACGGCACGGATTGCATAAGGAAATTCCTCTGGTGAAGGAAGTACAGGAAGAAGTGCACGCTCTGCTAAAGCACCGTGACCAATCTCTCTACGTCCTGGTCCACGTGAAGGCTTTGTCTCTCCTACTGAGTATGCAGGGAAGTTATAGTGATGCATATATCTCTTCTCTGTAACAAATGGATCAAGTCCATCAATCTTTTGAGCCTCTGAAAGAGGTGCAAGTGTAACAACGTCACAAATCTGTGTTTGACCACGAGTAAACATAGAAGAACCGTGAACACGAGGGATAATATCAACCTCTGCAGCAAGTGGTCTAATCTGAGTGATTTCACGACCATCTGGACGCTTATGATCCTTGAGAATCATCTTACGTACTGTCTTTTTCTCATACTGATAAATAGCCTCACCAAGAACTGCAAGCCATTCCTCGTTATCAGCAAATGCTTCCTCAAGACGAGCAGTTATATTGCGGATATTCTCCTCGCGAACCTGCTTCTCATCTGTAAATACAGCTTCTTCCATCTCTGCTGGAGGAACGATTTCCTTCATCTTTGCAAAGAGCTCTTCTGGAATAGCGCATGATGTATACTCATGCTTTGGCTTACCACATTCCTTAACCATCTCATCGATGAAAGCAATGATTGTTTGGTTAACATCATGGCACTTGTAAATAGCCTCAATCATCTTATCCTCAGGGATGATGTTAGCACCAGCCTCGATCATGATAACCTTTTCACGTGTAGAAGCAACTGTAAGCTTAAGGTCTCCCTTATCCCACTGCTCCTGAGAAGGGTTAACGATAAATTCTCCATCAATCATACCCATCTGTGTCATAGCGCAAGGGCCATCAAATGGGATATCTGAAATACATGTAGAAATAGCTGCACCAAGCATAGCAACAAGTTCAGGACGACACTGTGGATCTACAGCCATAACCATATTATTAAGTGTTACATCGTTACGATAATCCTTTGGGAAAAGAGGACGCATAGGTCTATCGATAACACGTGCTGTAAGGATAGAATTCTCTGAAGCCTTACCCTCTCTCTTATTAAATCCCCCTGGGATCTTTCCTACAGAATATGACTTCTCCTCAAACTCAACAGAAAGTGGGAAGAAATCAATTCCATCACGAGGCTTATCTGATGCTGTAGCAGTAGAAAGTACAGTAGTATCGCCGTACTGAATAAATGCTGCGCCATTAGCCTGTGCTGCAACTCTGCCGATATCAACACGAAGTGTTCTACCAGCCAATTCCATTGTAAAAGTCTTCATGGCTTTCTCCTTTAAATAAAATATATTATTTAAGCATCAACCCGAAACTACTGAAAATGAAGCGAAAACAAATAAAAAATATCGCTCCTAATTCAGTGGCTTCGGATTTTGCTTTAAACCAAAACAAGAAAATGAGCGGAGTATATAGTACTCCGCTCCTATAGATTACTTTCTTAAACCAAGACGCTCAATGATTGAACGGTATCTCTCGATATCTGTGTTCTTAAGGTAAGCAAGAAGATTTCTTCTCTTACCAACCATCTTCATCATACCACGACGGCTGTGATGATCACCTGGGTTTGCCTTAAGATGCTCTGTGAGCTCTGCAATACGAGCTGTAAGAACTGCAATCTGAACCTCTGGAGAACCTGTATCACCAGCTGTTCTAGCATACTCGTTAATAATTGCCTGCTTCTTCTCTTTTGTAATCATTTTACTACCTCCTATTATAAATAAATATGCCATAACTAAGAAATAGGTCGGAGTGTCCTAGTCCTGAGTTACAGTAAAAATAATACTGATATATAATATCACAGCAAACTTAATATGTAAACTCTAGTAAAATACATATTTTATTCAGTGGCTACAAGAGACTCGATAGTATATTCACCAATATTATATAGCTTGCCCTTATTTACATAAATATTTGTAAAATCGTAATTTACTGCAAAATATACTGTTCCCTCATTTTCATCAATATTACCAATAGAAATAATAGTTGAATTATCATTTGCATCCGAAATGATATATACAGGAGAATTCTGATTTAAACCATAGGCTTCGCCATCTTCTGTGGTAATTATATCAATAAATTTAATATTAGAAATATAATTTAAAATCTTATCAATTCTATCTTGATTAATATCTAAACTCAAATCGTCTAAATATACCCATTTATCATCTTCTTTCTGAAAATTAAGAAGTATGCCATGAGCATCAGTCATCGAAAAACTATAAATCTCCTCCTTAGGAACAAAAAAGATTTGGTCACCTTCTTCTTCTATTTCGCTTGCTTCATCTAAAACCTCCGGTGTCTTTTCTATGGACGAAGTTGGACTTATAAGTTCCTGCTTGTGATTATTTTTCAGAACAAGAATTAATATGCATCCCAAAAGAATAACCGCTATAATAACCAAAGCAATTTTTAAAACATTTGATTTGTTCTTTTTTGTCATACCCATTTATCCATAATCCCTTTCTTAAAATCATTGAGTTTTGTTATTTTCTATTTATAAACCTCATTTTAGGGCCTATTTCTTCACGGCTTTCCATATTATATAACGCATATCGTCTCATTTCATCCTTTACTTCTTTGCGCATCATTTCAATATAATCCTCAGTATTATCATTTACAAGGTCTACATTTAACTTGATTTTCAGCTCTTTGTTTTCAAGTTCTTTTTCATTAAGTTCTTTATGAAGCTGATATATTTGATGCTGCATTTTCATCATACTATTAGCCATATTTCGCATTATCTGAAGAATATCTTCATGGTTTTCCTGAATAAAATCTCCCATTAATCCTTCGGTCACACGAAGTATCTTTGTTTTTGAGTAAGTGATAATAGTGTAAATTGCAGGCTGACCAGTAAGTATTCCAAATTCACCAAAGCAGGTGCCAGGACCTAGAATTCCTATTAAAACTTCATCATCTGTGCCATATCCTGTGTACATTTCCACATGGCCTGACACAATCTTATACATGTCTAGATTAATTTCACCCTCTTTTAAAATTAGAGTTCCCTCAGGAATTTCATAAATTTTGTTTCTGTTCAAAACACTCTTATCATCAAATATATTGGCCATGCTACCCTCCTATTCAATAAGTAACAGAAGTTCATGTATATAGTATAGCTTTTTTGAGCCCTTATTAATAACCATATTATATATTTTCACATTTTTTTCAAACTAAAAAATTCGTCCCCTAAGGGACGAATCTTAAAAATAATTATTTATTTCTGTAAATAATATCATCTCTACCTGGACCATTAGAAACCATAGTGATAGGAAAACCGATTTCTTTTTCAATGAATTCAATATAGTTTCTGCAGTTTTCTGGTAAATCTTCGTATTTTTTGATGCCTCTGATATCACATTTCCAGCCAGGTAAGGTCTTTAGAACTGGCTTAGCCTTTTCAAGCTTAGATGTAACAGGGAAATCTGTAGTAACTTCCCCATCAATTTCATAACCAACACAAACAGGAATCTCATCAAGATAGCCTAATACATCAATTACAGTAAATGCAACATCTGTAGTGCCCTGCATTCTACAACCATATTTTGAAGCAACGCAGTCAAACCATCCCATTCTACGGGGACGACCAGTTGTGGCACCAAACTCACCACCATCACCGCCACGGCGTCTAAGCTCATCTGCCTCATCACCAAAGATTTCAGAAACAAATGCGCCTGCTCCAACAGCAGATGAATAAGCCTTACATACTGTAACTACCTGCTTAAGCTCTTGAGCTGGTATACCTGCACCAATACATCCATAAGGAGCAAGTGTAGATGAAGATGTAACCATAGGATAAATACCATGGTCTGGATCCTTAAGTGTTCCCAGCTGACCCTCTAGAAGAATTGTCTTATTTTCTTTAATTGCATTCCATAGATAAGCTGATGTATCGCAAACGTATGGAGCAATCATATCTCTGTATTCATGTAAAGTATTTAGTAGCTCCTCTGGCTGGAGAAGTGGCTTGTGATATAAATGCTCTAAAAGTACATTTTTCTGCTCACAAGTACGCTGTACCTTATCCTTTAACAATTCATCATCAAATAATTCCTGTACCTGATAACCAATTTTAGCATATTTATCTGAGTAAAAAGGAGCAATTCCACTCTTTGTTGAACCAAATGAAGCCTTTCCTAATCGTTCCTCTTCATATTGGTCAAAAAGGATATGATATGGCATAACAATTTGTGCCCTATCTGACACAAGAATATGTGGCGCTGGAACACCCTTTTCCTCTATTGATTTTATTTCATTAATTAAAACCGGAATGTTTAGTGCTACACCATTTCCAATAATGCTAGTAGTATGATTGTAAAATACACCTGATGGCAATGTGTGTAGAGCAAATTTTCCATAATTATTAACTATTGTATGACCTGCATTGGCACCACCCTGAAAGCGAACAATTATATCCGCATCTGCTGCCATCATGTCAGTAATTTTGCCCTTACCTTCATCGCCCCAATTGGCGCCTACAACTGCTTTAACCATAACAATCCTCCTAAACCATATTAAATTACTTTATATCAATCAATTTCTTTGTAACAGTACAAGCTAATGCGCCTGGACCAATGTGACAGGAAACTGATAGTGATAACGGGTCAATCCAAATTTCTTTACCAGGAAATTCATTAAGAAGTACTTCCCTGAATTTCTCAGCCGCCTCTTGATTCTGAGTATGTGCAATAGAAATAGTCACTTCGTCTAAGTTGTCAGTTTTAATGACATTTTTCATATCCTTTTTAAGAGCATCAATCATAATCTGCTTAGCCTGCTTCATGGTACGAGCCATTGCGTACTTATCAAGCTTTTCGCCATAAATAGAAAGCACTGGCTTGATTTTAAGTAGTGAACCAATTGCAGCTACAGCTGGAGTAAGTCTTCCGCCTTTTTTAAGATATTCCAATGTATCTACCGTAATGTAAATGGTAGATAGGGATTTAACTTCCATTAAAGCATCACAGATTTCCTGGGCACTCTTTCCCAAATCAGCAAGCTTCTTTGCTTCAATTGCAGAAAGCTTTTGTGTAACAGAAATACGCTGATTGTCCACTACTACAACTCTGCCGTCGTAATCCTCTGATAGCATCTTTGCAGTAGCGCAAGAAGATGAAAGTCCTGAAGACATAGGAATATATACAAGCTCATCATAGTCTTTAAGAATGCTGTCCCATATATCCATAAGATTACCAGTAATAGGCATAGATGTAGTAATCTCACCACCCTTGGTAAGCTTTTCATAGAATTCTTCTTGAGTTAAATCTATATCCTCATAAAATAAATTACCGTCTATATAAAATGGCATTGGCACAACAAAAATACCAAGTTCTTTGGATTGTGCCTGAGTAATGCCACTATTGCTATCTGTGAGTATTGCTACTTTATTCATAATATCACCTCTAAATAATAAAAAACACCGCTGATTATTTTAACATAACCAGCGGTGAAATGAAACCTTAAATACTTAAAATTGCTTAATTTTAATACATTCCAGCTCCACCCATACCTGCAGCGGCTGCAGCAGCTGCATCAGCGGAAGGATCCTTGATATCAGCAACGACTGACTCTGTTGTAAGAAGTGTAGATGCAACAGATGCAGCATTCTGAAGTGCTGTACGTGTAACCTTTACTGGATCTACGATACCAGATTTAACCATCTCTACATACTCTTCGTTATATGCATCAAATCCGATGCTGTCATCAGATTCACGAACCTTGTTTATAATAACTGAACCTTCAAGACCAGCATTTGCAGCGATATAGAAAAGAGGAGCCTCAAGAGCCTTAACGATTACGTTAGCACCTGTCTTCTCATCACCTGTAAGTGAATCAGCAAGCTCAGCAACCTTCTTCTGAACGTGGATGTAAGCGCTTCCACCACCTGCGATGATACCTTCCTCAACAGCTGCACGAGTAGCGTTAAGAGCATCCTCCATACGAAGCTTAGCTTCCTTCATTTCTGTTTCTGTAGCAGCACCTACGCGGATAACTGCAACACCACCTGCAAGCTTAGCAAGTCTTTCCTGAAGCTTTTCCTTATCAAACTCAGATGTTGTCTCCTCAATCTGAGTACGGATCTGTGAAACACGAGCCTCGATAGCTGCCTTATCGCCCATACCATCAACGATAACTGTGTTTTCCTTGTTAACCTTTACGCTCTTTGCGCGACCAAGCTGCTCAAGTGTAGTATCTTTAAGCTCAAGACCAACTTCCTCAGAGATTACCTGACCACCTGTAAGGATAGCGATATCCTGAAGCATTTCCTTACGTCTATCACCATAGCCTGGAGCCTTAACAGCTACTACATTAAATGTTCCACGAAGCTTGTTAAGGATAAGAGTTGTAAGAGCCTCGCCTTCAATATCCTCAGCAATAATAAGAAGTCTAGCACCTGACTGAACAATCTGCTCAAGAAGTGGAAGAAGCTCCTGGATATTAGAAATCTTCTTATCTGTGATAAGGATGTAAGGATCATCAAGGTTAGCTTCCATCTTGTCCATATCTGTGCACATATAAGCTGAAATATAACCTCTATCAAATTGCATACCTTCTACAAGGTCAAGCTCTGTCTGCATTGTCTTAGATTCTTCGATTGTGATAACACCATCGTTAGAAACCTTCTCCATAGCGTCAGCTACCATCTGACCAACCTCATCATCACCAGCAGAAATAGCTGCAACTCTTGCAATCTGCTCCTTGCCATCTACAGCCTTTGACATAGCTGAAATAGCCTCTACTGCACAATCAGTAGCCTTCTTCATACCCTTTCTAAGAACGATAGGATTTGCGCCTGCAGCAAGGTTCTTCATACCTTCCTTAACCATTGCCTGAGCCAAAACTGTAGCTGTTGTAGTACCATCACCGGCAACATCATTTGTCTTTGTAGCTACTTCCTTTACAAGCTGAGCGCCCATGTTTTCAAATGCATCCTCAAGCTCAACATCCTTTGCGATTGTAACACCATCATTTGTGATAAGAGGTGCACCATAAGACTTTGCAAGAACTACATTACGTCCCTTAGGTCCGATTGTTACTCTAACTGTGTTTGCTAATTTATCAACGCCAGCTTCAAGAGCCTGTCTTGCTTCGGCGCCATACTTAATTTCCTTTGCCATTTTTATCTACCTCTTTTCTATAAAATTAATTCTACTCAACTACTGCAAGAATATCATTTTGGCGAACAATAATATATTCCTCACCCTCGAGCTTTACTTCTGTACCAGCATACTTCGAATATATAACCTTCTGTCCTTCTTTAACCTGCATTGTTACTTCCTTGCCATCTACAACCCCACCAGGTCCAACAGCAATAACAAGAGCTTCCTGTGGCTTCTCCTGTGCAGCACTTGCAAGTATTATACCAGACTTTGTTGTCTCCTCTGCTTCGCATTGTTTTAATACAACACGATCTGTTAATGGAACCAATTTCATTTTATATTACCTCCTATATTAAAAATCTAATTTTCTGTTAGCACTCACTGTATCCGAGTGCTAACTACAAAATGTATAATAGGATTCTAAACCAATTGTTGCAAGCAGTAAAGCTGACGCAATTTTGCATAATTTTGCACTATATCTCGCTATATCTCTTTTTTTCTCACTTTTTCTCACTAATAGATTTTAAAAAAGTAGAAATAAAAAATGGCGCCCTATAAGCGCCATGTAAATAAACTATTTATTAAAGAATTATTATTCTTCGAATAAAGCATCACTATCAGCCTCTGGTTCTGACTTGCTTTCCTCCTTAATCTCAACCACAGGCTCCTCTTCAAAAATAGATTCCTCCTGCTTTGTCTTTGAAAGAGGAGATTCCTCCATGTTTCTATTGATGTTTCTTGTTGAGTCTTTTTTATGATCTCTAAGTCCTATTGCCATCAATAATAATGAGAATAGAGATATTCCTCCAACAGCAATAAGATAAACACTACTAACAAGAATACCAGTAAAGAATTGAGTATTGCCCATAAGTAAATAAATACTACAGCCAATGGTAGCAATTCCAAGAAGTAGGCTTATAAACCACGAGCCTCTCTGGATATGGAATAACGCAAATGACTGCTGTAGCATTATTGCTCCGAATACAACTCCTATCAGGCAAACCAAAGCATCTATAAAGATAGAAATCTGATTAGCCTTGAAAATAAATACAGCACCGATTATTACAAGAATAACTCCCATGGTAAAGCCGTAATTAGAGACTCTGATAAACTCATGATTAAAGAAATATTTAATCATATAATATGCGCCAAAGCATATAAATAGTATTCCGATAACAAGCACAGAAAAAGAATATACAAGTTTTGAGATAAATGTAGCATCCAAAGTTAATAAACAAATACCCAAGGCGATAAATGCTATGGCTCCTATTATATGAGCTGCTAAGCCTGCTTTAGATTCCTTAATTTCTTCTTGTGAACGTGACATATAAGCTCCTCCTAAATTTAACACCTGAAACTAGCTAAAAATAATTACAATTAAATTAATCAGACAATGAGACAATATGCAAAGAGATAGTCTTTTACATTTAATGTACATAATCCCTAATCCAATACCGATAACAAATGCATAAATAAATTGTACTATATTATTGTGTAGAATTCCAAAACAAAATGATGAAATAAAAACTGCGCTAATAGATCCATGCCATAGATACAATTGTCCAGTAATAATACCTCTAAGAAGAAGCTCCTCTAATACAGGTATTACAAGACAATTACACAAAAGCTTTATTATAAAAATCCCATTAGACAAAGTATCCTCTGCCTTAGCAAAACCACTAGAATATTCTACTATCCCGCTTTGGGTTAGTATTATATTCATAATAATTCCAAGTGCAACAATCCCAAGGCACCACAGAGCGTAATTTATTATTTGCTTTTTGTCATTAATTGGCTCTGGTACAAGCTTAGGAACGGATTTATATATAATCCACATGGGGAAAATGCAAACAATGCCTGCTATAAGCAGACATGTTAGCTTTCCATATTTATCCCCTATTAATTCTATAAGAAATGCTACTCCAAATTGATATACAATAAAATAAACTAATAAAGGATATATAATTTGAATAATTCTATTAATTCTAATTTGCTTCAATATAATCAAGCACCTCACTAGGCAAATCTAAAATCTCTACAGCACCAGCGGCTTCCATTTCAGCACAATCTCCAAAGCCCCAGGAAACCCCTATACAGCGGATTCCAGTATTGTAGGCACCCTCAGCATCATATTTTGTGTCACCTATAAGTATTGTTTCATCCTTTTTATGCCAAGGTGCTCTTTCAAAGCAAAGATTGATAACATCTGTTTTAGTGTCTATTTTTGCATCATAAGTGGCACCACAGATATCTGTAAAATATTTATCAATCTCCAGTTTTTTAAGTAGCTTTCTTGCTGTAGGTTCAGGCTTTGAGGTACAAACAAATAAGCAATAGCCTCTTTTAACCAATTCCTTAAGCAAGTCCTCTACACCAGCAAATACAGTAGCGTTATACATTCCGTTTTCAACATCATAATAATGCCTGTAATATGCCACTGCCTCTGTAAAATCTTCATCCTTGATATGTAAAATATCAGGATAAGAAACCGTAAATGGTGGCCCTACGCATTTTCTAAGTGTAGAATAGTCGGGAATCTCATATCCAAACTTAACAAGAGTACGCTTTAGTCCTTCGATAATGCCAGGCGCCGAATCAACTAAAGTACCATCTAAATCAAAATATATATTTTTTATCATTTTTTAACGCCCTTTGTATCACGTGAGGCTACGTGCAATCTGCCAAGTGCAACAACCTTATCCTTTACCTTAACATCAATATTTTCACCTTCTGGCAAAACATAAATATTTGTAAGCTCATCACCCTTTGCAAGCTTCATTCCACGAACACCCACAGCAGTCTTTTTCTTTTCAGGAATTGTATCTCCCTCTATCCTAAGGAACATATCCTTTGCCGATTGCATAACAACAGTAGTGCCGGCTTCAATAAGCTGAACACATATTACTTCATCCTGCTCTGCAAGCTTAGTTGCAGCAATAACCTTACGGCTAACATCAAATTCACTACCGTCAACAAGCTTAATCATAGCTGTTTTTGTACCAAATAACAGCTTATGCCCTTTGATATTTTCCATTGAATCAGCAAGTATAAGATTTTCTTTTGTAAGGTCTAGCTTAGAGCCTTTTTCAGCTGTATCGATTGGTTGTCCCTTATCTCTAAACTTTCCAAATGGAAGGCTTAGAACCTTTATGGTGTGCATCTCGCCACTTCCAGTAAAAAGACATAGCTTATCTGTGTTTTTACAAATGACAATCTTTTTAGATTCAGCCTCAGCAGCCTCCTTATTTCTTTCGAAGGTTGGCATATCAACCACACGAGCATAAGCAAATCGATCAATTAAAACAGCAACGTCTATAACCTCAATTGGCTTCTCCTCAACAACAGCTTCTTCCACATTGTCAATCACTGTGCGACGAGCTCTAGCATATTCCTTTTTAATTGACTGCAAATCCTTAATAATAACCTTTGCCATCTCACCGCGGCTGGATAAAATCTTAGTATATTTTGCAATTTTATCCATTGTTTCATCATAATCAGCTCTCAGTGCTTCGATTTCCAAGCCAATTAGACGATGTAAACGCATATCTAAAATTGCTTGAGCCTGTCTGTCGGTAAATCTAAGAAGCTCAGCATCACGTCTAGACTCAACAGATTTAAACTTAATGCCCGCTGTAATACCGTCAACAAGGCAGGCCTTAGCCTGCTTTACATCCTTAGAGCCTCTAAGGATTTCGATAATCAAATCAATAACATCACATGCCTTGATTAAGCCCTCTTGGATTTCCTTCTTTTCCTGCTCTTTGCCAAGTAAATGTGTGTATTTTCTAGTACAAAGTTCATACTGAAAATTAACGTGATGTCTGATAATTGGAACAATTCCAAGTGTCTCAGGCTTGCCATCTGCAACTGCAAGCATATTGACACCAAAAGTATCCTCAAGCCTTGTCTTTTTGTATAGCAAATTTAAAACATTATTGGCATCTGCGCCCTTTCTAAGCTCAACAATTATGCGCATACCATCCTTTGAGGATTGATTTGAAATATCTGTAATATCATTGGTCTTTTTAGTTTCAACAAGACTATAGATATCATTTAAGAATTTACCAATATTGGCACCTATCATTGTGTAAGGAATCTCTGTAATAACAATCTGCTCCTTACCACCCTTGATTTTTTCAATTTCTGCCTTACCACGAATTTTTATTTTGCCAACACCAGTAGAATATATTTCAAGTAAATCGTCCTTATTTGTAATAATTCCACCAGTAGGAAAATCTGGTCCTGGAATCAGCTCCAGCATCTGTGCTGTGTTAATATCAGGGTTCTTCATATAAGCGATAACACCGTCTATAACCTCTCCAAGGTTATGCTGTGGAATGGAAGTAACCATACCAACTGCGATACCATCAGAACCATTTATAAGAATATTAGGAACTCGTACTGGAAGTACTTCTGGTTCCTTTTCTGTCTCATCATAGTTTGGAACAAAATCTACTACATTTTTATCCAGGTCTCCTAAGTAGACTTCCTGAGCAACCTTGGCAAGACGAGCCTCTGTGTAACGCATGGCAGCAGCTCCATCTCCTTCGATAGAACCAAAGTTTCCATGTCCATCAACAAGAGGAAGACTTTTCTTAAAATCCTGACTCATAACTACAAGAGCCTCATAAATAGAGCTATCTCCATGTGGATGATATTTACCCATTGTATCACCTACAATACGGGCACTCTTTTTATATGGCTTATTATAATCAACCTTCAGTTCGTACATGTCGTAAAGAGTACGACGCTGTACAGGCTTAAGACCATCTCTAACATCAGGTACTGCACGAGCAAGGATAACTGACATTGAATAATCTATGAAGGATTTCTGCATTATCTCAGAATATTCAGTTCTAATTACTTCTTGTGACATAATTTATTACCCTTTCTTAGTATTAAGCATCTATTTCAGCTTCCTTGGCATGTTTGTAAATAAATTCCTTTCGAGGTGCAACATCGCTACCCATTAATAACTCAGTTACCTCTGAAGCCATAAGTGCATCCTCAATTTCTACAAGCTTAAGCTTTCGACGTTCAGGGTCAAGGGTGGTCTCCCAAAGCTGATCCTTATCCATCTCACCTAAACCTTTGTATCTTTGAAGGGTAAATGACTTTCCATTCATTTTTTTACGGTACTTTTCAAGAGCAACATCATCATAAAGGTATTCCTCCTCACCCTTGGAAGGAATTGCCTTATAAAGAGGAGGCATTGCAATATAAACATGCCCCTCACGGATAAGCTCTGGCATAAATCTATAGAAGAAGGTCAAAAGCAATGTGCAGATATGGGCACCATCCACATCCGCATCAGCCATGATAACAATCTTGTCGTAACGAAGCTTTGTTATATCAAAGTCATTGCCATAGCCCTCAGAAAAACCACATCCAAAGGCGTTAATAAGTGTCTTGATTTCAGCATTGGCAAGCACCTTGTCCATAGATGCCTTCTCAACGTTTAGAATTTTACCTCTTATTGGCATGATAGCTTGATACATACGGTTTCTTGCCATCTTTGCAGAACCACCAGCGGAATCTCCCTCTACGATAAAGATTTCGCATTTATCTGCATCCCTTGATTCACAGTTGGCAAGCTTGCCATTTTGATCAAAAGAAAACTTTTGCTTAGTAAGAAGATTTGTCTTTGCTTTTTCTTCTGATTTACGAATCTTGGCAGACTTTTCTGCGCAGGAAATAATAGCCTTTAATGTATCCAAATTTCTGTCAAAGTAGAGAATTAATTCGTCCTGACAAACCTTTTGTGTGGCTTTAGAAGCATCAGGATTATCAAGCTTAGTCTTAGTCTGACCTTCAAAACGAGGATCTGGATGCTTGATTGAAACTATGGCTGTAATGCCGTTTCTAACATCTGCACCAGTAAAATTTGCATCCTTGTCTTTAAGAATTCCAAGCTCTCTTGCGTAATTATTAATTACAGTGGTAAGAACAGTCTTAAAACCTGTGATGTGTGTACCACCTTCAGAGTTATAAATATTATTACAAAAGCCTAAAATATTTTCCTTAAATTCATTACAATACTGGAATGCCACTTCAAGCTCAATGCCATCTGAACTGCCCTTAAAATAAATGACATCATGAAGTGTCTCTGCAGTCTTATTTATTTCTTTAACAAAGCCTTTTATACCATCTGGCTCATGGAAAGTCTCATATTCTGGTTCTTCACCACGTAAATCAGCATAATTAATAGTTAAGCCTGGATTGAGATAAGCAGTCTCGTGAAGTCTAGACTTAATATCATCCTCTTTAAAATATGTTTTTTCGAATATTTCTGGGTCAGGCAGGAAATTAATCTTTGTGCCATGCTTTGTAGTCTTTGCGATTTTTGGAAGAAGTCCATCTACAAGCTCCTCTGTAGGAACCCCTCTCTCATATCTATCGTGGTGAACAAAGCCCTCCCTTGAAATATCAACTGTCATATAGGTGCTAAGAGCATTAACAACAGATGAGCCTACACCATGTAGACCACCAGAGGTTTTGTAAACGCTATCGTCAAATTTTCCGCCAGCATGCAGTGTGGAAAATACCAAGCGGGCTGCTGGAACACCTTTAGCGTGCATACCAACCGGGATGCCTCGTCCGTTATCCTCGACAGTACAACTGCCATCCTTTTCAAGTGTGACATGAATAGTATCGCACTCCCCTGCTAAATGCTCATCAACAGAGTTGTCTACTATTTCATAAATAAGGTGATTCAAGCCCTTTCTAGAAGTAGACCCGATATACATACCAGGTCTTTTTCTAACAGCCTCTAAGCCTTCTAATACAGATATGGAGCTTGCATCATAAGTAACCTTTTTTGCCATAAAACTTACTCTCTTTCAAATCTTAGAATATAAACGCTTCAAAGGCGTCTGGAATAGTCCAGGCGCCATTATAGGTTTTATTAATGTTTTCCAGTGGAACCGAATCCGCCCTCTCCGCGGACCGTATCAGACAATTCTGAGACCTCAGTAAATCCAATTGATAGAAATGGAACAACAACAAGCTGTGCAATCTTTTGTGCACTAGTCACAACTCTTGGAACCTCTCCATCATTATGAAGGGCTACCTTTATCTCTCCCCTGTAATCTGAATCTACAACGCCAACACAATTTGCTGGTCTAAGTCCTTCCTTGGCCGAAAGACCACTTCTTGCAAATATTCCACCAAAATATCCCTCTGGGATTTCCATTGCTAGACCTGTGCCAATCATCTTGGTTTCGTGAGGTGCAATAGTTACATCCTGGCTAACATCAGCAAACAAATCATACCCAGCTGCCGAAGCTGAACCTCGTTCTGGTAGCTTTGCAGAATCAGTCATACGCAAAATATTAATATTCATTTATTCAATTCTCCCTAAATTTAATCGCAAGCAAGTACAAGCTTACCTAAATTTCTAGTCTGAGGCACATCAATTACTCTTTGATTAATACTGCCTCTCCATTTTGCCTGCAAATCTATCTTATCAATTTCAAATTCTCCGTCAACCAGAACATCCAAATATTTCATAATTTCTAGTTCTTTAATTTGCTCATAGGTAAAACCAGTGTAGAGCCAGACGGTCTTCCCGGGAAATCTCTCCCTAATCTCCCGGGCAAGCTCCGTCACTTCCTGTCTATTGCCAGGAAAAAGTGGATCTCCACCACTAAACGTGATACCAGATATATAGTCGCGAGATAATGACTCGTATAATTCTTCTTTTGCCGCAGCATCAAATTTGATGCCGCCATCAGGATCCCATGTTTGAGGATTCTGACACTCCTTACAATGATGGTCGCAGCCTGCCACCCAAAGGACCACACGTAAGCCATCACCATTAAGCATGTCGTCTTTTGTAATATTATGGTAATTCATATAATCTCCAAGTCCGCAGTCTAACTTACGTAAACTGTTACGCTCACAAGCATTATGTATTCTCCGCTCAGCGACATGCTTCGCTTGAGAATAATAATAGCTTGTTAGCTACAGTTTACTCACGCTGAGAAATTCCTCTAACGTATAATGAACTGCTCATTTATTATCGTTAATATTGCCTGTGCACCGCCTACCGGCTAGCCACGTTACATAGATTTTCGATCGGCTATTTCTGCCATTTTGGCTTCATTAAGGCGAGTGTCGCCCTTTACACGTGAATATGATAAATATCCGTTCATGCGGTCAATTTTGGTAAGGTTCTTGCTGCCACATACTGGGCAAACATCCATTTCAAGCTCCTCGTGACCACAGTCATCACAATAAGAAAGTGATAGGTTGACGCCTTCATAGAAGCCCTTGTCCATAGCTCTGCGAACTAAGGTCTTAACAGCTTCACGATTGTAGTTGATTGGATAACGAACATACTGAATCTTACCACCATTACAAAGCTCCCAGAAACGTCCCTCTAAATCCTGCTTTTGGATTGGTGTAATATCTTCTGTTACATGGCAGTGGAATGAATTTGATACATAAGGTCTGTCTGAAACATTCTCAATAAGGCCATATTTATTTCTGAACTGTTTAATCTGTAAGCCGCAAAGATTTTCAGCAGGTGTACCGTAGATAGCATAAAGATTGCCATCCTCTTCCTTAAACTGATTAACCTTTTCGTTGATATGCTTAAGAACTTCGAGTGCAAATTCTCCATCCTCAACAAGGGATTTGCCATTGTAGAGTTCCTGGAGCTCATTAAATGCTGTAATTCCAAAGGATGCTGTGGCAGCCTTTAAAAGTGGCTTAATCTTGTCGTGGAAGCCAAGGTGGCCGCCATAGAAGCCCCCTTCGCAGTATGCAAGTGGATTTGTAGATGCACGCATCTCTCCAAGGTATGCATAGGTACGAATGTGAAGCTTTCTAATCATCTCCAAATAGTAATCAAGCACCTCGTAGAAATCTCTTGATTCCTGTCTTGATTTTGCAAGAATCATTGGAAGATGAAGTGAAACAGCACCAATATTAAATCTACCAATAAATACAGGCTCATCATTGTCATCTGCCGGCTTCATGCCGCCTCTTTCATACCAAGGGGAAAGAAATGCACGGCACCCCATAGGTGATATAACCTTGCCATATTTTTTGTACATGCTTGCAATATAGCCCTCACCTGTAAGTGAAAGCCAATCAGGATACATAGTCTTTCTAGAGCAGTCGATTCCTGCTTCAAACACATCCTCAAGCTCTTTTCCTGGACCGTGTAAATTTTCATCATAAAGAAATACTACCTTAGGGAAAAGAACTGGCTTTTTGAATCCTGGCTTGCCCTGGCCGATAGAACGAACCTTAAGGCAGGCTTTAGATGCCATCTTTGCAAATGTGGATGTGCCAAGACCGATAGTAACTGTAATAAATGGATAATCTCCTCGGCTCGATGCAACAGTATTAAACTTGTACTCCCAGCCCTGGAAGCCCTGTTCCATCTCTCTTTGTACCTCAGCCATAGAGACTTCGTGAGCCTTGTCCTTATCAATACCAAGATTTAAGTATTTTTCCATATATTTGTCATAAGATTTCTGAGCATATTTTTCAAGAATCTCGTCAGCCTGTGGTATTGTGAAGCCACCATACTGCTGACTTGCTGCAGAAAGAACAATATCACCAATAACATCAAAGGCTACATCAAGACTCTTTGGCTCATTGTAGAAGATGTTACCCATCTCAAAGCCACCCTCGAGAACTGATTTAACATCAAACAAACAGCAATTCATAGTATCTCGTCTGGCATTCATATCATGAATGTAGATATATCCGTCACGAATTGCCTGAATCTCCTCAGTTGTAAGGAAGAACTTTTTATATAGCTCACGATTAAGCTCATTAAAAATTAACGAGCGCTTCGTAGATACAAGAGCTGAATCCGTATTAGAGTTCTCTTTATCCCCAATGTACATGATATTCTGAGACTTTTTATAAACGTCATCCAGCATCTGTACAAAATCTTGCTTATAGTTACGATAATCCCTATAAGACTTTGCAACCATTGGATTAACACGTTCCAAAGCGCCTTCAACAATATTGTGCATCTGTGCAATTTCAATTTTTTCAAGGCCAAGCTCCTCCACTCTTTCCTCAACAAATTGACATATAAACTTTTCCTGCTCAGGTGTAAATTTTACAAGCACTCTAGTAGCTGATTTACTAACAGCATCAACCACCTTTTGTACATTAAAAGCTTCTAAGGCTCCATCCTTTTTAACAACAAATCTTTCCATCATAACCTCCGGGTTTTATCTAAAAATAATTGCATTTGTATATAATATTCTGTCAACATCTTGTTTCCTGTAAATAAAAAACTACTAGATGTTGTGTTGATAGAATTATACTACCACCACATCATCTAGTAGTCAATACGTTAATGCACCACAAAATAAAGTTTCACAATTCAATCATATTTTAGCCATTTTCTCTTTATAATATTTACGGGTTATATATTTAACGTACCATTTATCAATCTTTTTATTGTTTTTATTTAAAGGCATAACATCAACCAGGCTGTTATATTCCCCTTCTTCAATCATTCTTCTAACAGTTTCATTAAAATCAGCTGCTTTTAAATTCGCTAAAAGCTTATTATGATACTCATTAGCTAAAACAATAGTTGCAATGGAATTAACCAACTTTCCTACGACTCCATGACTAAAAAATCCTTTTACTGGCAGAGATTCTGCAATACGTTCTCTTTTCAGGTAAACAATATATAATTGTCCATTTCTATTTGCTATACAGCAATTATTTGAAGAAAACTTAAAGTTGCCGCCTATTATCCATAAAATAAGCCCTATCCAGAAAAGTACTATAGTGATAAATAAAAACAGATAAAATTTGTTATCATCCTGAGGCCGGCTATATATGGTCTCCATATATTTTATATGATGAATTCCATAGATAGTGGTTGCTGCAGCAATAAATGCTCCACCATATTTTATAAAATTTAGCAAAACAAAAGGCTTTTCAAAGAAATGAAGCTCAACAGGGAAAGATGTTGGTCCATCAGTATTCTGGTTGTTTTGATTTATGGCCTGGGTTGCAAATTCTACTTTAAGTCTTTCAAATTGTTCTTCTTCCTTTTTATGCTGCAATTCATTGTACTTTGCTGCCCGCTCTTGAGCTAGCTTTGCCCGTTTTTCACGTCCCATAGCTTCTTTGGCTTGTATTTTAGCTTCTCTAGCCATTAATGCCTTTTCTTTTCTTTTATTTCTAGTCTCTATATCATCAGCTGTTGGCAGCAATCTATGAAGTAATCTATTTGCCAAAAATAAAAAAATTATTCCTAAAAGAATAAAAAATCCATATGTGATTATTACAAACTTAAAATTGGGCTCATTTAATCTTCCTACCCATTCATATGTCACCGCAACATATAATCTATATAAACCGAAAATAATATTAAGTACGCCAAGTACTCCAATTACAAAAACAGGCAAACGTTTTATGCCTTCGTTATTTAATTCATCATCATACATCTGTTTTCCCCCATATATTTTTATTTAAACCATTGTCTCCATTCAATAAAATATTAAATTAAAAAATCAATTTTCTCTGAAGCGATATTTTCCATCACCAAAGCTGGATTCTCGGTTTTATTTAGATTAAAAATCTAATGATACCTCTTTCTTTTCTTCAGCCTTTTCATCCTTGAAGAAAGGAAGTTCCTTAACACCTGTCATAGAAGCTACAATGCTGTTAGGAAATACAACAACTTCTTTATTAAATCTGGATACGTTTGAATTGTACGAACGCTTTGCAGCAGCATAATGCTCATTTTCATCAGAGAGCTGAACTTGAAGATTTGCAAATAGTTCTGTAGATTTAAGCTCTGGATATGCTTCTGCTAAGGCAAAAATACTTCTTGATGCTTCCTCCTGAAGTGCAGCCTGCTCAGAAAGTTTGTTAAAATCCATTCCCTTTCTTATTTCTACAAGCTTAGAAAAAACATCCTCCTCATGACTTGCAAATTCCTTTGCAGTCTTCATAGAATTCATAAGTACATCATATCTTTTTATCATGTAAACTTCGATATCTGCTTTTGTCTGCTCCACCGTAGTCCCAAGTCTCTTAAAATTGTTAGAAACCTTCACAAACCAAATTGCAATAATTACAACTACTAAAACAATGACTCCTACAATAATTAATCCTGTCATAATACTTCTCCTTTCAAAATCTGCTCCCATTCATTTTAAATTATATTCTCTTTTTCTACATGTTTAGAAATCGCATATCCAATGTCGTTAAGCATTTCTACAATATCATAAATCTGATCCTTTGCATTTTTAAATGCATCTTCATTAATCTGAGAAACCTTGTCTGGAAGCTTTATAAATCTATCTACACCATCGAAAGAAATAAACAATTCATCCCCTGTAATAGCAATACCAAAGTCTCCATATTTTTCTCTAAAAAGCTTTATCTTTTCTATAACAGTAGAATTCAAAACAAAAAATCCAATATGCTGTGAGCTTGCAAAAATCTCAAAACTTTCATCTAATTCAATGTTTCCTGTCTCGATTTTTTCAGGTGTGAAATTGCATTCCTTAGGAAGGAAAGTCTTTTCACTGTTTGAAAGCTTATTCTTATGACTGGAAAGAATTCTAACTACACCATCTATATTAGTGGCATAATCATATCTAAACTCTGTTCCCTTATAAGTATATATGTTGTTTACGGCACCCTTTGGATTAGGGACTTCATGATATTCTTCACATGAAAACTCATTAAGAAGATGCCCACCTGTTTCAACAGCAAGCAAATTAGTGATTCTCTCACAACTATCCCTACGAATCATTCCAAGCTTTTTAAAATGCTCTGTAATTCGTTTATCATCCAAATACACAATAAATGTGGAATTTGGAAATATGCTTTGAATAGTAGGAATCATAACCTGATCTGTAAAATCATTTTTAAAATCACTACTAAATTTTCCTCCTACAAAAGCAAGGCCAAATCCTGCAAGCAAAAAAACAATTCCAAGTCCAAAGCCTGCTAATTTATAAGAAAGATAGCCCAAAACTGCAAAGACAACGCCAATAACTAAAAGCACCTTTGAAATAAGCATCTTCTTTTTCATATCTAAAAAATCAACATTATTTTCCATTATATTTCCCCTTCATTAAAAATTATAAATATGGTAGGAAATCTTTATATATTTATTTCCTTCATAATCTTTATTCTTCTCAATATCTACATGAACACTTGCATCATTTGATAATTGGTATCTATATTCAAAGGTTCCCTCTTCCGAATTCATAAAATTCTCTTTAAAATTCTCTGGCAATGTTAGCCCATAGCCCATTTCTGAATATTGAAATTTTAGTTCGGTTTCTTTGAATGCTGATGTGGCATTATGGAATTCTTCCACGAAATCATCATAAAGCTCGGCTCTGTCCATTGAGTCGTCAAAATCAAAGTCCATGTTTACAGTGGAAACAAGAAAATCATCCTTGTCTAGATTGAATGAAATACAATACTCATCATCTTTACAATAATTCCAATATTCACTTAGAGAAAAATGCAAAGAGTCTTTGTCGAATCCAAAGGTATGAGAATCTTCAGCATTATACTTTAGAAAAACTTTATCGGCACTCTCAAGCATTGCCTGTGCTTTTTCAAATTGCTGCACTCTTTGTTCATGGCCTGTAACGCAGTGCATTGCAAATAAACAGGTAAGGCAAAGTGCTGCTATAATACTTAAGAGAACACTTAGAACTTTTCCATTTAAAGCTTTGAAATCATATTCTTCTTCAAACTCATCTGCTAAGGCATATGCAACTAACACACTGGTAAAAATACCTATAAAAGCTATTAAATTACCAATTTGGCAAAGAAAGATTTCAAACCGATTGAGACGTTTTTCTGTAATTGAATCAACATCTAAATTATCATAAATCTCTAGAAACAATTGCTTTTTGAATGAACTAAATATTCCGGTATATCCTACAATTATTAGTATTCCTGCAAAGGTTAATATGATTGTAGAAAAAATATTCGTTCTTAAAATATCATAGTCGGTCTTATAATTTAAAAATATGGCATTAAACAACTGAAAAAACAGTTCTAAGGCTGTACTACTTACAAATACCCAAAAACCAGCAATAACCAATTTAGGGTAATATGTGAATCTTTTCATTAACGCCAGTTGTTCTTCTGTATACATATATTTCTCCCTTATTAAATTGTTGGTAGTATAATACTACTTTGACTTAAGTGTGTCAATACTACTTTTCCTTAATTAAAGCAGCCCTCATCCTTATGATTTAAATCCCCGTAGGTAGCATATGTAAGACATTTCAAACCGCCCTTACAGAATGCGCTGTAATCACAATCGCTACATTCATCTGGCACCCTATCTTCTCTAAGCATCTTTAAAACGTCTGAATTTTTATAAAAATCTAGCATATTGCTTTCAAGGAGATTTCCAACCACAATAGGCATCCGTCTGCAAGGCACCAAATCACCATTTTCCATAACAGTCAAAAGTGTTTTTCCTGCTGTACATGAATAAGGCAGATTATTTGTTTTTAAAAACTGCAAAGCCCTGTAAAGAGCAACCTCTGTTTTACAGCCCTCATGCTTTAATGCAAAGCTCTCCCTTGTAATCAAATCCAAGTATTCTTTTGTTTGTTCTTTATTCATGCATAGATTTATATCTGGTGAATTCAATGGAATATATCTATCAGACCATACTGTGTTCACCCCATATCTTTTGGCAAACCTTACTACCTTTGGCAATTCTTTATAATTTAGAGCTGTTGCTGTAAATGATAGTGAAACATATATATTGTATTTTTTCAGTAGCTTTACAGCCTTTGCAACCTTTTTATAGACGCCCTTGCCTCTGATATAGTCGTTAGTCTTCTTGCCACCCTCCAGGCTTACTTGAACATACTCAGGACCGAAGCTAGCAATCTTCCTTGCAATCTCATCAGTAATCAGCGTCCCATTTGTAAGAATAGAAAAACTATATAACTCCTTGTCCTTTTTAAACACCTCTAATAGCTCAAAAAAATGAGGAGAACACAGTGGTTCTCCTCCAGTTATATTTATATGACCTTTTATCCCCTGTTCCTTAAGAAGTTGTCTGTATTGATTTAAAATGTCAAAAAGCTGCTTTCTATTAAGTGATACCGGTACATGTCCCTCTTGATAACAGTGCAAGCATTTAAGGTTACAGCCTTCGCTGATATGCCATTGTAATACAAATTCTCTTACCATGATCCGCCTCCACCACAGGAAGAACAACCTCCACCACAGGATGAGCATCCACCTCCACAGCCTGACGAACTAGAACTAGAGCCAGAGCTTGTGCTAGAATAATCATAATAGACGTTTGTTGTAATATTATCAGTATAGTTATAGTATCGATTTGTAGCATCTACTTCAAAATCATATTTTTTAACCAGCTTTTTGGATACACCAAGTATAAAAGCATATGGAAGAATCTCATCAAAATAATCAGGATTTTCCTTAATTTCCTTTTCTAGCTCCTGTTTCTTGATTGCGCTTAGATAATTCTTGTAATCCTCTATTCTTTGATGCATTTGGTTTCCATATGAACTATTTTTTGGTGTTTTAACAGCAAAATATCCAGAAATAATTGTACATACAAAGGCTGGCAAAAATAGCCATCTTAGCATTGGATGCATATCTTCCGAGAAAATATATCCCATACAAAAGGAAATACATGCTACCAAAAACAAAATACTTGAAAAAACATATTCAACATATGATCTTAAATTGTAAATGCTGGAATCAAATTTTTCCTCTAACATTTTGGTTAGCTTTGAATTAAGCTTACCAACTTGAGAATCCTCTGCTGGTATAACAGAATCACCCTTTTTAAATAAATTCTCATATACAAACTTTTCAGTATAAGATAGATTATCTGCAACCTTTGGTGTCTTTTCAATTTTTAGTTTAGTTTTACTGCTAGGATTTTTAATTCTAATATAACCCTTGGTAGCCAGCTGAAGAATAACAGTAATTAGTAAAAGCTGACCGCTTCCACCATAAATATAGCCCATTTCAACAGCTTCAAGTCCATTTGGTGCTGTAGCTACTGTAGTTTCCTCACCAAGCAAATCTCCATCCCTATTTTTGTTCCAAAAAAAGAAGCAACCTAAAAAGCATGCCAAACAAACTACACTAAAGATAAAAGCCTTGCTGCCGTATGTAACCTTTGAATCAGTAAAATAACCATCAGGAAGCTCTATATCAACTGTTAAAGCTCCATTAAGCTTATAATCCTCAGAAACCTGGGCAGTTATAATATTTCCGTCAACCTTGTAGTTAACGTATGAAGTAATATCGTTCTTACGTTTCTTATCAGCAAAAAATGAAATAACAGTGGAAGCATCGATATCCTTTGGAAGTTTAATATTTACTCTCGCACCGTTAATTTCAGTACCCCAGTAATCACCGAAGGCATGAAAAATAAGCTCATCAAATCCCTTGTAAATATCTCCATTCATATCATAATCGTAGGATATTTGGTAGGTATATAAACCTTTTTCTAAGGTGTAATATGAATTTCCTATTTTTATACGCTGTTTTCCATGAATTTTATCTACGGTAAAATCATCTAATCCCCGTTGATTAAAATAGCTTGCATACATTAAATCAGAAGAATGAGCCACGCCTTCTACATCTATATTAGATATTTCTGCTCTCCTAGAATTTGTTTTACCGTCTTTTGATTTGTATTTAAGCCACTCAGGAATAAATCTAAAAATCCCATGATGATCACTCTCGTAAAAATCAACAGTAATATTTTCAGTAACATGAATCTTATTGCTAGAATCAACATCAAGATTGACCTCATAAGAATCAATATAAAAGCCATCTGCCTTGGAGTTGTTAGATTTAACAGAGTTTATTATATGTCCTAAAATAAGGATGCCAGAAATGATAAGAGTAATGATTCCTAGAATAAAAAATAATGTACCTAGAAAGCTTAACCAACTTTTTCTATTGCTATGCATTACAATTCTCCCACTCCAAATCTGATGATTCATCCTTTTTAGAACGCGTCATCAATTCATACACAGCATCCTTTGCTGCAAGCCCATCGAAAAGAACAGCATTTACAATTTCTACTATTGGCATTTCGATATTGTATTTATCTGCAAGCTTCTTAGCAGCCTTAGCAGAATAAACACCTTCTACAACCATGGCTACCTTATCCATAGCCTCATCTTTTGACATACCTTGTCCAATATAAAATCCTGCCATTCTATTTCTAGAATGCATAGATGAGCATGTAACAATCAAATCACCAACGCCTGTAAGACCAGCCAAGGTCTTTGGCTGTCCTCCCATGGCTACTGCAAGCTGTGATATTTCCTTAATACCACGGGTAATAAGTGCTGCCTTTGCATTATCACCAAAGCCCAGGCCATCAGACATACCAGCAGCTAAAGCAATGACATTCTTAAGAGCTGCACCAACCTCGATTCCTTTTACATCTGGTGAGGAATATACTCTAAAGTATTCGTTCATAAAAAGATTCTGCACAAAAAGTGCAGTCTGTCTATCTGTGGAACCAGCAACAACAAGAGTAGGCTTGAATACTACTACCTCTTCTGCATGACTAGGTCCAGAAAGTACACATATCTTTTTATCATTGCCTAATACATCTTCCAATATTTCAGTCTGGGTAAAAAGTGTATCTTCTTCTATACCCTTTGTTACAGTAATAAAAATCTGATTAATACTTACAAAGGATTTAATCTTTTCAGCAGTTTCTCTAGTAGCCTTTGATGGAACAGCCATCAAAATAACATCTGCTGATTTTACAGCAGACTCAATATCGGCAGTAAACTCCATTGACTCAGGAAGCTTAACACCCTTTATTTTGTCACTGGTATGAGTGTCATTCATCTGATCTACCTGAGACTGACGATGAGACCACACCTTTACCTCATGACCGTTTTTATTGAGCATGACAGCTAGAGCAATACCCCAGCTACCAGCTCCTAATACACTAATTCTTGCCATTATATACCTCTAGTCCGCTGGTTACGCAAACAAGCCTGAGTGTTATTTCAGAGCACTAAGAATGTGCTTCTTCAATAACCTCAGAGCTTGTTTACTACCAGCTCCTTGAATAAATAATTACCTAATCCACGAATGTTGCGTTACGGATTTAGGCGCGTGTTTCTGGATGGAACGAGAATTTGTTTTCTGTGCCCTTAAGCAAGCGTACAATATTTGCGTGATGAAGTGCAATTGAAAGAGCTGAAACGATGCAGCAGATAATTACCACTTCCTTCAATTGTCCTCCTGGATATTTGTCAGATAGCAAACCAAGGTAGGCAGCTACAACAATTTCAATTGCAAAGGATAATTCGCCTATAATAGAACCAAGTGATACGTAACGAGTAAGAGCCACAAGGGCAATAAAAATTCCAGCTGGAACTGGTAATCCAATTGGAAATAGCGCAATAATAAAGCCTAAGGTTGAAGCCACACCTTTTCCACCCTTAAAGTGCATATAAAATGGAAAATCATGACCAAGGACACAGCCAAGTCCTGCGTATACCATGTAGATATTTACATTTTCCACGAAACGTCCAAAGGTTAGCCAAACAAAAAATACAGCAACAACACATTTAAGGCAATCCCAGGCTAAGGTAATTAACCCAGCTGCCACACCAAGATTTCTCATTGTGTTAGTGGACCCTACATTACCGCTACCGACCTTTGTCAAATCGATATTTTTTGATTTACCAATGAGATAGCCCATTAAAACCATTCCAAACAGATAGCCAATAATTAATGCTAAAATTCTCCCCACAACAACCATTATTCGTTTTCCTTTCGCTCTCTAATGATAAATTTTAAAGATGTGCCTTCAAAGCCAAAGGCATCTCTAATTCTATTCTCTAAATATCTTACATATGAAAAATGCATCAAATATTTCTCATTTACAAAAATAACAAATGTAGGCGGCTTAACTGCAACCTGAGTTGTATAGAATATTTTAAGTCTCTTACCTTTATCTGTAGGAGGCTGCTGAAGTGCAACTGCCTCTGACACAATTTCATTAAGAACACCAGTGGCAATACGCATTGAGTTATTTTCGATTACAGCATCAATAGTCTCGTAAATCTTGCCAAGTCGCTGACCACTCTTAACTGAAATAAAAAGAATAGATGCATAAGGCATAAATGAAAGAATCTGGCGAATCTTTGTCTCATGCTCCTTCATTGTCTTGTCATTCTTTTCAATGGCATCCCATTTGTTTACACATATGATTATACCCTTCCCACGTTCGTGAGCAATACCGGCAATCTTTGCATCCTGCTCTGTTACACCTTCTGTGGCATCAATCATAATGATAACCACATCAGCCTTCTCTACAGATGCAACAGCTCTAACTATAGAATAACGCTCCAAATCCTCTTTTATTTTACTCTTACGACGGAGGCCTGCTGTATCAATAAAGATATAATCCTTGTGATTGTAACGAACCTTTGTATCTACTGCATCACGAGTTGTGCCTGCAATATCGGATACAATTACACGTTCCTCACCGCAAAGCTTATTGATTAGTGAAGATTTACCTACATTAGGTTTGCCAATAACAGCAATCTTTGGAGTATCATCCTCCTCTTCACTCTCAGTTGGCTCTGGAAAATAGCTTACGACTACATCAAGCATATCACCAAAACCTAGACGACTGGATGCGGAAATTGCAATAGGGTCACCAATACCAAGATTGTAAAACTCATAGACATCTGCCATGTCTCTTTCAAAGCTATCTACCTTATTAACAACAAGCACTACAGGCTTATGGCTACGTCTAAGCATGTCCGCAACCTTTGAGTCGCTATCCTGCAGCCCCTGCTTAACATCAACAAGGAAAATGATTACATCTGCCGTATCAATAGCAATTTGAGCCTGTTCCCTCATCTGAGACAAAATGATATCCTTTGAATCTGGCTCAATACCGCCTGTATCAATCATAGTAAAATCGTAATTAAGCCATGAAATATCTGCGTAAATTCTATCTCTAGTTACACCTGGAGTATCCTTAACAATTGATATTCGTTCTCCTGCGAGTGCATTAAATAATGTGGATTTACCAACATTAGGGCGACCTACTATCGCCACCACTGGTCTTGCCATATCTTACCTCTTTTCCTAGTCCGTAATCAGTTACGTCAACAAGCATTATGTATTCTCCGCTCAGCGAGGAATGCTTCGCTTGAGAATAATAATAGCTTGTTTACTACTGATTACTCACTTAAATAATCTAGTTCTATAAATACAGTAAAGACAAAATCTAGTTAACAATGTATTTCAATTCTGAAGGAGACATGTAGTCGACGAAAGAATTCGTAATCATTGTTAACGTAAGATTTTATACTCAACATGAATTATTTGCCTATAATCGCGTATACGAGATCGCGACCGTCTGATTGTACTATACGTGTTTTAACTTGTAAAGTTTGCTCGAGCTCTGAGAGCGTAATGTCGTCCAAGAAGACTTCTTCGCCACTTCGTAGCATTGTGCATGATAGAAGGAGCGAATCGCCAAGCTCACGTTCTTTGAGCTGTTTGATTAAATCTTGTCCGGTGATGAGGCCGGAAACTGTGATTTCTTCACCGAAGAATTCGTTAGTGATGGTAACCACGTCGACAGTGACACGATTGAATTTCTCAGTGATGATGTCGGCAAGCTCCTTCATAAATGGGGCGGCCAGCTTGCCTGTGGCAATAGTCACATGCCTTTTTTTCATAAAGAGGGGCTTTTTAATGTCTTCAAGGGCATCAAGTACCTCCTCATGAAGAAGTCTAAGCATCCCGACTCCGTTTTCAAGCTGAATAAATCCATCGTATCTATCGGCCTCTGGCAGCGGACGCCCAGCTAGAATGTACCACTCATCAGAAGCCTGAACAAAATGATTGCCAACTTGCTTCATGGCCTCTTGTTGCCAATGTTCAATCTGGTCAATAACCTTACCTGCCTCCTCCTTTGTGTAGGTTCGAAGTGGAAACAGACCGTCTCTATATTTTGTCACTCCTACAGGCACAACAGACATTGAACTCATAACTGGTGCAAATTGAAGCAAATCAGAAATGGTTCTATCAAGCTCAGCACCATCATTTAACCCTGGACATGCAACTACCTGTGCATTCATAGGAATACCAGCCTCGTATAGCTTGCGAATCTTATCTAAAATATCACCAGCGAATCTGTTATGAAGCAGTTTGACTCTAAGCTCCGGATTAGTAGCATGAACTGAAATATTTATGGGTCCAAGCTTGTAGGCAATGATTCTGTCCAAATCTGCCATCTTCATATTGGTAAGCGTAACATAATTTCCCTGCAAAAAAGAAAGCCTTGTATCGTCATCCTTGAAATACAGAGTTTCTCTCATTCCTGGCGGCATTTGGTCAATGAAACAAAATGCACATTTATTTGAGCATGATTTGTAGTCATCCATTAGACCGTTACAGAAAATAACGCCTAAATCTTCACCTTCCTCCTTCTGTACAAAAACAGAAGATGTGGTGCCATCCTCATGCAAAAGCTCCACAGTAATATCTGCATCATCAGAATAATAATGATAATCAAAAATGTCTACTAGCTCTACATCATTTATTTTTTTTATAATATCCCCTGGAGTCAGTCCAACCCTTTCTGCTGGGCTATCCTCCATAATCTGGGCTATTTTATGACTTGAATTTAACATACTGGTATATACTCAAAAGCATTTTTTAAATGCTTTAAATGTCCTTCCTCAATAACAACTACATCAAATCTAACATTTATATCTTCGCTAAAACGGTGGCTATACAAATAGTAATCCGCCACCCGTGATATCTTCCTCATTTTATTAAAATTAACAGCCTCAAAGCCGCTTCCTTTGGAAGTTGATTTTCTGTATTTTACTTCCACAAAAACAAGATAACAGCCATCTTTTGCGATTATATCAACCTCTCCCATTTTACAATAAAAGTTTTGTTTTATAATCTCCATACCCTGCTCTTTTAAGTAATTGGCAGCCAGCTTTTCAAAATCATTTCCCTGTTTTCTATTATTCATTAAATCCTATCTATCCAAGTTTTGCTTTTATCTTTTCCATGTCATTTACAAAAACCAAAATCTCAGCAACTACTTCGTATAATTCGGGTGGAATGGCATCTCCGATATTAAGTTTGCTAAGTGTCTGTGCCAGCTCATTATCCTGATAGAATGGCACATCTGCTTTTTTTGCTTCTTCTATAATCTGCTCTGCCACATATCCCTTACCAGATGCTAATATCTTTGGTGCTGTATCACCAGCTTCATAGGAAAGAGCAACCGCTGTTTTATTTTTGTCTATAACTTTTTCTTCTGCCATAATTATGCCCTCATATCAAAGCTATATCTATGCATTATGCCATCAGTTTTGCTTTCAGCCCTCGCAGCTGTCTCACCAAGAAAATCCTCTACAAAGCTTGTCTTAGGATTGCCACAGGTAACCTGCGAAGATACATTAAAGCCCTTAGCATTTAATCTCTCTGTTAAAATATCCAGATTATCCTCAATAAGCTTCATGGATTCCTCACTTGCAAGATTCCATTTACAGGCCACATTAGCTTCCTTTAGGCTGATAAATACATCTGTAGAACCAAGATATTCCATGTCAAAATGCAAAAATGCGGTAATCTCCTCACCAGCTTCGTAAGAGCTTTTTTTGTTTTGCTTGACATAAAGCATGCTATCTGTGTTTTGATTGTACATTTTAAGCGGAATCTGGACGAAATTATACATTTCATTTGCAGAATTCATAAAGTTGATATTCTGTCTGATTTCCACAGTCTGATTCTTTATAGATTCCGCCGCTTTATTATTAAAGCTGGAAACCAGTTTTTCAAGTGCTTCAGTCTGTTTAAGTACCCTTTCATAGAGCTTGGAAATCTCACCCGGCTTTGTAACATCCTTTGGCTCCATTGCAAAGCTATTTGAAATTATACTCTTAAGTAACCCTTTATACAAAGGAGTTCTAACTATGTCATTTAATAGCTCTTTAGGTATGTCAGAATGTTTATTAAAATAATCAGTAATTTCTTTAAACAGCTGATTAATATCAGCATCTGCCTTCAAAGTGCCATTTTCAGCAAAAACAAGAGTATTCTCCTTCGGAAAATCTGGTAAATTATTCAAAAGCACATTAAATGAATCAATCTGCTTTTCACTAACTAAATTGTTTACTACATTTGCCCCTAGTTCATTTTCCAAAACAGTAGTCACATTCTGTGAACCTTGACTTGTAGATGTAATTTCCACCTGTTCTGTAGAGGCTGATTGGGCCTGTGGCTGCCCCTCCACCTTAGCCTGCAAGGTATTTGGATTATCTGTGGTGTTTTCAATAATTTGGTCTACAGTATTAAGCACAGTATTTGTAGCAACATCCCCTTTGCTGTTTATAACCACATCATTGCTATTGACAGTAGTTGCATTAGCCACATTTGCTGAATCCTGTGGCTGAGTTGCAGTAGCCTCTGGCTGACTAGCTTGAACCTCCTGTGCCTCACCTGACATGCCTTGATTAACAAATATTTCCTTGATGGCATTATTCATACCAATAACATCAGAAACAGACATTTCCTCAGATGTCATTAACTCAGGAAGCATTTCTGAAATAGTATTAAAATTGTCAACAAGCAAAGCCTTGTCATTGGCATAGTTTTGAAACATATTAACACTATCTGGTGTAAGCTCCATGCCATGCTTTGTCATGGTGACAAGTGTCTGAATATCGACCTCTGGATTATTAATCATCGCTCTATTCATAGCTGCAAGATTCTCTGGACTAACGGAAAGAGAATTTTGCATCATGGAATTTACCATGTTAATTGTACGCTCTGTTGCCACCAAATTGGCCATATCAAGAGCCTTAAGTAATGTGGGATTTGCTTCAAGACCAGTCAATGAAACTGGACGGATTTGAACAAGATTACCATCGTTGCTTTTTACTTCAAAAAATACAGATTGACCAGGAGTAAGGGTAACACCAGAATCCAAACGTGCGGTCATAGTCTGACCATTGGCAAGACCAATTGTGACTTTGCCATTTTCAATAGAATTGACAGAGCCTTCAAATACCTCACCTTCCTTAAGAGAGTCAGTGACAGAGCCGGTAAGTGATTGGCTCTGACTCATCTTAGTGCGGTCTACAGCATTATTTGCATAATTTGAATTGTAGGGATTGAGACCTGTGTTAATATTCATAACTCACCTGATTAAATATTAGTATTTAAACAAAATTGCCTATAAAAGATTTTCTATGAATTGGGCAAGGACCAAACTCTTTTAGCGCTGCTATATGCTCCGCGCTACCATAGCCCTTATTTGATGCGAAATGATATTCAGGGTAAATGCTATCATATTCTACCATCATTCTATCTCTAGTTACCTTGGCAATAATACTAGCTGCGCCAATTGTTATAGACTTTGCATCACCTTTAATTATAGGTACCTGCTTTATATTAACCTGTGGAATGGAAACAGCATCATTTAGTAGAATCTGAGGCTCAACTTTTGCCTCTGAAATGGCTTGACGCATGGCTTCATAGGTTGCCTGGAGAATATTTATTTCATCTATACGTTCCTCAGATACCACGCCTATACTAACAGAAATAGCCTGGTCCATAATTATGTCATAAAGCTCCTCTCTTTTTGAAGCAGAGAGCTTTTTAGAATCATTAATGTAAAGAATATTGCAACCTTTAGGTAGAATAACGCATGCTGTGACAACTGGACCAGCCAAAGGACCTCGACCAACCTCATCTATGCCACCTATATAGTCATAAGTATCCCAGTATTTGTTTTCGAATTCCTTTAGTTTATTAATACGCTCCTGTTCAATACGCAACTTTTCCATGCGCTTTTGGGCAACATTAATAATTTTGGAAACTCCTGGTCTTCCGTCATTTATATATTCCTCTATAAAATCAGGAAGATCTGCCAAACCCATTTCCTTATATTCTTTTTGAATTTCCGATATCTTTTTTTCGCTCATATTATTCTATGTTATCTACTAGACCAAAATCACTAAAAGGATACACCCTAAGCCAAGCCTTACCAACAATATCATCACCCTCCACATTGCCTACAGACTCGAAACGTGAATCGGTACTATTATTTCGATTATCACCAAGCACGAAATATTCATCAGGACCTAGTAGGATTTCATTTTCAGCTAATCCTGCATTGAGAATAGTCTCAGTGCCGTAGGATTCCGTTAAAACCTCTCCATTTATATAGATAACTCCAGCACTATCAATTCTAACTACTTCCCCGGGAAGCCCTATAATTCGCTTGATATAATAGGTATCCTCCTCATATTTAGGTGGAAAGACCACTACATCAAATCTCTCTGGGTCGTGTAGTCTGTAGCTGATTTTGTCAACAATAAGATTATCCTTGTCAGATAAGGTGTCCTCCATTGATGAACCGCTAACAACTGTACGTTGCCCCACAAAATGAGTGATTAGAAAAACAACAACAAAACAAATTAATACATTAAGAATTACACTAATTACTTCTTTTCCTAGGGAATCCTTTGATGCCTCTGCTTCTTCGTCGCTATCCTTTTTGGGGTCGAAATCAGACAAATCTTCCACATCCTTCATGTTTTGTCTGGCTCTTTCAATATCCTTTTTTATCTGTTCCTCTTCCTGGTTAAAGTCTATTACTTTCATGTTCTATGGCCTTTCAAGTGATATATTTCCAAGACTTCCATTCCTGAATTCATCAATTAAAACACTACATGCTTTATCAAAATCAGGTTCTGATCCCTTTTTAACAAAATTTCTATTTACAGCTATTTGCGTAACTATTTCGTGATTTATTGCAGATTCATCAACTTCATAGCGAGAATTTAAAACACCACTATAATTATCCTTAAGATAATCCGTCAACTCTAAGGCTAGCTCTCTTGTTTCTATGATTGCATCATTAATAGAGCCAATAAAAGCTAAATGTAGGCCTACTGTATTATCTTCAAATTTGGGCCACAAAATACCCGGAGTGTCAAGAAGTTCAACTGATTTATTAAGCTTAATCCATTGCTTACCTTTGGTCACACCTGGCTTGTTTCCTGTTTTAGCTACAGCTCGACCAGCAAAAGAATTGATAAAAGTAGATTTTCCTACATTAGGAATACCCACAACCATTGCCCTAACTGGACGATTTTTTATTCCCCTTTTTCTATCCTTTTCGAATTTAGCGGCACAAACCTCATCTAATGTGGCTTGTACGCCTTTCATATTTTTTCTATCTCTAGAATCTAGCTCAACAGCATAAAAGCCTTGGCTTTTATAGTATTCTAGCCATTTCTTGTTGATTCCTTTATCAGCTAAATCTGATTTATTTAATAAAACCAAACGAAGCTTTCCATTGGCAAGACTGTTAATATCGGGATTTCTGCTAGAAATTGGACATCTGGCATCAATAACCTCTATTACTAGATCTATAAGCTTTATATCCTCCTGCATTTGGCGCTTTGCCTTTGTCATATGCCCTGGATACCATTGAAATTCCATATTCACCTCATATTATTTAAAGGGATACTTTGCCCATATTTTTCCCAAAATGTCTTCGCTGGAAACAAATCCCACACTTTCGAATCGTGAATCCTCAGAAGCGTTTCTATTGTCTCCTAATACAAAATACTGATCTTCTAAAAGAGTTATTGGAGAAGCTGCAATTCCAGGATTTTCTATGGTTTCTACATCAATGTTTTCTTTGTATAGCTCATCATTAATGTATATACGTCCATTACTGATATAGATAGTATCACCAGCAGTTGCGATAACTCTTTTTACACTATAGCTAGCGTTAACATTAGCTCTTGGCTTGAAAGCAATTACATCCCCTTGCTTAGGTGTAGAAAACTTATAAATAATTGTATCTACAAGTAATATATCGGATGTTTCATAGGTAGGCTCCATAGAAGCATTAGAACATTCTACCTGTTTTCCAAATGCTAAAACTAAACCATAAGCCAAAGCAATAACAATAGCCAGCTCTATTATCAAAATAAAAACATATCTAACCTTATTTAAGTCTACTTTTCTTCTACGTCTATTAAAATTTAAGCCACTATTTCTATGTGCCCTAAATTTAGTTATAAAATTATTGTCTTCTCTATACATTCATACTATCCCTTTATAATCTTAAGTATAAATATACCGCATTTACTCCTAAAAATAAAGAACAGTCGCAATTTCTGCGACTGTTCGAACTTTCGAGATTAGATTCTCTCCTTAACCTTTGCCTTCTTACCTGTGAGATTTCTGAGGTAGTAAAGCTTAGCTCTACGAACTTTACCTTTTCTAACTACTTCAATCTTCTCTACGTTAGGGCTGTGAAGTGGCCAAGTCTTTTCTACACCAACACCGTTTGAAGACTTGCGAACTGTGAATGTCTCACGGTTGCTGCCGCCCTGTCTCTTAATAACTGTACCCTCAAATACCTGAGTACGTGTACGGTTACCTTCAACGATAAGGCCGTAAACCTTAACTGTGTCGCCTACTGCAAACTCAGGAACTTCGTTCTTAAGCTCTGCAGCTTCAATGTTTTTAATAATCTCGTTTGCGTTCATTTTAAATCCTCCTAAAATCGCGACGTTCTTGATATTCCCTATTGAATAACAGCGGACCATCTCTTCTTAGCAACTTAAATATAATAACATGGTTAACATCTAATTTCAACAACCATTTTCCAAATATTTAGCATATAAATCAGGCCTGCGCTCCTTTGTGCGCAAAACTGACTGTTCATGGCGCCATTCATCTACCTTTTTGTGGTCTCCAGAAAGCAGAATAGATGGAACCTGTCTATCATTCCAAATTTCAGGTCTGGAATACTGAGGATATTCAAGCAAGTAATTTTCAAGTGATTCATCTTCTCCGGACTCAGAATTAGTAAGAACTCCTGGAACCATCCTTGATATTGCATCAACCATAACAAGAGAAGGAAGCTCACCACCAGTAAGCACATAGTCACCAATAGAATAATATTCGTCAACTATTTCTTCTAACACTCGCTCATCAATACCTTCATAATGGCCACAAAGCAAGCAAATATCCTCTTCTAATGCCAATGCCTTTGCTGCTGGCTGAGTAAATAATTGTCCCTGAGGAGTAAGGTAAATGCACTTAACATGATGACCAGCCTTCCCACAAACCGCCTGATATGCATCATAAATAGGCTGCGCCTGCATAACCATCCCGGCTCCACCACCATATGGATAATCATCTACCTTCTTATGCTTATCCAAAGTGTAATCGCGAATATTTACAGCCTCAAAGGAAATACATCCAGCATTTTTGGCTCTACCTAAGATACTGGTATTAAGCACTCCTTCAATCATCTCTGGAAATAGAGTCAAAATATAAAACTTCATATTAATCTCCAATCAGTCCATCCAAAAGATGAATAATCATTTTATTGCTTTCCATATCTACAGATTTAATGCAATCCTTGATTGCAGGCACTAAAACAGATTTGCCAGATGTCATTTGAATTTCATAAACATCATTTGCTCCTGTTTGCAGTACGTCTGTAATCTCGCCAAATTCAGTATCGGCATCTGTATCAAGAAATACTTTGACACCGATTAAATCTGCAATAAAATACTCATCAGCCTTAAGCTCTACACGGTTTTCCTTAGTGACATAAAGCCCATGTCCCTTATATTTTTCAATGTCATTAATATTATCAATGCCCTTGAATTTAAGTATTACAAGATTTTTCTGTGGACGAGCATTTTCTACTTCGAGACTTATATAGCCCTCTTTACCAGCATCCAACAGCAGATTCTTCATGTTTTTGAACCGTGAAATATCATCAGTGAGGGGAAAAACCTTTACCTCACCTTTGATACCGTGAGTTTGTGTAATTGCACCAACCTGATATAAATCTTCCAATTAGTCCTCCTATTTATCATCATATAAGTGACATCTTACTACATGACCATTGCCCATATCCTTTGGTTCTGGTGCAACCTCGCTACAAATACCCATACACTGCGAACATCTTGTGTGGAACTTGCAGCCCTTAGGTGGGTTGGCAGGAGAAGGTATATCTCCCTCTAATGTAACTCTATTCTTTTTCAAATCAGGGTCTGGCATTGGAATAGCCGAGAATAAAGCCTTTGTATATGGATGTAGAGGATTGTCAAAAATATCCTCTGTCTTTCCAGTTTCTACCAGTCCGCCTAAATACATAACACCAACAGTATCAGAAATATGCTCTACAACTGAAAGGTCATGTGAAATGAATAGATATGTGAGACCTCTATCCTTCTGAAGCTTACGAAGTAGGTTAATAATCTGGGCCTGAATAGAAACGTCAAGAGCAGATACCGGCTCATCACATACAATAAAATCAGGGTTAACCGCAAGAGCTCGGGCAATACAAACACGCTGTCTTTGTCCACCTGAAAACTCGTGAGGATATCTATCCTTGTGGTGCTCCTGCAATCCACATTCCTTCATAACCTTTGATATATATTCATCATACTCTGACTTAGGCACAAGATTATGCTCTCTTACAGCCTCTCCAATAATTTCTCCGATTGGAAGTCTAGGAGAAAGTGATGAGTAAGGATCCTGAAAGACAATCTGCATCTTTGTTCTAAGGTCTCTCATTTCCTTTTTATTGTTATCATAAACTTCCTTACCGTTAAAAATAACATCTCCATCAGTCTTTTCTATAAGACGAAGGATAGAACGTCCTGTAGTAGATTTACCACAACCTGACTCACCTACAAGACCCATTGTTGTGCCTCTTTCAATCTTGAAGGAAACATCATCAACAGCCTTAACCTCTCCAGTTACTCCACCGAAGAAGCCGCCCTTAATAGGGAAATATTTCTTAAGGTGATTGACTTCTAGAATATAATCTTTCTCGTTACTCATGTCTTTCACCCTCCTCTTTACATCTGTAACATCTTACCATATGTGTATCGGAAATATAGTATTCCTCAGGAAAATCTCCATTACAACATTCCATACACATATCGCATCTATCTTTGAAATAACAATAATTTGGCATGTTAACAGGGTTTGGAACAGAACCAGGAATAGAATAAAGCTCATCTACCTTCTGTCCAACTACAGGCTTTGATTTCATAAGACCAATTGTATATGGATGTCTAGGGTCCTTGAAAATTTCTGCTGCTGTACCCTTTTCTACGACACGACCAGCGTACATAACAACTACATAATCAGCCATTTCAGCAACAACACCAAGATCGTGTGTAATAAGCATGATAGAGCTATTGATTCTGTCCTTCAAATCACGAAGAAGATCAAGAATCTGTGCCTGAATTGTAACATCAAGTGCTGTAGTAGGCTCGTCAGCAACAATAAGCTTTGGCTCACAAGCAAGAGCCATAGCGATACAAATACGCTGTCTCATACCACCTGAAAGCTCATGTGGATACATGCTATATACGCCTTCTTTGTTGGCAATACCTACCATGCCCAGCATTTCGATTGTACGAGCCTTCACCTCATCATCTGACATTTCAGGCTTGTGAAGCTTAATAACCTCATCAATTTGGTCACCAACTCTAAATACAGGATTTAGTGCAGTCATAGGCTCCTGGAAAATCATTGACATTTTCTCACCACGCATTTCACGCATAACAGAATCAGGAGCATTTACAACATTAACAACCCTATTGCCATCATTAAATCTGATTTCACCTGAAACAGTCTGTCCCTGTGGACGTTGTACAAGCTGAAGCATTGAAAGTGATGTAACTGATTTACCACAACCAGACTCACCTACGATACCAACTGTCTTGCCTTGTGGCACATTAAAGGAAACACCATCAACAGCCTTAACCGTTCCGATATCTGTAAAAAAGTATGTATGAACATCGTCAAACTCTACACAGTTTTCAGAGTCCTTCATCTTTGTAATATATTCCTCTTCTGGAATATGCTTTCTATTTCTTTTAGCCTCAAATTCCTTTGTAATCTTGCGATTTTCCTTCGCAATTCTACGGGATTCCTTGGCTGATATATAATTAACATTCTTTTTAGCCATATTACACCTCTATCTCTTCATCTTTGGATCAAAGGCGTCACGAAGACCGTCTCCGATAAAGTTAAATGCAAGTACTGTAAGAAGAATTAAAACACCTGCTGGAATCCATACAAACCAATAGTTTGTCATAACGTATGAATCAGTAACGGCATTGATAATATTTCCCCATGAAGCAGCAGGATATTTAACACCAAGTCCCAAATAAGAAAGTGTAGATTCTGCCAAAATTACTTCGCCTACACCCATGGACGCAAATACTACAAGCTGTGGAATAACATTAGGAATAAGATGTCTAAATATACGTCTCCTAATGCTTATACCTAAAGCTTCGCAGGCAGTCATGAATTCCTGCTCGCGAAGAGAAAGAATCTGTCCTCTAACAATTCTGGCAAGGCTAACCCAGCCTATAGCACCCATGATAATACAAAGATAGAATATACGAATACCAGCATCTACTTTGTAAAAATCCATAATTGAACCAATTATCAAATAAAGTGGCATTGTAGGAATACAATAAATAATATCTACAAAACGCATGAGAATATTATCTACCCAGCCTCCAAAGAATCCTGCCGTACCACCAATAATAATACCTAAAACTAACTCTATAGCAACAACTACAAAGCCGATAAGCAATGATATACGGCCGCCATACATAAGTCTTGCAAGTAAATCCATACCGTTTCCATCAGTTCCTAATATATGTTTTAGTGATGGAGACTCAAATTGGTTTATTACACTTGTTGCTTTGTATTTAGTAATTGTGTATTGGCCATTTTTGTTTGAAATCTGGTATTCTTCCTCACCATCTTCACCATTAAAAGTAAATGAATCTACCCCATCATTTATAGCATCAACAATGGCATCTCTAAAATCAATGCTAAGAGTTACACCAGATTCGACAGCATTAATACTGTATGCACTTATGTAAGCTACTTCATTGCCGTCTGAATCTGTTACGATAGCTCCATTTCCCTGAGAGTCAATAGAATATCTAGTATCGTCTGATGCGAACATAGTATCATCTGTAGCCAAAGCCTTTATAAGGTTCACATTAAAGCTACCAGAAAGCTTTGTGTCTGCATCAACAGGAACAATCTGAAGCTTAGCAGCTACTGCCATAGTTTCAGCACCATTAACAGCTTTTATCTCATATGAATTCTCATCCATTTGTTCAAGAGAAAACTTTGAACCGTCTCTTGTTTCAATTACGTCCTCTCCCTTTGTAAGGGCAAGAATTAATTTTGAATTAATATCTGATGGAAGCTCGACTCCATCAGCAGCAAATAATTGGTACTCAGAAATAAGTGTAGCACCAGCATAATCCTTTTTCATTTCTTCTGAAGTATAAAAAACTTTACTTTGAGAATATGGTATAACCATTCCTCCCAGAAACGAAAATAAAAACATACAAATAATTATTACTAAACCAGTAATTGCAAGCTTATTTCTAAAGAAACGCTTAGCAACCATCATTCCAGGAGAAAGTACCTGAACACGATTGGCATCATCTAAGGCTAGTTCTTCATTGTTATCAATATTATTAACGTCTGTCACGATATTTCTCCTTTCTAATTTACTCTAACTCTAGGATCTACTACAGCATATAATATATCTGCAATAAGATTTCCAAGAAGTATTAGTACTGCGAAAAACAGCATATAAAACATTACAAAAGGAATGTCACCTTGTACGATACACTGATAAGATGTATAACCTATTCCAGGAATCTGGAATAAGGTCTCAGTAATCATTGCACCACCGAAAAGTCCTGGTAATGACGAACCAAGAAGTGTAACTATAGGAATCAAAATATTTCTAAATGCATGGAAATTAACAACCCTCTTTTCAGAAAGTCCCTTAGCTCTTGCTGTACGAATATAATCAGCACTAAGTACCTCAAGCATATTTGTACGAGTATAACGCATTAAATATCCGATATTAACAATTGTCAGTGTAATTACAGGCAATACAAGGTGATATGCCATATCAAGTATCTTTCCACCGGTAGATAAATTCATATAATTACGACCAACAATACCGTATAAATCAAAAATTTGTAGTTTAACTGCAAAAATCCACTTTAAAATAGTTGCAAAAAAGAAGCTTGGAAGCGAAATACCAATAAGTGCAAATACAACAACAGAATAATCTACTGCCGAATACTGCTTTCTAGCTGCAACAACTCCAAGTGGAATAGCAATAATTATCTCTAGGATAAAAGAAGCTAGACCAAGAGCAAATGAATACCAAATAACGCTGGCAAATTTTTCTAATACAGGCACATTAAAATACCAGCTATCCCCAAAATCAAATCTGATAGCCTTTGCCAACCATTTAAAATATCCAGGAACAACGCCTACATCTAGTCCATATGCAGCATTAAGCTGATCTAACCATTCTTGGTAACTTTTAGCACCTGGTTTTTGAGATAGTGTCATAGCTTTTTGCTCTACGAATGAGGTAGGCATTGCACGCATAATGCAATAAATAATCATAGACACAAAAAAGAGAATGACAATTGATAATAATAGTCTTTTAATTACAAACTTTTTCATATGTAATTAATTCCTTTCCTTTTAATTTTAGACTCCAATAAAGGTATTTTATGATAGGACAAACATGCCAAATCTTTCATACCCCATCCCATCATAAAATACCTTTATTAATAATGCTTGCCTGGGGCATAAGCCCCAAGCAGCAATTTTATTAACTAAATAATAATTATTTCATCTTTAATGTGTAAAGCTCTGCAAAGAAATCATAGTAAGGTGAAGGATCCTTAACAATAGATTCTTCATCAAACTTGCCTGCAGCATAAGTTACAGCATTTTGTCTCTGATAAATAGGTATTTCTACAGCATAGTCAACAATGAAATCAAGGCACTCTTTGTATACAGCCTTTCTATATGACTGGTCAGCAGAAGCTCTAGCATCCTCAATAAGAGCATCAAGCTCATCAGAGTAAATAGCATACTGGTAAGCACTTCCACCTTCGCTGTGGTATACCTGATACATATCAGGATCAGCTTCTGCGCCCCAAGCTGCGCACCAGATTTCTGCCTCCTGAGCAGAAAGCTTATCCCATAGTACAGAAGAATCAGAAAGGTCATTGATTGTAAGCTCAATACCAATATTTGCGAGTGATTCCTGAGCACCAGTAAGAATACCAAATGATGGATGGTCGCCAGAACCACTACCTGGAATAATAGCCTCATATGAAAGCTTTGCTCCAGAAGGAGCTGCTGTAACCTTACCATCTTCTACAGTAAATCCAGCTGCTTCAAAGAATCCAAGTGCAGCTTCCTCTGCAGCAGCATATCTTTCCTCATCGCTCATACCATCAGTGTAAATAGGATTTCCATCTACATCCTTAGAGAATGCAACTTCATAATCTGGGTCAGACTTCTGTGGTGCAGCCCATGAAGAATTTGAAATTGGATAATTGATAACTTCAGCAGCATCTCCATAGTATGAATCAATAACAACATCACGATAAGCAGCGATAATTGTAGCAAGACCCTTACGAAGATTCTTAGATGCCTCTGATGAAGCATCATCGCCAACCTTTACATTCTTAGAGCACATACCAATATATCCGTATCCATTGTAATCAGTGAGCTGTGTATAAATAGTATCGCCAGAAACCTCTCCGTTTGAGTTCTCAGCAGCAATCTGTTCTGCTGTATTCTTAGAGAATGAAGGCTCTGCAATATCAGCTGTACCCTGAATCAAAGCAGGTACCTTATCAGCTTCCTGAGTTTCCTTAAACTGAATCTCAGAAATACTTGGTGTTCCAAGGAAATAATTTTCGTTTGCCTCTAAGTATGCAACTTTATTTGAGTATTCCTTGAATACATATGGTCCAGCACCTAAAGGAGCTGTTGTCTTATCACGTACGATTGACAAATCATTCTTAGGGAAACCAAATTTATTATTGTCATAATCATACTGTGAGCTATCACCATAATAATGCAAAGGAGCAATTGTGAATGCAAGTCTTGCAATAGCTGGTGCGTTAAACTCTGTAAGTGAAAGAGTCATTGAGTAATCGCCAGTCTTCTTGATACCAGAAATGCTATCTGCAGAATCACCAGTCTCTACACCAGTTGTTGACATAGCAAGTACATCAGCAGGCATTGTATCTGCAAGTGTCACAGTAGCAGCCTCAGCATCCATAGATGTAAAGTTCCATCCATACTGCTCTCCGATTGCCTTAAAGAAATCTTCAGCTGTTGCTCCATCAGCAAGCTCAAATCCCCATGCCTTAGCTGCGCCAGCAACATCATCAGCGCTATCTACATAACCGTTTTCAGCACAATAATCAACAATTCCCTGTGCGAAAGCTGCACCTTCGTTTGCAACTGCATCCCAGAATGCTGTCTGTTGTTCCTCTGTCCAATATGTAAAATCTGTGTTAGATGGACCTGCTTCAGCAATAAGTACAGACATTGTTGAAACGCCATTTCTGTAATCATCTATTCCTTCAATAGGAAGCGAAGCAAATGCTGATCCACCATCATATGTAGGATCTGCAAGCACATACATAGTAAAGATTAAATCATCAATAGTAAGTGGCTCACCATCAGAGAAAACTATGTCATCTCTAAGAGTAATATTGTAGTCAACACTTCCGTCAGAGTTTTCTACAATTTCAATATTTGAAGGAGTATAGTATGTGTATTCTGTACCATTGTACTCCTCAGTATACCCGTCAATACCCTCAAGAATATACTGTCCGCTTCTTGTTGTTCTTGTTAAATCAAGACCTACAAGCCATTCTTCTATCCACATATCTGAATGAGATTCAGCAAAAAATGGACTGAACTTCTGGCTCATGGCATCCCAAGCAATAACAAGTGGAGTGTCTGAACTGCTGCTTGTAGAATTACTTGAGCTACTGTTGCTTTCACTATTAGCACCGCAAGCAACCATTGATAAAGCAGTTACTGCAGCAAGCATAAGAGAAAGAACCTTTTTCTTCATCATAATTAATCCTCCTAGATTATATTTATCTACATCTCCCTTGGAAGAATGTAAACATAATTGTTGGGATGCTCTAAAGCATTATTATGCAAAAGCTAATGTCTTTAGTTATCTAACCAGTATGAATAAAGGAAAACATTAGAAATTTTAAAAGATATTTAGAATTAAACTCAGATAAAATTATTTCCCTTAAAAACAACTGTACACCCCTGAAAGACACAATGATTACAAAAACCCCTCATTGAGTCCTAAAAACCATTTGCTATTATAGTAAAAATACAACTAAGTGGCAAGAATGGTATATTTATGCTATTTATGCAAATAAATAATCAAAAATGCCTACAAGGCTCGATTTTTACAGGCATTTTATTCATTTAAACGCCTATCACTTTAAAGCGCTAATATATTGTTTTTGCAAAAGTGCAATATTAAATAAAGATTTTATATCTCAACTAAATAAGTCATAGTAGTAAAAAAAGGAGCCTGATTTTCCAGACTCCTTTGTCTTACTAAAAATTATTCTGCATCAATAATGTCAACAATAACTTTCTTGTCAATCTTTGAAGCTGCAGCCTTCACAACGGCACGGATAGCTTTGGCAATTCTTCCTTGCTTACCGATTACCTTACCCATATCTGCAGGAGCAACGCGAAGTTCTACAACTATAGACTTTGCGTCCTCTTTCTCAGTTACTACAACTTCATCAGGATTGTCTACAAGTGACTTAGCAATTACTTCAACTAATTCTTTCATCACTATTATCCTTTTCCTTTCGAGTTATCCTACTGAACGCCTGCCTGCTTGAAAAGTCTTGCAACTGTTTCTGTTGGTTTTGCACCGTTAGAAATCCACTTCTTTGCTGCCTCAGCGTCAACTGTTACTGCAGCTGGCTCCTGATTTGGATCGTATGTACCGATTTCATCGATATTTCTTCCATCACGAGGTGCTCTTGCATCTGCTACAACGATTCTGTAGATTGGTCTCTTCTTCTGACCCATTCTCTTTAATCTAATCTTTACTGCCATTTCTAATTCCTCCTAAATAAAACTAAATGGTCTTTGGCTAAAATGGAAAACGCATTCCGCGTCTCCCCTTGCCCATCATATTTGGCATCTGCTTAATCATTTTTTTCGATTGCTCGAATTGCTTAACAAAGCGATTAACCTCTGCTATATCTAAACCAGCTCCAGCAGCAATTCTGTGCTTTCTGCTAGGATTTAGTAATTTTGGATTTTCTCTCTCTGCTGGTGTCATAGAAAGAATGATAGCCTCTATATGAGCTAGCTTCTTATCATCCACCGCACCCTCTATTTGAGACATTTGGCTGGCGTTAATTCCTGGCATCATACCTAGAATAGAACTCAAACCTCCAAGCTTTTTCATCTGCTCCATAGAAGTGAGATAATCATTAAAATCAAATGATGCTTTCTTTACTTTCTTTGAAAGTGCTAGAGCCGCATCCTTGTCAATTTCTGCCTCTGCCTTTTCAATAAGAGAAAGTACATCTCCCATCCCAAGGATTCTACTTGCCATTCTATCTGGATGAAACTGCTCTAAATCTGAAAGCTTCTCGCCCATACCAGCGTAAAGTATAGGCTTTCCTGTTACAGCCTTTATTGAAAGGGCCGCACCGCCACGAGTATCACCATCAAGCTTTGTGATAATAACTCCATCAATGCCAATCTTTTCATCAAAGGTACTTGAAACATTAACTGCATCCTGACCTGTCATGGCATCAACAACTAAAATAGTGTTGAGGATATCAATATTTTTCTTGATGGAAGAAAGCTCATCCATCATATCCTCATCTATGTGAAGACGACCTGCCGTATCGAATATAACTACATCAAATCCATTTTTCTTGGCATAATTCATAGCTTCCTTGGCAATTTTAACAGGCTTTTCCTTATCACCTAAAGAAAAGACCTCAACCTCTTGCTTTTTACCATTTATCTGCAACTGCTCAATAGCCGCTGGACGATAAATATCACAAGCAACGAGAAGTGGCTTTTTGCCACGCTGCTTTACCTTGCCTGCAAGCTTTGCAGTGGTGGTTGTTTTACCAGCACCCTGGAGACCAACCATCATGATAGTGGTGATTTCACCACCCTTAGCAAAGGTAATATCTGTTACATCTGAGCCCATAAGATTAACAAGCTCTTCGTTAACAATCTTTATAACCATCTGTCCAGGATTAAGACCATTCATTACATCTGAACCAATGGCTCTTTCTGTGACAGTATTTGTAAACTGTTTTACAACTTTAAAATTAACATCAGCTTCCAGTAGTGCCATCTTGACTTCCTTGAGGGCTGCCTTAACATCAGCCTCTGAAAGACGTCCCTTACTGCGGAGATTCTTGAAAACCCCTTGAAGCTTCTCTGAAAGAGAATCAAATGCCATATATTATAATTCCTCTAAAATCAATTGAGATATGTCTGCAATCTTTGAAAGTGTGACTGCATCAGCCTTACCTTCTGTCAATTCATTAATGCGAAGCACATCTGCCCTTATATTCATAAACTTCTCTACAAGATGTAGTCTATTTTCATATTCTGACAAAAGCTTATCGCATCTTTTCAAAATATCGTGAACTGCCTGTCGGGAAATGGAAAGTGTATCAGCTATCTCTGACAAGGATAAATCCTCATTAATGCTCATTTCATATACACTACGCTGATGCTCTGTAAGTAGCTCACCGTAGAAATCATATAGATAACCTGATTTAATCTTATCTTCCATTGCGCTCCTTTTGTGACTTACTTAATATACTATAATAAAAAAGAGGTGTCAAGCATTTTTACTTTACACCTCTTTTCTTTATAGAGAAGTTCTAACTATTTTAGGTCTGTAGCCTTCTTTTTCTAAAGCTTTAAAGATTTGCTCCTTGTGCTCTGTTCCAAAGGCTTCAAGTGTAATACGAAGCTCAACAGCTGCAGAACGATTTGTTGTAACAAACTGATTATGTTCAAGCTTTACTACATTACCCTGATTATCAGCAATAACCTGTGAAACCTTAGCAAGCATGCCTGGCTTATCTGGAAGAAGTACTGAAACAGTAAAAATTCTATCTCTAAAAATAAGTCCTTGCTGAACCACAGATGACATTGTAATCACATCCATATTGCCACCTGAAAGAACAGATACAACCCGCTTATCCTTGAAACCTAAGTGATTAAGAGCCGCAACTGTAAGAAGGCCAGAGTTTTCCACAACCATCTTATGATTCTCAACCATATCAAGGAATGCAACAATCAATTCGTCATCGTCAACTGTAATGATTTCATCAATATTCTCCTGAAGGTAAGGGAAAATATTGCTACCTGGAGTCTTTACTGCTGTACCATCTGCAATAGTATTAACAGTATTAAGTGTAGTTACCTGTCCCTTTTCAAAGGATGCCTTAAGAGAAGCTGCACCACTAGGTTCAACACCAATAACCTTTATCTTTGGATTAAGCAGCTTAGCAAGTGTAGATACACCTGTAGCAAGACCGCCACCTCCAATAGGAACTAAAATATATTCAACAAGAGGAAGCTCTTTAAAGATTTCCATTGCAATAGTGCCCTGACCTGTTGCAACTGCTAAATCATCAAATGGATGAATAAATGTGTAACCATGCTCATCTGCCAATTTATATGCATATTCACAAGCCTCATCATAAACATCTCCGTATAAAACAACATCAGCACCGTAGCTCTTTGTGCGATTAACCTTAATGAGTGGTGTTGTTGTTGGCATAACGATAGTTGCCTTTACTCCATACTTGCTGGCTGCGTATGCAACACCCTGTGCATGATTACCAGCAGATGCTGTAATAAGCCCCTTGGCTCTTTCCTCTTCAGAAAGTGTGCTAATTTTATAGTATGCTCCCCTAAGCTTGTATGCACCAGTGAGCTGCATATTTTCCGGCTTAAGATAAACCATATTACCGCACTTTTCACTAAAATAATCGCTGTAAACCAGCTTTGTCTCGTGTGTCACCTCTGTGACGATTTTTGAAGCTTCTTCGAATTTGTCTAATGTAAGCATTTTTAGTCTCCCTTTCTTCTAGTCTTAGCCTTCAGCGTAGAATAAAGCGTCTACAAATTCATCTGCGTTGAATTTCTCTAAGTCGTCGATTGTTTCACCAACACCTATATATTTTACTGGCAATTTTAACTCAGATTGTATTGCAATTGCAATACCTCCTTTTGCAGTTCCATCTAATTTTGTTAAAACTATACCAGAAATATCTGTTACTTCAGAAAACTCTTTTGCTTGAACCAAAGCGTTTTGTCCAGTAGTACCATCTAATACAATAAGTGTCTCTCTGTAGGCCTCAGGAAACTCTTTTGAGATGGTATTGTTTATTTTGGCCAACTCATTCATCAGATTCTTTTTGTTATGAAGCCTTCCAGCAGTATCTACCAAAAGCACATCCACACCTCTAGCCTTGGCTGCATGAACAGCATCATAAACTACAGCAGCTGGGTCAGACCCCTCAGGGCCACCGACAAACTCTACTTTAGCTCTGTCTGCCCATTCCTTAAGCTGGTCAGAAGCAGCAGCTCTAAAAGTATCAGCTCCAGCCACCATAACCTTTTTGCCGTTATTCTTAAGCTTTCCTGCCAGCTTGCCTATGGTGGTTGTTTTACCTACTCCATTAACACCGATAACAAGGACCACACTTGTCCTGTTTTCAAAATCAAAAGCGGTATCTCCTAGAGCCATTTGCTCTTTAATTTCATTGATAAGAAAGGCTTTGCACTCTGAAGGCTCTTTTATATGCTCTTTTTTTACAGCATCCTTTAAGTCATCCAAAATAGTCTCCGTGGTGCGCACACCAATATCTCCCATGATAAGCACCTCTTCAAGCTCCTCATAGAAATCCTCATTGATGTTAGAAAATCCATTGAAAATATAATCCATGGATTTAATGAAATTGTCCCTTGTCTTAGTCAGCCCTTTAATCAGGCGCTGCCAAAAGCTTAATTTTTCTGCCATAATTAATCATCCAATTGTGTTTCAATAAGGTTTACAGAAACCTGTGTAGAAACACCCTTTTCCTGCATTGTTATACCATAAAGAATATCAGCTGCGTTCATAGTACCACGACGGTGAGTAATAACTATAAACTGAGTATTCTTTGTAAGCTTATGTAAGTATCCAGCAAATCTATCAACATTTGCATCATCAAGAGCCGCCTCAATCTCATCAAGCAAACAGAATGGAGAAGGCTTAAGGTTTTGAATTGCAAAAAGTAATGCTATTGCTGTAAGTGACTTCTCACCACCGGACATCTGCATCATGTTAATAAGCTTTTTTCCAGGTGGCTGGGCGTTAATAATAATTCCTGTTTCAAGAAGGTCTTCATCATCAACAAGTGCAAGGGAACCATGTCCACCACCAAACAATTCCTTGAAGGCCAAATCAAACTGCTTTTGAATATCCTTGAAGCCCTTTGCAAATTGTTCTCGCATACCTGCATCCAGTTCATCAATGATGCGAACAAGAGAAGCCTCTGCCTCAACTAAATCATCATGCTGTCCCTTTAGGAAATTATATCTTTCAGATAATTCCTTATATTCCTCAATGGCATTAACATTAACATTTCCCATTGCACGGATTGCATTTTTAATTTTGGAAGCATCCTTTTTCATTTGATCCAAATCATTATAATCTGGATCTTTTAATTCCTCAGCAGAATGATATGTAAGCTCATATTCATTCCACATGTAATTATTCTGACTTGAAATTGCCTCAGAGATTTTTTCCTTCTGGGAATCCAATCTGTATATTTCCTTATCAAGTTCGGAAATTCTATCTGAAATTTCCTGTCGCTGTTCAAAGAAATTTTTGTGGGACTTGTTTAAATTCTCTCTCTTTTCAACAGCATCCTTAATCTCTTGCTCCAACTCACCAAATGACTGGTCAGATGCGGAAATAGTAGCTTTAATCTCTTCTATTCTTAGCTTTTTATTTTCAGTTTCTTCCTTTGTGGACTGAGCATTTTCTTTGATTGTGGCAATATCATTATCACATTTTTCAAGCTCTGAAATTACACGAGTTAAATTTTGCTCCACAAATTCTACTTTTTGTCTAGCATTTGCTTCTTCAATTTGAACCTCAGACATTGTTCTATTAACAGAGGTCTCCATATAGGTTTTCTCATCAACCTCATCTGACAATCTCTGAATTTCTTCCTTGAGCTCAACTTCCTTTCGTTCGCTTTCCTGTTTTTCAAGCTCGATATCTTTTCTGCCTGCTGTGATTTCCTTAAGTTGTAGCTCTAATTCTTCGCTTTCCTTTGATAAGCCCTCATATGCATTTAGGCTTTCCTTCTTTTGCTCATTTGCTCTATCTAAACCAAGCTTGGCAGTATTAAGGGCAATGGCTGCTTCATTAAGCTTTGAAGTATTATCAGCCTTATCAGCCTCCACAAGTGCCAGGGCAGTTTCAATTTCTGCTGCTCTTTCATTTAGACCGTCTATTTCTTTTGTAAGAGTATCAAGCTTATTTTCCAGTTCTTCGATTTCACGGTTTCTTCCAAGAAGATTTGACTTGTTCTTGAAGTGACCACCTGCCATTGAACCACCTGGTGCCAAATACTCACCATCAAGTGTAACAATGTGAATACTGTAATTATTCTTTTTTGCAAGAGCAATAGCTGAATCGATATGCTCGGCAACAACTACACGTCCAAGCAAATATGCCACAACACCGTCAAATTTACTATCATTTGAAACAAGCTCTGAAGCAAGACCTAAAACGCCTTTTTCATTTAAAACCTCAGTCTTTTTAAAATTGCCTCTGCCATCTACGGAAGTAAGCGGCAAGAATGTAGCACGTCCCAGCTTGTTTTCTTTTAAATAATTAATAAGCTTCTTTGCACTGTTTTCATCTGTGGTAACGATATTTTGGATATTTCCACCGAGGGCTGTTTCGATAGCCATTTCGTATTTTTTATCTACAGAAATAATATCTGAAACAACACCTTCTATACCGTCAATTTTTCCCTTCTGCTCCATAATTTTACGAGTAGAAGTACCATAGCCTTCGTAGCGCTCAGCTATATTTTTAATTGATTCAAGCTTGGTTTGAACCCTGGCAAATTCATTTTTCTTATTCTGAATAGCCTCAGTATTTTCTTTAGATTTATCCTTCCATTCCTGAGATTTATCAAGAAGCTCTTTATCCTTGTCCTGAAGGTCTAGCAAAAGACCTTGAGCATTTTTGAAATCATCCTCAGCCCTTGAAACAGCTGCGTCCAAGTCCTCTTCCTTAGTCTTACGCTCTAAAAGACGCTGATTGAGTTTGGCCTTTCTAATATTGGTCTGCTCAAGCATCGTCTCCAATCGTTGTTCCTTGGACTTGATAGATGCTCTATTGTTCAACAAATCCATTATGGCTTTGTTGTCTAATTCTATTTTCTCATTATTTGTATTTATTAATGTCTGTAATTCTGAATAATTGTTTTTAACAGAGGTTAATCTTTCAATAGCTTCCTCAAGAGTCTTATCTAATTCCTCTTTCTCCTTTTTAAAGCTATCAAGTTGTACTTCTTTTTCTGCTTTGTCAGCCTCTATTTCAGCAACTCGTGCTGACAAGCTTTCATCAGTTGCATTGGCAGAACGTATCTGCTCCTCCAAAAGTGCAATCTCATTCTCCAGCTTTCCTTTTAACAAAGTGGAATCAGATTGATTTTTCTTTAAGGTCTCAATCTGTTCATCTAAATCAGCTATCTGCTGCTCTAAAGAATCATATTTCTCTCTAATCTCATTTTGAGAGGCTTTACTTTCCTCAAGATGCTCTTTTGCAAGGCTTGCATTCTTTTCCACTTCATCTAAATTCCCCTGAAGCCTATCTACCTCAAGCATGAAAGAGTTAACATCTATTCGCTTTAATTCTTCTTTATATTTTAAATACTGCTTGGCATCCTCTGATTGCTTTTCCAAAGGTCCAATACGTCTTTCCTGTTCAGACAAAATATCATTAACTCTGACAAGATTTTCTCTCTCGCTCTCAAGCTTTTTAACAGAAGCTGCCTTACGCTTCTTGTATTTAACAATACCAACTGCCTCATCAAAAAGCTCACGTCTATCCTCTGGCTTACCTGAAAGGATTTTCTCAATCTGCCCCTGTCCGATAATAGAGTAGCCCTCTTTACCTATACCAGTATCATAGAAAAGCTCTGACACATCCTTTAATCTACAAGGTGTTCCATTTAAAAGATACTCACTCTCGCCTGAGCGATATACACGTCTGGCAATAGTAACTTCCTCATAATCTACTGGTAAAACATGGTCGGAATTATCCATGGTAAGAGCAACATATGCATAAGACAAAGGTTTTCTAGTCTCTGTTCCAGCAAAAATAATATCCTGCATACTGGCACCACGAAGCTGTTTAGCAGACTGCTCTCCAAGTACCCATCTAACAGCATCTGCCACATTACTCTTACCAGAGCCATTAGGGCCTACGATACCAGTAATACCATTATGAAATTCAAATCTCATCTTCTTTGCAAAAGACTTAAATCCATATAATTCTATACTCTTAAGATACATTATTCACTCCTATAGTCCGCCTGAAAAATAGTCTTACTCTCGCTTGTTACACAGACAATAATTAATCCTCTTACGGTCACTGGAAGCTCCTTTCAAAGGATAAATCATTGTATGTTACAAACTAATTTAGATATCTATTCAGGGTCGTTTAAATTTTTCATAACATCAATTAAATAATATTTATTGAATCCTCTTTGTGTAAACGAAGCAAGCCTTCGTAAGCAGCTTCCTGCTCTGCCGCTTTCTTAGTGCGGCCTATGCCTACACCAAGGACACGACTGCCCACAACAGCCTCCACCTTAAATTCTTTGGCATGGTCTGGTCCTGATTCACTAATCAAATTGTAGGTAAGGGCCTCTTTATAATTGGCCTGAACTACTTCCTGCAAACGTGTCTTGCTATCATGAAACAGCTGCTTATGCTCAATGTCATTTAATACAAATCTGTGAATATATTCAGATGCAGGCTCCATGCCTCCATCAAGGAAAATCGCACCAATAGTCGCTTCAAATGCATCAGAAAGGATGCTTTTTCTATCACGACCGCCAGTCATATCTTCGCCTTTAGAAAGGAGAACAAATTCACCTAATCTAATCTCCTTACAGATAAATGCTAAAGTAGGTTCACAAACAATGCTTGCTCTAAGTCTTGAAAGTTTGCCCTCGTTTAAATCAGCATAATTTAGATACAAAAACTCACTAGATACAATTTCAAGTACTGCGTCCCCAAGGAATTCCAGTCTTTCATTGTCACTTAGCTTAGGCATATGGTTCTCATTAGCATATGAACTATGGGTTAATGCCTGCTTTAGTAAGCTTTCGTCTCTAAACTCATAACCGATAATTTTTTGAAATTCTTTTAAATTCTGATTCAATTCCTATCTCCATTTCATTACGGTTTAAAGCAAAATAATTAGCTTCTTAAGTTTAAGAAAGCACCCAGTAAAAAGCTGGATGCTTTCAAATATTAAATTATTTTCCTGCAACAGTTTTTTTGATAAGCTCAACAGCATCTCCAACTGTTGAAAGCTTTTCAGCTGCCTCAGTATCAACTTCGATGTTAAGCTTTTCCTCAACACCCATGATAATCTGGAATACATCTAAAGAATCTGCTCCAAGATCATCTACAAAAGTTGTCTCAGTAGTAATTTCTGCAGCATCTACGTTTAAAACCTCTGCAATAATTTCCTTGAGTAAATCGAATTCCATGTTTAATCCTCCTTTTTCTTATCTATTACAATATAATCTCTAATAAGCTCATTAATTCTTTGCTCTTTAAAAGTAACACACTGGAATATGGTGTTTCTAACCTCTCCAGCCTTAGCGCTACCATGAGTCTTAACAACAAGTCCCTTTAATCCAAGCAAAGGTGCTCCGCCGTATTCACTGGCGTCAAATGCCTTGAGAGTCTTTTTCAAAGCTGGCAATGCTAGGGCAGCACCAATCTTTGATTTGAGAGTACTCATTAGACCACCCTTTATTACAGAAACAAGAGTACTAGCGAGGCCTTCGTAAAGCTTTAGTATAACATTTCCAACAAAACCATCGCATATAATAACATCTGCATCACCATTTGGAATATTTCTAGCTTCTATGCTACCAATAAAATTAATATCCTCACATTCTTTAAGAAGTGGCATAGTTTCCTTAACCAAGGCGTTTCCCTTTTCTTCCTCAGCACCAACATTTACAATGGCAACTCTAGGATTTTTGATGCCTACAACCTTTTCCATATAAATGCTGCCCATCTTGGCAAATTGTACTAAGTGACTAGGACGGCAATCCACATTGGCACCAGAATCGGCCAAAAGAGCTACTCCGCTTTTTACAGGGAATAATGTGCCAAAAGGAGCTCTCTCGATACCTCTAATACGTCCTACAATTCCAAGGCCTCCTGTAAGAAGTGCCCCTGAATTACCAGCAGATACAAAAGCCTCAGCCGCCCCATCCTTAACAAGATGTAAGCCGACAACCATTGAAGAATCTTTCTTTCTTTTGATAGCTGCCACAGGATGTTCAGCTGTTTCGATAACTTCAGTAGCATTTTTTATTTGAACCTGCTCCTTGTTGTAGGTGTACTCAGAAAGCTCTTTATTAATAATATCCTCTTTACCAACAAGAATAACTTTTATATCGTTTCTGGCATTGACTGCATCTACTGCGCCCTTAACCATTTCAGATGGAGCATTATCTCCTCCCATTGCATCTAATGCAACAACTGTATAATCCATAATAAATACAATCCTTTCAGCGGAAAATCCTGAGGATATATTTCCTTACAAAATATATTCCTGCATAATCTACGCACTATAAAGAAGTATACTTGAATTAGACTAAAAATACAAATAAAAAAATCCCCTCTTTACAGAGGGGAATAGAAACCATAATTAATCAACAGAGATGATTTCTTTTTTGTTGTATGAACCACAGTTCTTGCAAACTCTATGTGGTACCATAAGCTCGCCACACTTGCTGCACTTAACAAGAGTAGGATTGCTCATTTTCCAGTTTGCTCTTCTTTTATCTCTTCTTCCCTTAGAAGATTTGTTCTTTGGACAAATAGACATGCTATTTCACCTCCTTAAAGCTATTAAAGACATCTAAAAATTGTGCCATTCTAGGATCTAAAACTGTATCATCACAGCCACAAGGCTCGATGTTACGATTCTTACCACAAACAGGACAAATCCCCTTGCAGTCATCCTGGCACAATATCTTTGCCGGGAAATTCAATAAGATCTCGTTTAAAATGAGTTCATCTATGTCGATATCTTCACCATCTACGAAGGAATAAGGACCAATATCCTCATCCATAACGACCTGCCCTTCTGAAACCTCAACAGTTTCATCAATTGAGACAGGTACCATAAATGATACTGAAGTCAAGCATCTATCACATTCACCTGAGATTGTGCACTCAGAAGTAAATTCGATATGAAGCTTTTTAGAACCAATCATAGATAAAACTACATCAAATGGCTTTACGTGATTGATAGAAAAATTACTACCAAGATAAGAAAACTCATGTAAATCGCAGTTTCCAGCGAACTTCTTATTCTGATCAGGTAATGAAGTAATATCCTTAATAGAAATCTTCATAAAAATCTCCTATCCACACTTGGTCAATTATACTAAGGTTTGTATTGCTTGTCAAACACTTTTAATGAAAATATACTCAATTTTCAAAATTCAGTTTACAAATTATTTGCCTGAAACAATTGCAGCAGTATCTCTGGCAATCATAACCTCTTCGTTTGTAGGGATAACGAATACCTTAACCTTTGAAGCATCTGAAGAAATAAGCTTGTCTTCACTTGGTCCTTCGTTACGTGAGCTATCAAGCTCAACACCCATAAATCCCAGATGATCACAAACTGCCTGGCGAAGGCCTGCATTGTTCTCTCCAAGACCTGCTGTAAAGCAAATCATATCAACACCATTCATAGCTGCGGCATATGCACCAACATACTTTGCAATACGGTATGCAATCATATCCATAGCAAGCTTAGCTCTCTCGTTGCCCTCTGCAGAGGAAGCAATTAAATCACGGAAATCTGATGAAATACCAGAAACTCCAAGAGCACCAGATTCCTTATTAAGTACATTCATAATACCTGGGAAATCCAAGCCCTCTTTCTTAGCCATATATTCAACAGCTGAAGGATCAATATCACCTGAACGTGTACCCATTACAAGACCCTCTAGTGGAGAAAGACCCATTGAAGTATCTACTGACTTGCCATTAAGTACCGCACAGCAACTAGCTCCATTACCAATGTGGCAAACGATAATCTTAGAGTTGTTAATATCAGCATTTGCAAACTCGCAAACTCTCTTTGAAACATAGCTGTGACTTGTTCCGTGGAAGCCATAGCGACGAACGCCATATTTCTCATAATACTTGTAAGGAACAGCATACATGTAAGCTTCCTTAGGCATTGTCTGATGGAATGCTGTATCAAATACACCAACCTGTGGCTTACCTGGCATAAGCTCACGACAAGCATTAATACCAATTATATTTGCTGGATTGTGGAGAGGTGCTAAATCATTGCACTCTTCTACTACTTTAATCATTTCATCTGTAATAAGAGCTGAAGCTGCAAATTTTTCACCACCATGTACAACTCTGTGGCCAACAGCATCAATTTCATCAAGAGAAGCAATAGCTCCTGTTTTATCATTTGTAATAGCATTAATAACAGCTGCAACAGCCTCTTTGTGAGAAGGCATAGGAATTTCTGTAGTCTCCTTATCAAGACCAGCCTTTTGGTATACAATACGTCCATCAATACCAATTCTCTCGCAAAGACCCTTGCAAAGTACCTGCTCGCTCTCGGAATCAATAACCTGATACTTAAGAGATGAGCTACCACAGTTGATAACTAAAATCTTCATAATTGAGTAATTCCTCCTAAATTTATATATTTCTTTCTTTAAAACATAATTCAACTTGTTTAGTATAGCACATTTCCATTGATATAACACCACATATTTTGCAATTTGCGGCTTAGTACTTAATACTAAACAATCCCATAATTTTTTTAAATTAAAGACTCTAGAAAAATTAAATTTGAGCAAAAATAAATATAAGTGTATGATGTATTTAACAATGCTAAGGAGCAAATAAATGATAGTTGGAATAGTTGCAGAATACAATCCCTTTCATAATGGGCACAAGCTGCAAATCGATTACGCAAAAAATGTTTTAGGTGCTGATGCTGTAATTGTTGCCATGTCTGGTAGCTTTACTCAGCGTGGAGAAATTGCCTGCTTTGACAAATACACTAGAGCCGAGGCCGCCTTAAAATGTGGTGCGGATATAATTCTTGAGATTCCTACAATCTTTGCCTCAAGCTCTGCCAGAGAATTTGCCTCAGCTGGAGTAGCTTTACTTGCTTCTACCGGGGTTGTTGACACTATCTTATTTGGTGCCGAATGTAATAATAAAGATATTTTTAAAGAATCTGCCAAAAAGCTCCTTGAGTTAGAAAACTCAAAGAAATTTAATGAGACTGTTAAATCAAATGTTGCTGCTGGAGATACATATGCTACCGCTAGAGCTAAATTTCTAGAAAAGTATATTCCTAAAGAAATTACTTCAAGCCCTAATAATATTCTAGGGCTTGAGTATTGTCGTTATATTTTTGCAAATAATCTTAATTTAAATATAGAGATAATTAAGCGCCATTTTAACGATTATAATTCACCAGATCTCACCGGTTCTGTTAGTTCTGCAACTGCTATTCGCTCACATCTTTTTAATACAGGATCTATTGATGCCGTACCAGAAAAGGCAGAAGCAGTTTATCAAGAAAGTGTTGCTGCAAAGCCTGATGACATCTCAGAAATGCTCCACTATAAGCTTCTTACTACAGAAGATTTTAAGGATTTCCTCGATTGCAATAAGGATTTATCAGAGCGAATAAAAAATAACCTGGACAAATATATTTCCTTCACTCAATTTTGTGATTTGTTAAAAACAAAAAATGTCACTTATTCAAAAATAAGCCGTGTTCTTTGCCATATTCTACTTGATATTACCTATAATGACTTTGCGAACGCTAAAAATAAAGGATACATTTCTTATATGAGAATGTTAGGATTTAGTAAAGCAGGCGCCAACCTGCTATCCGCAATAAAAGAAAATGGCTCTTGCCCTTTAATCACAGCTCCAACCGAACTAATAGATAAGTATGATATTATTTCAAGCAATATTTACAGAGCTGCACTGACTAACAAAACCAGTATACTTTATCCCTCTGAATACACTCGTAAATTTAAACTTACAAACATCGAAAACTAAACAAAAAAGCATCCGAATTAATCGGATGCTTTTAGCAGTTCCTAGCGGAATCGAACCGCTGTTTTCGCCGTGAGAGGGCGACGTCTTAACCGCTTGACCAAGGAACCATATGACCCGTCGCTATCAGCGACAAGTCATATATTACTATGTAGCTTGATATAAGTCAAGCCCTTTTTGTAAAGTTACTATTCACACCCTCTATTTTTGAATAAGCACTTGCCATGCCCCTGGCCTCACACCCCAGTAGGGGAAACAATCGCAGATTTTAGATTATCTAAATGTGGAATCTTGCATATTTATTAGTAGGTGTTCTTACAAAGTTTTACAATTCTTTCGTCCAAGTATGCTGAGGACGGACATTCTATAACTTATAGAATCATCAGTCTTAAGCTAATTTTAGTATATTTACTATTTGCTTTGGAATGAGCTTAGTAGAACAAAAAGAGATATTTGATATGGAATTGCAGCTGCCGCTACGATGGCGGCAGCAGTGGTCACGTTGAAACACGATGTTGAATGTGCCACGGTGCAATTTCCATACAAATATCTCTTTTTAGTTCTACTTAGTGAATGTATCAGCAAATAGTAATATACAAAATTAGTTAAGACTAGATGATTATTACAACAATATTGTCCGTCCTCATCATGCAATAGTAACTTTGTAAATCTTTATAAGCTCTAGGCTAAAGAATTATGTGACGAGGACAAGCCTCTGCGCATTTACCGCAGCTTGTACATTTATCCTGGTCGATGTGAGCAAAAAATCCATCAACGTGAATTGCGTCAGCCTCACAGACCTTCTCACATTTATGGCATCCAATACAGCCAACCTTGCAGACACTCATTACATCTTTGCCCTTGTCATTATTGTGGCAACGAACAGCATGACCAAAATCGTAAGGAATTAGCTCTATCAAATGATTAGGGCATGTAGCTACACATTTACCGCAAGCCTTGCAGGCTTCTTTATCTACTACTGCCACTCCATCTACAATATGAATTGCATCAAATGGGCAAGCCTTTACGCATGAGCCAAAGCCCATACAGCCGTAAGAGCAGGCCTTAGGTCCACCACCTGGCACAAATGCCATAGCCTTGCAATCCTCTACACCTGTGTAATCATAAAGCTGCTTAGCATTTTCGCAAGTGCCGTGGCACATAACAAAAGCAACCTTGCGAACTCCTGCCTCTGCTTCCACTCCCATAATCTCGGAAATCTTGGTAGCAACCGGAGCACCACCAACAGGGCATTGATTAACTGGTGCCTCGCCTTTAGCTATTGCAGCAGCAAGACCTGAACAACCAGCATAACCACAGCCACCGCAATTGTTACCAGGTAACACTCCAAGTACAGCCTCCTCCTTTGGATCTACTTCAACTTTAAATTTTTCAGCCGAGAAGCAAAGGAAAAATCCAATTATACAACCAGTAGCGCCTACGATAACAGCTGCCAGTAAAATTCCTGTTATACTCATAAACGCACCTCCTTATATTACCCCTGAAAATCCAAGGAACGCCATTGCCATAAGCCCTGCAGTAACAAGAACTATAGCTGAACCCTTGAATGTCTCAGGAATATCATTGTATTCAATCTTTTCTCGTATACCAGCCATAATAACAATCGCAATGGTGAAACCAACAGCAACACCAAAGCCATTGATAACCGATTCCAAGATATCATAGTTATTAGTAACATTATTAATTGCAGTTCCAAGAACGGCACAGTTTGTAGTAATCAAAGGTAAATAAACGCCAAGTGATTGATACAAGGCTGGAACGCTCTTTTTAAGGAACATCTCAACGAACTGAACAAGTGCAGCAATTACAAGAATGAAGACTATTGTCTGCATGTATTCAAATCCAGTAGGTGCCAAAATGTATTTGTAAATCACAGATGTTACAAAGGATGCTATGGTAATTACAAATATTACAGCGCCACCCATGCCTGCAGCAGTTTCAACCCTTTTTGAAACACCAAGGAAAGGACATAAGCCAAGGAACTGAGAAAGAACAACGTTATTTACAATTGCCGAAGCAACTAAAAGTAATATTAGACCAGTAACGTAACTCATTATTTTTCCTCCTTTCCTACTATTTCATCATCTGCATATGAGGAATCTGAACCTGATTTTTCAACATCCTCTGTATTTTTAGCATTTGAAGTCTGGGCAACCTGTGGTTTAGAAGCCTGTGGCTTTGCTACATCCTTTGGATCCACCTCTGGTATATCTTCTACAGGATGAACTAGTGATTTGCCGGTGCAGGCACTTGATAAGGTACATCCACTACAATCTCCTGCCAAGCAACCCTGAACAGCAGGAAGTGGTTTGCCCTTTTCTTCCATCTTACGACGAACCACATTCATAATAGCAACAAGACATCCTAGAACAAAAAATGCGCCAGGAGCAAGTCCAAATAAAGTAATGTGATAATCGTTAAGTGGTGTTATAGCTACATCAAATATTGAGCCATTGCCTAATATTTCACGAACAATACCAATCAGTGTAAGGCCAATTGTAAATCCAAGACCCATACCTATACCATCAAACATAGATGGGATAACCGGGTTTTTGGAAGCATAACTTTCAGCACGTCCTAAAATAATACAGTTAACTACAATAAGTGGAATGTAAATTCCAAGGGATTCATATAAAGAAGGTAAAAAGCCCTGCATTAAAAACTGTACTATTGTAACGAAGGATGCAACAACTACGATAAATGCCGGCATTCTAACTCTATCAGGAATAAGATTTCTCAATGCTGAAATCATCATATTGGAAAGGACTAAAACTACCGTCGTAGAAAGTCCCATACCAATACCGTTGATAGCTGATGTGGTGACAGCAAGTGTAGGACACATACCAAGCATCAACACAAAAGTAGGATTTTCCTTCCAAAGACCGTTATATACTCTTTCTAAATTCTTATTCATTCTGCACCTCCTACCAGTGAATTAAAGTAGGTGACGCCTGCATTTACGCCTCCTGTAACTGCATTAGAAGTAATTGTAGCTGCGGAAATTGCATCTATTTCAGATGTATCCTTGGCTCCAGTCTTAGTAACTGTAAAAATCTCGGCTGCACGGGAATTAAACTGAGATGAAAAAGTTCCATCTCCAGTATCTCTAGCCTTCATACCAAGACCAGCAGTTTCTGAAATGCTTGTAATTGAATAAGCATTAATCACTCCATCATTTGTAATTCCAATTGAGAATGTAATATCTCCACCATATCCAGCAGAGGTGGTAACCGTAATTACGTAGCCCAAAACATTTCCTGAAGCATCAAGAGCCTCAACACAGTTATCAATGGTTTCATTTGTATAGCCTGCATCTGCTACTAATTGGGTAGCACTCTGAGAATCAAAGCCATCCATATCAGCAAAGGATGCAGCATCAGCAAATACGGTCTGGTAAGCCTTTTGTAAAGCATCAGCCTCTGCCTTGGCAATTGGAGCCTTTGTAATTTCATAAACAAGGCCTAATGCAAATCCAGCAATAACTGTAATACAAGTAAGGATAAGAGCATCTTTAACTAATTTATTCATTAGCCTTCACCTCCTTAGCCTTCTTTTCTTTTACAATACCAAATGCACGAGGTACAGTAACCTTTTCAATTAAAGGCACTAACAGGTTACTAAAAATAATTGCATAGCTGACACCTTCTGCACTATTACCGAAAATACGAAATACTCCAGTAAGTACCCCTAAGCAAATACCATATATTACTTTTCCACCAGGTGTGATTGGGGATGTTACATAGTCTGTAGCCATAAAAAATGCACCAAGCATTAAACCACCGCCACATAAATGTGCAACTAAAAATGTAGTGTCAAAGCCATGACCGCCAAAAAGCATAATAAAAATTGAAAATGTAACAATATAGATGCCTGGAATAGTCAAATCGATTACTCCCAGTAAAATCAAAATAATTGCTCCAAGTAAAATGCAAAGAGCACTTGTCTCACCAATTGTTCCACCACATCTACCAATAAGCATATCAAGAGTATTAACTGATTCACCATTTTTAAGAAGTGCTAGTGGTGTTGCTCCTGCCACTCCATCAAACTCAAAATTAGTCATGGTAGCTGCAAATGAAATAAGAAGAAATACTCTTCCACCTAGGGCTGGATTCATGAAATTCTGACCCAGACCTCCAAATAACATTTTTACAACAACTATGGCAAATACTGAGCCTAAAACAGCCTGCCAAACAGGAAGTGTATGAGGAAGATTTAGTGCCAATAGAAGTCCAGTAACCGCCGCACTTAAATCTCCTATTGTACTCTTTTTGCCAACAGCTTTTTCAAACAAAAATTCAGATAAAACACATGTAATAATACAAACCAACACTAGCAAAAGTGCTCTAATTCCAAAATTAAAAATACCAAAAATCGTAGTTGGCATCAGGGCAATAAGAACATAAAGCATTATGCGGCTTGTGTCGTCTTTCGCTCTTACATGTGGAGATGAAGAAACCTTTAATAAATTACTCACTTTTCTACCCTACCCTTTCTACTTTTTTCTCTTATCAGCAAGCACAAGCTTTTTCATTGTCTTTATAGATTGTGCAAGAGGTTTTCTAGCAGGACATGCAAAGCTACAGCTTCCACATTCAATACACTCTAGACCGTACCATTTTTCAAATTCAGCCTTATCGCCGTGATCAGAGAATTTTGAAAGTCTTGATGGAATAAGATTTTCAGGGCACGCCTCAACACATCTGCCGCAGTTTATACAAGCAGTAGTTTCGAACTTAGATACCTCGTCCTGAGAAAGGCATAACAATGCTCCCGAAGTCTTCGTTGTAGGGATATCTGTATCCATAACAGCAAATCCCATCATAGGACCTCCTGAAATTATTTTGGCTGGTTCTCTAACAAAACCTCCAGCAGCTTCCAATATCTCCTTGCAGCTAGTGCCAATGCAAATACGATAATTTCTAGGCTCCATAACTGCGTCACCAGTCAATGTAAAGATACGGTCCATAACTGGCTTACCCTCAACTATGGCTGTATATATAGCATTTATAGTAGCTACATTATCAACAATACATCCCGCATCGGCAGGAAGCATTTTTGAATTGATTTCACGATTAGTACAAGCTTTGATTAGCTGTCTCTCACCGCCCTGAGGATATTTTGTAAGCAATGGTACCACTTCTATACGGGGCTCATTTTCTACAAGCTTTCCCAAGGATGCAATTACATCGCTTTTATTGTCCTCAATACCAAGAAGACCCTTTGCATTTGGAAAAAGCTGTAAAATAATCTTCATTCCTGTGATGAGCTTTTCAGGCTGCTCAACCATGCTGCGGTAATCAGATGTAAGATAAGGCTCACACTCAGCACAGTTTGCAATAATATACTCAATTTTCTCCGGGTTATTAGGCGAAAGCTTTACGTGAGTAGGGAATCCCGCACCTCCCATACCAACAATGCCTGCCTCTTGAATTTTTTTGATGATTTCATCGTTTGAAAGCTTGCTATAATCATCGCAGCCTTCAAAGCCAGTTTCGATAAATTTACCATCATTAGTGATGATGATAGAATTAACCATGTCACCAGTAGCAACACGTCTTGGCTCAATAGCCTTAACTGTGCCAGAAACGCTGGAAAAGATAGGTGATGATACAAAGCCACCTGCCTCAGCGATTTTCTGACCACGAAGTACTGTATCTCCTACCGCAACACATGCCTGTGCAGGTGCACCGATATGTTGAGATAGTGGATAGACCATTTCGCCCTGTGGTTTCAATTCCTTGATAGGCTTTTCCTTTGAAAGTTCCTTGCCATCGTAAGGATGAACACCACCTTTAAATGTTCTCAGGCCCATTAACTCTACCCCTCTTTCTGTAAAATTTGTGTTAATAATTTAAATTCATTATAACATTTTGCCCTAAATAAAAGAGAATTATTCTCATTTATTTTGTATATTTTTTAGTACCAAATCTGTATTGTTTGTGTATAATTTAACAATAGAAATAATTGAAAGAGTTTAGAATATGGAAATTATTAATAATAGCTATAAGTTAGAAAATCCAAACCGTGTATACGATATTTATTTTGATGAAAACACCTTGTTTTTTGATATCGAATGTACTGGTTTATCTCCAAGAAAATCTTATATATATCTTATTGGATATGCCACAAGAGTCGGGGATACAATAACAATTACCCAGCTACTAGCTTCAAATGAATCTGAAGAATTGGAAATTTTACAGGAATTTGAAACTATAATGGAAAAATATCCAAAGCTATTAGGTTTTAATTCAACTCGTTTTGATGAATCCTTTATTGTTGAGCGCTGTCGTAAATATAAATTAAATACAAAAATAAAATCAAAGTCTCATACAGATATGTATTTAATGACCACAAAGGCCAGATGCCTACTTGATTTACCAAATTACAAGCAAAAAACAATCGAAGAATTTCTAGGTCTCCACCGTGATGATAAATACAATGGTGGTGAACTTATCCCTGTATATATGCACTATAGTCTAACCGGAGATACAACCTCAAAAGAACTAATTCTTCTCCATAATTACGAGGATGTAAAGGGCATGATTTATATCACAGATATTCTTTCATACCCTGAGCTTTTAAATACGGATTTACGATATATCTCTCATGAAATAAATGATGGAAAGCTAAGATTTGAGGTTGAAATAGGTTTTGAACTGCCAAATCCCATTAACAAACAAAGAGAATACGGTCTATATATTATAAAAAATAATCGTATATACGTTACTTTGAATCTATTTAAGGGGGAGCTTTACACATTTTTGCCAGATTACAAAAACTATTATTATCTTATTAACGAAGATATTATCATCCCAAAATCAATAGGCGAAAGCATGGATAAAGAATGTCGTCGCCCTGCCAAAAGAGCTGATTGCAAAGTAAAAAAAGAAGGGCAATTTCTTGCCCTTCCTGAAAAGATCGATATAGGAACCACTCGCATTTTCAAACCAACCTACGAATCCAAGGAAACCTACATAGATATCTTGGACCTCACCCCACCCCTGCTGGTTAAGGTATGCAGATATATGTTGAAGCATTAAATTATATATATAACATAAGGCTGATGTTCATAGAGTTGGCAAGCGCGAGCAGGATATGACCAACATTTTCCGAGTGTAATGAAGGAAAATGTTGGTCTAGTAAGCGGAGCTTACATCAGTGGCCTGCGGGAGCATGTTACACTAAATCATCAGCCGTCATTTTCATTATACTTTTTCATAATAGAATGAATAGCGTCTCTTATATCCAAGATCCTTGTAGTTGATAACCTGCTCTGTTGAGCCAATAAACAGGATTCCACCCTGCCTTAGAGACTTGGCAAACTTGTCATAAACCTCGTCCTTAGCCTCATCAGTAAAGTAAATCAATACATTTCTGCATACAATCATATCATAATTGCTTGGATAAGGATCTCTAAGTAAATTGTGCTCCTTGAATTCTACACATCTCTTTACTTCTTCACTAATCTGGAAGGAATTTCCAACAGGAGTAAAGAACTTCTTTTTTAAATCTGCTGGAACTCCAGCAATACTCTTAGCATTATACAATCCAACCTTGGCAGTGGCTATAACCTGCTTGTCTATGTCAGTTGCATATATTTTAATCTTATTAAGTGGCATGTGTTGAGACAGAGCCATAACAAGAGAATAAGGCTCATCACCTGTTGAACAGGCAGCACTCCAAATTTTAAGATTTTGTCCTGAATGTGCAATTAATTCAGGAATGAACTCCTTTGTCATTAATTCCCATTGATCTGGATTGCGATAAAATTCAGAAACATTGATAGTGAGGAAATTGACAAATTCATCAAAAACCTCTTTATCCTTTTTTAAAAGTCCAACATACTCGTGATATTCCTTACATTTATGCTTTGTCACAAGAGAGTCAATACGTCTGCGCATCTGTTTTTCTTTGTAAGAGCTTAAATCAATTTTTGTTAAATCATAAACCTCTTTTTTGAAACCATCATAATTGTCCATATTGTATACTCCTATCATGTTTTTCGCTAATCTAAACAAAATACATTATACTAATTAATTGTGTATTAATTGTTACAGCTTAAAGTTTTATCATAATTAATATTTTAGCCAACTATGACTAGCAAAAAAGAGCTCTTGGAAACCCAAGAACTCTTTATAATCAATAGAAATTACTAATTACTCTTCCTCAGCTGCAACTTCTTCGATATTTACATCTGCAACATCTTCATCAGAAGCATCATCTGGATCTGTAAGAGCTTTCATAGAAAGGCTAATCTTCTTTTCATCATCATTGAATTCAACAACCTTAGCCTCAATTTCCTGACCAACTGAAAGCACATCAGAAGGCTTCTCAATACGATCCTTAGAAATCTGTGATACATGTAAAAGCGCATCAATTCCAGGAGCTAGCTCAACGAAAGCGCCAAAGTCCTTCATACGAACTACTTTACCCTTTACAATTGTACCAACTGCGTACTTCTCAGCAGCACCGTTCCATGGATTCTCATCATCAAACTTGCAAGAAAGTGCAATCTTGCCATCCTTGATTTCCTTAACAAATACCTTAATCTTATCGCCAACGTTAAGAGTCTTTGTAGGATTCTCAACACGTCCCCAGCTCATTTCTGAGATATGAAGAAGACCATCAGCTCCACCTAAATCGATGAATGCACCAAAATCCTTAACATTCTTAACTGTTCCTTCGAATTCCTGACCAACAGCAATCTTAGACATAAGTTCTTCCTGAGCCTTTGCTCTATCTGCAACAAGAAGAGTCTTTCTGTTACCAATAATTCTACGGCGCTTTGGATCAAACTCAGTGATAACGAAGCTAATTTCCTGTCCCTGATATTTTCCAAGGTCCTTTTCATATACATCTGAAACGAATGAAGCAGGAATAAATACTCTAGCCTCATCAACAACTACTGTAAGACCACCCTTAAGTACCTTATCAACTGTAGCTGTAAGTACTTCACCATTTTCAAAGGCTTCAGCAAGTCTCTCGTTACCCTTTTCCTGAGCAAGTCTCTTGTATGAAAGAAGAACCTGTCCCTCTCCATCATTAACCTTGATAACGATAGCTGATAAAGAATCACCAACATTTACAACAGTAGTAAGGTCAACATTTGACTCGTTTGTGTACTCTGAACGTGTAATAATACCGTCTGACTTATAACCGATATTTAAAACGATTTCATCTGGCTTTACGCTAATAACAGTACCGTCTACTACCTCTCCATTGTGTATAGTTTTAAATGATTCCTCCAACATTTGTTCAAAACTCATTTCTGACATTTCTTTTGAACCTCCTCGATAATATTGTTTGGGGTGGATGCCCCTGCGGTAATACCTACACTTTCAATGGAACTAAGGTCAGATGACTGGAAATCATCAGCCGTCTGTATATAGTAAGTATCGTTGCATCTTGTTTTGCATATCTCGTACAACTTTTGGGTATTAGACGAATTCTTACTTCCAATAACCACCATGGCATCAACTTTTGAAGCAATTTCTGCAGCTTCAACCTGCCTTTTATTAGTCGCATCGCATATTGTATTCAAAACAATAATATGATAACCTTTTTGATTTATAATTTCAACTAATTCTTGAAATTTATTATGGTTAAAGGTGGTTTGAGAAACAATACAGATATCTTGAGAAGAATTTACTGAAAAATCCTTTGCAGTTTCCTCATCCGGTATAACTTTGTAGTTATTTCCATTAATCCATCCCACAATTCCCTTTACCTCTGGATGGTCAGGGTTTCCAATAATAACTATAAACTCACCAGCCTTGGAGTGTTCATCAACCGCCTTATGAATTTTCTTTACAAAAGGGCAAGTGGCATCAATAACATTATGTCCTAACTCATTAAGCTTTTCCTCAACTGCCTTTGTGATTCCATGGGAACGAATGATAACAGTACCAGGTGCATAAGCCTCTATTCTATCCTCATCCATAACCTGGACACCATGCTTTTCAAATTCTTTTACAACTTCTTCGTTGTGAATTATGGGACCATAGGTATACAAAAACCCGTCCCCCTCTTGAATTTGTTTCTCAACAACGTCAACTGCTCTTTGTACTCCGAAACAAAAGCCTGCTGATTTAGCTAAAATTACATCCATAGAATAATCCTCTATTTACACAAATCTAAAATAGTCCCAACCACTTCATCTATTGTCATATTGGAGCTGTCCACTAAGATTGCGTCCTCCGCCTGCTTTAACGGGCTAATCTCACGATGAGAATCTCTGTAATCTCTCTCCTCTATGTCCTTGGCTATTTTATCAAAATCAGGATTTTCTCCCTTTGCCTGAAGCTCGTCAAATCTACGTTTTGCTCTACATTCTACTGAAGCTGTCAAAAATACCTTAACATTTGCATTTGGTAAAACTACAGTTCCGATATCTCTTCCATCCATAATAACATCAGTAGTTTTTGCAAGTTCCTGCTGTAACGCAACAAGCTTTGTTCTTACAGCGCTATACACTGAAGTTGCACTGGCCATGTTGCCAACCTCTTCTGTTCTAATGAGACCTGTAACATCCTCACCGTTTAGAATAACATGCTGTGAACCAGCTTCGTACTTAATAGAAACAACTATATCGTCTACTACTGAAGAAATCTTTGCTTCGTCATCCTTTGATATATTTGAGCGAAGAAAATATAAAGCCATTGCTCTATACATTGCTCCAGTATCTACATATACGTACCCCTTCTTAGCAGCAACCGCCTTAGCTATTGTAGATTTTCCTGCTCCTGCAGGTCCGTCAATTGCAACATTAAATGCCATAATCTATATCCTCCAAATTATTAATTAACTAATAGAAATACCTGCCAAATAGCCAGTAGACCAAGCTATCTGAAGGTTGAAGCCTCCTGTAAAAGCATCCAAATCAAGAACTTCTCCAGCAAAGGACAATCCATTTATATTTTTACATTTCATGGTAGATGGGTCAATAGCTTTTACTGAGACGCCACCCTGTGTGATAATTGCTTCCTTGTATTCCCGCAGACCAGTAATTGTAAAAGGAAATGCCTTTAACAAATTAATTATAGCCATACGTTCTTCCTTGGTTACAGAATTAATCTGCCTACCATCATCAAAATTAAGGATTTCAATAAACACAGGAACCATGGATGCTGGTAACAAGCCTCTAAGTACAGAACTAAGATGCTTATTCATATTTTCATTAAAATCTCTAAGCAACCGATTATCAAGCTCTTCTAATGAAAGAGCCGGCTTTAAATCAATAACAGCCTTAAGATTGCCACAAGCTTGCAGCTTCTTTCCTATTATAGAGCTAGCAGATAATACCAATGGTCCTGAAACTCCGAAATGAGTAAAAAGCATCTCTCCAAAACCATCATATATACTTTTATTGCCTTCAAAAATGTTTAGACTGACATTTTTCAGGGCTAGTCCCTGCATTTTGGCAATATATGCTTCCTTAACATTAAGTGGAACAAGGGCTGGCCTGGTATCTGTCACTTTAATCCCAAGCTGCTTTGCCCATTTCAGACCATCACCTGTAGAACCTGTTGTACTATAGGATAAGCCACCAGTGCATACGATTACATGGTCAGCATTTATTTTTTTATGGTCCTTTAATTCAACTCCAACCGCTATATCATCTGAAATAATAATATTTTTTACTTCGGTATTAAGCCTTATATCAACTGAAAATTCATCTAAGCCTTTCTTTAATGCCTTGGTAATATCAGAGGCATGATCCGATTCAGGAAAAGCTCTATTGCCTCTCTCAACCTTTGTTACAGTACCATGACCTTCAATGAAATCAATCATTGCATCAGAATTAAAAGTATAAATAGCACTATATAAAAACTTAGGATTACTAACTACATTCTTTAAGAAATCTTCCTCGGAACAAGCGTTAGTAAAATTACATCGTCCCTTACCTGTAATGTATATTTTCTTCCCTAGCTTTTCATTCTTTTCTATTAAAATGACCTTGTGGCCGCATAAACCAGCTGCATATGCAGCCATCATTCCGGCTGCTCCACCGCCAATTACTATTATCTTACTCATCCAAACCCTCAAAGGAATAATTCATTTTTAATGAATCATCCACTAAATCTATTTCATCATTTTCGTAAAATTGGTAATCATTCCAAACATTCTCAATCATCTCAAGATTCTTTGCAACTGTATTTTGATTTTTATTACAAAGTGCAACAATTAATGCATTTATAACTGATAAAGGGGCCACTAAAGAATCTACAGCAGCATGCATACCACTTTCAGCGATTAAATTACACGAGCTATATAGATTCATAGGGGAATGAATTGAATCAGTAATCGTTATAACATTAGCCCTTCGATTGTTGGCGAATTCCAAAGCCTTTAGGGTACGCATAGAATACCTTGGAAATGAAATACCAATGAGGCAATCTCTTTCATCAATATGTATCATTTGCTCAAAAAGTTCTGATGTGGAGCTAGTCTGCAAATTAACTACATTGTCAAAAATCATATTTAGGTAGAAGGACAAAAAGGAAGCAAGTGGTGCACAGGTACGAATACCTACAACATATATTCTTCTAGCGTTATTTATAACTTCAACTGCATTTTCAAAGGCAACCTCATCAATTGTTTCCATGGTATTTTTCACCTTTAGAGCATCCGCTACCAAAACAGAACGAAGTACACCATTTTGTTCTATGCTGCCATTGGTCAATTCAACTGTATCTGCAGTATTCAGCTTTAGACGCACCATTTCCTCAAGAGCCTTTTGAAACTCAGGATAGCCCTTGTATCCAATAAAGGTTGCAAATCTAACAACGGTAGACTCGGACACACCTATAATCTCTCCAAGCTTTGCCGCTGTAAGAAAAACAGCCTTGTCATAGTTGTCCATAATATAATTTGCAAGTAGTTTCTGCCCCTTGGACATTTTGCCATAATATTCATTTATCTTTGATACTAAATCAGTTGTTGTTGCCATATTAAATCCTCATATATTTATTTAGGGGATTTAATTATATTACAGGAAAAGGGGCAATGCAAGAAATCCTGCATCACCCCTTTGAACATTTGCTTATATATTATACTGGATAAGCCTTATTTTCTTTATCAGCTTTTGCTGGGTCAACCTTTGTCTGCTGAGCCTCACGATACTCGAAGAATTCTGTAGCTACCTTTGGGAACAAAGCGTAAGACAAAACGTCCTCATCCTGCTGCTTCCATCTAGCACACTCTTCTTCAAATTTCTTAAGACCTGGCTCAAGTAAATCTGCTGGACGGCAAGTGATTGCCTTGTCCTTGTCAGCTCCAAGTGCCTTCTCAACAACCTCTGGATTGAATGGCTTAACTGTCTGGCCATACTTACCAAGAAGGATGTCCTTAGTCTGCTCAGTAACAACCTTGTATCTCTCACCCATAAGAACATTGAATACAGCCTGTGTACCAACAATCTGTGATGAAGGTGTAACAAGTGGTGGCTCGCCAAGGTCTTTACGTACACGTGGTACTTCCTCAAGAACCTCACGAAGCTTATCTTCCTTACCCTGCTCCTTTAACTGGCTGATAAGGTTTGAAAGCATACCGCCAGGAACCTGATAACGAAGAGTGTTGATGTTAACACCAAGAACCTTTGTAGACATAAGTCCACTTTCAATGCACTCTTCTCTGTATGGACGGAAGTAATCAGCGATTTCAGAAAGAAGCTCCTGATCAAATCCTGTATCGTATGGTGTACCCTCAAATGCAGCTGCCATAACTTCTGTAGCTGGCTGTGATGTACCAAGTGCGAATGGTGAAATTGCACAGTCGATAATATCAGCACCAGCCTCAACAGACTTAAGGTAAGTCATACTTGCAACGCCTGATGTGTAGTGTGTATGCATTTCGATTGGAAGCGATGTAGATTCCTTTAAAGCTGTAACAAGCTCATAAGCCTTTGCAGGTACAAGTAAGCCTGCCATATCCTTGATACAGATAGAATCTGCGCCCATATCCTCGATACGCTTTGCAATGTCCTTCCAATAATCAAGTGTATAAGCCTCGCCAAGTGTATAAGAAAGAGCAACCTGAGCGTGACCATTTTCCTTCTTTGTAGCATTTACTGCTGTCTGAAGGTTTCTGATATCGTTAAGGCAGTCAAAAATACGAATGATATCAATACCATTAGCAATTGACTTCTGAACGAAATATTCTACAACATCATCTGGATACTGGCTGTATCCTAAGATGTTCTGACCTCTGAAAAGCATCTGAAGCTTTGTGTTCTTAAATCCATCACGAAGCTTACGAAGTCTATCCCATGGATCTTCCTTTAAGAATCTAAGGCAAGCATCAAATGTAGCACCACCCCAGCATTCTACTGCATTATATCCAACCTTATCCATCTTATCGATGATAGGAAGCATCATAGAGGTAGGCATACGTGTTGCTATAAGAGACTGATGTGCATCACGGAGCACTGTCTCTGTAATTTTAACTGGCTTTGGACTAATATCTGCCATAAAGATTATTCCTCCTATTAATTTTAAAAAATATGAAGAACTGCCATTATAATTGCCTTCAGCAAGGGCAGTTCAGGGCATCAAGGAATCCTCCCACTTCTGTGGTTCACTCCTTAATGCATTAAACTCCAAAGATTGCCATAAATACGCCGGCTGCAACTGCTGTACCAATAACTCCGGCAACGTTAGGTCCCATAGCATGCATAAGAAGGAAGTTTGTAGGATCCTCCTCTGCACCAACCTTCTGGGAAACACGAGCAGCCATAGGAACGGCAGATACACCAGCCGAACCAATAAGTGGGTTAATCTTACCACCAGTAACATGGCATAGGATTTTACCAAATAATACGCCAGCAGCTGTACCAAAAACGAAAGCTACAAGACCAAGTACAACAATCTTAAGTGTAGCTGCATTTAAGAAGGCCTCAGCTGATGTAGAAGCACCAACAGATGTACCAAGTAAAATAACTACGATGTACATAAGAGCATTCGATGCTGTCTCTGTAAGCTGATTAACTACACCAGACTCCTTGAACAAGTTACCAAGCATAAGCATACCAACAAGTGGAGCTGTTGTAGGTAATATTAAACAAACAATAATTGTAACAACGATTGGGAACAAAATCTTCTCAAGCTTTGATACAGGTCTAAGCTGAGCCATCTTAATTGAACGCTCTTCTTTTGTAGTAAGAGCCTTCATGATAGGTGGCTGAATAATAGGAACAAGTGACATATATGAGTATGCAGCAACTGCAATAGGTCCCATAAGAGCTGACTGTCCTAATTTACCAGCTAAGAAAATAGATGTAGGTCCATCTGCACCACCAATGATTGATACAGCAGCTGCAGCCTGATCTGAAAAGCCTAAAAGGATTGCCAACAGGTAAGCTGTAAAAATACCAATCTGTGCTGCCGCACCAAGCCAGAAGCTAATTGGGTTAGCAATAAGTGGACCGAAATCTGTCATCGCACCAACGCCCATGAAAATAAGCGAAGGAAGGATTGACCACTCATCAAGAGTGTAGAAATAATAAAGCAAGCCGCCTACACCATTAGATGTTTCCTCAGGGGATGCAATAATATCAGGATAAATATTAACCAATAACATACCAAATGCGATTGGCAAAAGAAGTAATGGCTCATATCCCTTTTTGATTGCAAGGAAAAGGAAAACACAGGCAACCGCTATCATGACATAGTTACCCCAAGTCAGATTAAAAAATGCAGTCTGATGAGCGAGGTTTAACAATGTCTCTCCAACGTAACTCATGTGAATTCCTCCTATTAGTTCATAGTTGCAAGTAATGCGCCAGCTTCAACCTGCTGACCTTCGTTGCAGTTGATAGATGCAACAGTACCATCTGAAGGTGCTACAACAGGTGTTTCCATCTTCATAACTTCAAGTACTACTACTGGATCACCCTTCTTTACTGCTGTACCAGCGGTTGCTGCAATTTTAACGACCTTACCTGCAGCGCCTGCTTCAATCTTAACACCGCCTGCGGCACCTGTAGCTGCTGGTGCTGGAGCTGCTGCCTTTGGAGCAGCTGCTGGAGTAACTGGAGATACCCCAGAACCCCCCTTATCTTCTACAGTAACATCATAAACTGTTCCATTAACAGTAATTGTATAATTTTTCATGGTATTCCTCCTAAAATCTTAACGTCTTTTCTTGATAGAACGAACTACAAACGAATCTGTAGAAGCTCCTGTGCTTGCAGCAATTGCAGCAGCAATAACTGCAACTAATTGTAAATCATCTGTTTCATTTTTTACAGCTGACTGTACTGGTGCCACAGCAGGTGTTGCAGCAACATTTTCAGCCTTTTCCTTAGCCTTATTTTGAAGCTTAGGAATAATCTCAAAACACTTAATAACTCCTGACATAATAATCAACATACAGAATACAATTAAAATACCCATAACTGTATTAAGTGCTGCCTTCTGCATTGTCTCACCAAGTGTATAAACCGGTTCAACATTCATAGCTGTAGGAACTGTAGTATCAAGTGTCGAGTAAACAAATGTCATCTTAAGATCTCTCTTTGAGAAATCACCGACAATTGTTGATGTAACAGTCTTTCCTGACTTTTCAACTGTGAATTCTTTAACGCCTTCATAATCGCCAGCTTCATCGATACATTCCTGGAATTCCTCACGCAAATCTGCAACCAATGTGCTATCCTCAGGAAATACGATTTGTCCAACGCTGTCTAAATAGCTCTCTTTGTATAAATCAACTACTTCATCAACGGTAACTCCTTGAGCTTCTGCAAGATCCTCAAGAGTAGCACCATTGTAATACATAGCAAGCTGTTGTGATAAATCTTCTCTAATCTGAGAATCATCGCCACTTAATACAGAACCATAGGCTTCCATATATTCTGTGATTTCGTCGCGATATTCTTTAACAGTACGATCAGCGATTACATCATCATCACTAACCTCACCACAAGCTGTAACTCCAAGAGCAAGAACTAAGGCGCATAAAAATAATGATAATTTTTTCTTCATATTTTCACCTTCCTGCTCTAAAAGAACATTTCAAATCCTGCAATAATATATTTTCTAGCATCTGCCATAGAAACGATTCTATCGATATGTCCATGAGCAGCAGCTGTAAGTGCACTATCCTGAATTTCAGCATAATCCTTTTCAATAGCAGCAGCATCTGTACCATTATCAGCAAGAATCTTAGCTGCCTTAGAAGCCTCCATAGCACCTACTGATGTAGATTCAAATGCATAAACAAGATCTGCGCCAAGTGACTTAGAATTCATAAATACATAAGGTGTGCCATAGCCTTGCTTTGTAATAAGGTTAAGCTTTGGTACGCTGGCATCAACAAATCTCTGTGTCATCTGAGAAAGTGCTCTAGGAAGACGTCTTTCCTGACAAATGCATGACTTAAATGCTGCAACATTAGTAATAGTAAGAACTGGAATTTCATACATATCACAAAGATCAACGAAATCAGCAGCCTTCTCGCATCCAGCAGCTGAAAGAATTGCATTTCCTTCAACCTCACGGTTACCAACCACACCGATTGTAACACCATCAAGCTTCATCAAGCCTGTAACCATTTCCTTAGCAAATCCAGCCTTAAGCTCTATAAAGCATCTATTATCTGCAAGCTCTGTTGCAACAAGTGTTGCATCACCAAGCTTATCTTCAAGACCTTCTGCTGCTCTATTCAAATCATCAGAAGCTTCCACGATATCATTTGGAATCATAGAAATAATCTGTCTCATTGAAGAAACGACCTCTCCAAGAGAGCCGTGAACATCAACTGTGCCAGCCTCATTAAACTGGAACTCAGCTGAAGAAGTATCACATTTATCAGAACTATTGCCAGTAATAGTATCTGGTGAATTGATGAAAAGCTTAGCTCCATCAACCATAAATGTAAAATCTGCAAGTGCAGGAAGAACTGAAAGTCCGCCACCACAATTGCCAGCTACACAAATGAGCTGTGGAATAACACCCTTTACATCAGCCGCTCTTTCAATTACTGAGCCAAGTGCTTCAAGAGCATCAAAAGACTCCTGTAAACGAACGCCTCCGCAATCGATAAAACCGATAACAGGAGCGCCAACCTTAAGAGCCATGTCATAAACAGATAGAATCTTCTTAGCATGCATTTCGCCAATTGTGCCACCTAAAACCTCTGCATTCTGGCTAAATACAAAAACCAAGGTTCCATCTACGAGACCATGTCCAATAATTACTCCGTCTGATGGTTCTTTTTTTGCATCAAGGTTAAAATCTGTGCTTCTACTGGTTACTAGAGACTGAAGCTCAACAAAGCTGTTCTCATCCAGTAATGCATTAATTCTAGCCTGAGCTTGATTTGAATCATTACCCATCTTGTACCTCCATATATATAAAATTATTTCAAAATTTCTCGCAAGTATAATGATACCTATTTTTTCATGTTAATTCAATGCGAATGTGTTAAAAAATTGTCACAACTTTATGAACTAAACATTGGTAACAATTATACTTGAAAAAAGGGGCTATCATGCTAGATAAATAAATCATCCAGTATGATAACCCCATATTATAAATTCACTATGTAATAAACAGATAAACTAGATAGTTACCTCAACACTATTTGCTTCATTTTCAGCTTCTAATTTGAACTCTTCTATCTGGGTTTGAGAGAGTTCTGGTAGTTCATCAATGGAGCTTACCCCAAAGGAACGAAGAAACTCCTCAGTGGTTCCAAAAAGCATTGGTCGACCAGGTGCATCTAGTCTTCCAAGTTCACAGCAAAGCCCAAACTCAACTAATTTTGAAACTGCAAAATCACAGGAAACACCTCTGATTTTTTCAATTTCAGATTTAGTAATAGGTTGCTTATATGCAATTATTGATAAAGTTTCAAGTAGTACATCTGTAAGAACATATTTCTTAGGCTGTTTTGCAATTCTGATAAGATATTCATATATATCAGGACTAGTGCACATCTGATAAGCACCATCTATTTCTGTGATAGTGATTCCGCGATTTTGGTCCTCATAATCTTTTTTAAGTGATTGAATGGCCTCTACAACCTTCTCATCTTCAAGCTCCAGTGCCTTTGCAATCTTGGCTGGCTCAACTGTTCCACCCATTGCAAACAATATGCCTTCGACTATATTTTTTATCTCTGATAATTCCATACCCTCTCCATATCCTAAGCAGCTATCTTTGATTCAATCAAGATATCAGCGAATGTTTCTTCTTGAGCAATATTAATCTGACCAGCCTTCATCATCTCTAATATACAAAGGAATGTAACTATAACCTCTGTCTTAGAGTGAGCATATTCAAGAAGATTTCTAAAACTAAATGTATTATGAGCCTTGGCAAAAGCGATAGTCCACTCCATCTTTTGCTCCAAAGAAACCTCTTCCTTCTTTATCTTCCCAAAGGTAGAACGGATTGGATCCCTTCTATTATCCTGTCGCTTCAAAACCTGATTAAATATGTCATTCAACTTATTTAAAGTTAAATCACTCATAAGCTCCTCTAAATCAACAGGCTGCTCATATTTAAGGACCTCCTCAGGAATTGTAGGCTCCTTATAAAACACAAGACTTGCATCCATCTGTCTATCCCTAAGCTCATAAGAAATAGTCTTATACATCTTATATTCAAGCAACTGTTGAACTAGCTCTGCTCGTGGGTCTTCCTGTTCTTCCTCGTCATCTTCTTTTTCTTCACGAGGTAGAAGCATACGGCTTTTAATATCCAAAAGTGTAGTAGCCATAAGCAAAAATTCGCTCATGATATCCAAGTCGCTATTATCCATAGCACGAACATATTCCATATATTGATCAGTAATCTCAACAATAGGAATGTCGTAAATATCAACTTTATTTTTATCTATCAGGTGTAGGAGTAAATCCAGGGGACCCTCAAACACCTGAAGCTTTACATTCATCTCCAAAATAAATTCTCCCTCAAAGTCCTTCAAAATGCCTCCTAGTACTCCGTGCTCCCGGAAGCCATCTCCCATTGGAGTCAAGGGAACCTCCCTAAAGGGTCCCTCCTTAACTCCATGGGGCCCTCTTCCTCGCGCTCACCAAGGTTGTGTGGCATTTTAATTATCTACAGATTCGTTAGAATCTTCTACGAACATAAAAATAGTCTCATACGACTAGGAATGAGACTATTATAAAAGACTATATTGTGTATGTCAATACGATTAACCACTAGATTTAGTAGTCTGACAATTCTAGAGGGACTCCAGAGTCTTGCGAATTTCGATGATGAAATCACGGGAATTGAGAACTGTAGGGCTCTCAATTGAGGTGATAAGAGCTAAATCCTTAGTCATCTTGCCATCCTCGATTGTCTTGATACAAGCCTTTTCCAGCTTATCAGCAAATGATGAAAGCTCAGGGATGTTATCAAGTTCTCCACGCTTTCTAAGAGCTCCTGTCCAGGCAAAGATTGTAGCTACAGAGTTTGTAGATGTCTCCTCCCCCTTAAGATGCTTATAATAGTGGCGCTGTACTGTACCGTGAGCAGCTTCGTATTCATAGTAGCCAGCTGGGCTAACAAGAACTGAAGTCATCATAGCAAGTGAACCAAATGCTGATGAAATCATGTCGCTCATTACATCACCATCATAGTTCTTACATGCCCAGATAAATCCACCCTCAGACTTCATAACACGGGCAACTGCATCATCAATAAGTGTATAGAAATATTCGATTCCAGCTTTTTCGAAAGCATCCTTATATTCCTTATCAAATATCTCCTGGAAAATATCCTTAAATCTATGGTCGTACTTCTTTGAAATAGTATCCTTTGTAGCAAACCACAAATCCTGCTTTGTATCAAGTGCAAACTTAAAACAGCTATGAGCAAAGCTTTCGATTGAATCATCAATATTATGCTGTCCCTGAACTACCCCAGGACCATTAAATGTATGAACAAGAGCTCTTTCCTCAACACCTTCTGCATTAGTATATACAAGCTCAACCTTACCAGCTGCAGGAATACGCATTTCTGTATTTTTATATACATCACCATAAGCGTGACGGGCAATTGTAATAGGCTTCTTCCAGGTCTTAACATTTGGATCAATACCCTTTACAACGATTGGAGCTCTAAACACAGTACCATCAAGGATTGCACGAATTGTACCATTAGGGCTCTTCCACATCTCCTTAAGATTATACTCTGTCATACGAGCAGCATTAGGAGTGATTGTAGCGCACTTTACGGCAACGCCGTACTTCTTAGTAGCTTCAGCGGATTCCACTGTAACCTTATCATCAGTCTCATTTCTATGCTCTAATCCAAGATCGTAATACTCTGTCTTCAAATCAATAAATGGAAGCAAAAGCTCATCCTTAATTATCTGCCAGAGGATACGAGTCATCTCGTCGCCATCCATCTCTACTAGGGGTGTTGTCATCTGAATCTTGCTCATACTTATTCTCCTTACTTTAGTCCGCTGAATGCAGCCCAAGTACCCCGTGCTCGTGCTTTCCAAGGCTAAGATGCATTCAGCTCAAATTATTAATATAGGTACTAAAAAACTAAGCACACATAGACTAGGCAAGCGCGAGCAGGGAGGCACCATACCGAGCATGGGAAGGACCTACGCCGGCGGGAGGGTTCCCATGCGAAAGTATGGGGGATGCCCTGCGGGAGCATGAACACCTAATTTGTGCTTAGTTAGTAAATTACTTTACAACTAGGTTTACGATCTTGTTTGGTACGTAGATTTCTTTTACCAGGTTCTTGCCATCAAGAGCCTTTGCTACGGATTCGTCAGCCTTGGCTGTGGCAAGGGCTGTGTCTTTGTCGCAGCCGTTAGGTATTGTGATTGTAGCCTTTAGCTTTCCGTTAACCTGAACTGCGATTTCGATAGTAGATTCTACGATTTTAGCAGGGTCATATTCTGGCCATGCAGCAAGTGAGCAGTAGCCTTCGCCACCTAGCTCTGCGTACATCTCTTCTGCAAGATGTGGAGCAAATGGGCAAAGAAGCTTAACAAGGATAATGAGATTATCCTTTGTAATGTGTCCTTCAGCAACGATATCATTGAGAAGTCCCATCATAGCTGCGATAGCTGTGTTGTACTTCATAGCTTCGATATCTTCTGAAACCTTCTTGATTGTCTTGTGAATACCTGTCTCAATCTTTTCGCTGTTTGCTTCATCTGAAACAATATCAGTAAGGCCTGCAAAACGCTCTAAGAATCTCTTACATCCACGAACTGAAGCATCAGACCATGGAGCAGCTGCGCCGTAATCACCCATGAAAAGTACGTAAGTACGAAGTGTGTCAGCACCATAAGCATCAACAATATCAAGCGGGTCGATTACGTTACCACGAGACTTAGACATCTTCTGTCCGTCCTCACCAAGGATCATACCCTGGGCACTACGCTTTAAATATGGCTCTGGAGTGTTAACTACACCAAGATCATAAAGGAAGTGATGCCAGAAACGTGAATAAATTAAGTGACGTGTAACGTGCTCCATACCACCGTTATACCAATCTACAGGCATCCAGTATTTAAGCTTATCCATAGCAGCAAATTCATTATCGTTATGTGGATCGATGTAACGAAGGAAGTACCAAGACGAACCAGCCCACTGAGGCATAGTATCTGTCTCACGCTTTGCAGCACCACCACACTTAGGACACTTGCAGTTAACAAAGCTTTCTACTCTGGCAAGTGGTGATTCACCGTCTGTACCTGGCTCGAACTTCTCCATTACTGGAAGCTTAAGTGGAAGCTCCTCAAATGGAACTGCAACATCGCCACATGTAGGACAGTGAACAATTGGAATAGGCTCGCCCCAGTAACGCTGTCTGTTAAATGCCCAGTCCTTCATCTTGAACTGAACACCAGCCTTACCACAGCCAAGCTTCTCTAATTCCTTAATCATTCTATCGATTGAGTCCTTCTTATTGTTAAGACCATTTAAGAACTCTGAGTTTATCATGTTACCTTCGCCTGTGTATGCTTCCTTAGTAACATCGCCACCTTCGATAACAGGGATGATATCAATTCCAAACTTAGTAGCAAAATCCCAGTCACGCTGGTCGTGAGCAGGAACAGCCATGATAGCACCTGTACCATAGCCCATCATTACATAATCAGAAATATATACAGGAATCTTCTTGCCAGTGATTGGATTGATTGCATCAAAGCCCTCTACCCTAACACCTGTCTTATCCTTAGAAACAAGCTGTGTACGCTCGAACTCTGACTTCTTCTGGCACTCAGCTCGGTAAGCAAGGATTGCGTCCATGTTAGAAATCTTGTCAGCGTACTTATCAATGTATGGGTGCTCTGGTGCTATAACCATAAAAGTAACACCGCAAAGTGTATCAGGACGAGTTGTATAAATCTCAAGCTTGTCCTCAATACCATCCAATGTGAAATTAACAAAGGCACCCTTTGATTTACCAATCCAATTAATCTGCTGCTGTTTGATGTTCTCAGGGAAATCAAGTCCGTTAAGACCCTCAAGAAGCTTATCAGCGTACTCTGTAATACGAAGGTACCAAACGTCCTTTTCCTTTTGGATAACATCAGTATCGCAGATATCGCACTTGCCACCCTGTGAATCCTCGTTTGAAAGAACTACCTTACAATGTGGGCAGTAGTTAACTAAAGTCTTATCTCTGAATACAAGACCCTTTTCGAACATCTTAAGGAAAATCCACTGTGTCCACTTGTAGTAATCCTCCTGAGTTGTGTCGATTGTACGGCTGTAATCAAAAGAAAAACCTACGCTCTTAAGCTGAGTAGTAAACTTCTTAATATTGTCGTCAGTAATTTTTCTAGGATGAGTGTTTGTCTTTACGGCGTAATTTTCTGTAGGAAGACCAAATGCATCAAATCCAATAGGGAACAATACATTGTAGCCCTGCATTCTACGCTTTCTAGAAACTACCTCAACAGAAGAATAAGCCTTGATATGACCAACGTGCATACCAGCGCCTGATGGATATGGGAACTCAACCAATCCATAGAACTTAGGCTTATCAGAACCATCAACAGCCTTGAAAATATCGTCTTTTTCCCAGGCTGCCTGCCATTTTTTCTCAATTGCTTTAAAGTTATGTTTCATTTTCTCACCTCGCAATAATGTAACATCATGATTATATACTATAATCCTGATACATCGCTCGGGATATTTAAAAAAATTTGCTTTGCAAATTTATCCCTCACTCACAACTACCCGAAATTATAATAAAAGCTGTAGCGTTTTGCAATGAAAACATCCACAGCTTTTGTAAACAACTAGATATCAGCAGAATTTTAGTTTAATTCCAACGAATCAGAAACATATATTTTAAATTTATGTTTCCTAGCATATTTCAAAGCATCCTTCGCTATATCAGAATCTGTAGCATATTCAAGGTCATATGCATCCTTACCAGCATCTAACACTAGCTCTAAATAATTTGTAAAAAATTCTCTATCGGAATAGGAATTAATATCAAAGGAATCATTTTCCCAATCAATATATGTGTAAACACTTTCTTGGTTTACACCGTCTAATATCTTATCTAATGTATTGTTGCGATTATAGTATTCAGTCACAAAGGCGTCGCCACCGTTTACCATAACATAAGTATCTTTACTATTTAGATCCTCTAGAATCAAAGTCAACCCCTGAAAGATATCTTCTGTTGGATACTGATAGTAAACATCACAGTTATCTACAAAAAATCCATCTACGCCCTTGTCCAAAAGTTCATCCGCTTTTTCAGAAATAAAATCCTGCCATTTATCCTGTGACACATCCACCCATTTTTCATCTTCCCAGTTTTCATATGTATCTAAAGTGATATCTTCATAACTAGTGTAGTAGTCTCTAAAAGCTTCAATTGAGCCGATATTTAAATACGTATATACGATACACCCATTATCCTTAAGCTCATTAATATCATCTTTCGAATAATACTGAGCGTCAACAACAATAATTTCAGGCAAATCTTTTTTTGCTAAATTCTCTGGAGCAGCACCTATGTACACACCATAATCATATGCAGAAGATGCAGCTAGCCCTATGCGACCTAAAACAAGCTGAAAAAACACGCTGCCAAAGCCGATTGCTAAAAATGCAGCTACTATACTAGTAAATATGTGAAATCCTTTTTTCAAATATGCCCTATTATCCTTATCTGAAATATATATTTCATATGATTCACCAATTACAAGCCACTTTACTGAAGACGCGAAGTCCACAATATAGTCTTCTTTTGAACCGCTAACACTAAAATACAATTGGTAATGAAATCTAGTAGTGGGAGTAACCGTGATGATTTGTCTTAATCTTCCATTAACCATTCTATTATGAGTTACTAAGGAGTAAAACTCTGACACAGAAAAACAAATTAAGATAATTGCCATTGCAAAGCAAAAGCATATTCCAAACATCACCCCATTTTGGGTAAGCAATGAAATGGAAAGACAAGCCATTACTGTTCCAACCACAATATAGAAAATTTTATCTTTCGAACCTAATTCTACTTTAAATGGTACTATAAAGAGCATGATAGCAACCAAGCCCAAAAATGCTCCAATAATATAAAACATCATAGAATCCATATCATGTATAATCCTTCACGTAAGGTGCCATCTTATCAATAACATCTACATAATAATGCTTTAAGTTTTCTGGCTCTATATAAACATCCACATTGTCTCCTACTTTATATGAATCATTAGGATTAAACATTAAATTCTCACTTTTAAATTTATATATCATTCCATCACTAGGATTTTTATAGCTACAAAAAACCATGTATGGATTTCTGCCATTGATTGTAACTCTTAAATTTAGATTAATACTTTCTATTACAGCATATACATGCTGCCCTCTATCTAAAAGCTTTTTATTTCTAACCTTTTTGTTAAGTGGAACAATAAGCATAGGAAGACCAATTAATGTAAATACACCACCAAAGGCCGGAAAGAATATTTTTAAAAATGTATCTTCCTCTTTTGTTTTAAAATCTGTTGGGGATTCTGGATCAATATATAGCTCTATTTCTTCTCCCTCATACATACTAGAAGAAGAATAGTTCATTTTAACATGATTATATTCTTTTCCGTCATAGTAATAAGATACATATATATCATCTGTATCATCACTATGATTAAAGATATCGATTTCATCTATCACGCCATCTACTTGAACTGCATTTTCCATAAATGCTTTAGACTGAAGGATAAGAATTATTCCTACCGCAAGAACCCCTATACCAATAATACTAAAAATTCCACCAACTAATTCAAAAATGTGATTTAAAACAAATTTTTTCATAACAAGCATCCTCTCCTAATAATCTAATTCTATAGTGTAAAATTCTTGATTCAAAATATCTGTTGCAAATACTACAACCAAATCTTCCTTAAGTGGACTCTCTGCGTAATCATATATGTATTTAGGTACGTTAACTCTTTCATTATACAAAGAATCTGAATTAATTGTAAGATAATAGCTTCTACGTCCTTTGGACCCATGGGTTATTTCAGTATCTATTATCTCGATATCTTCCACTCTATCTACATCTGCAGTATAATAGGACACCGAATCCATAAGGAAAAGTCCACTGAATAATCCCATAAAAAATATTAGCACGTAAAAATATTTTTTATATGGCTTTTTCTTTGGTAAAATTATAAAAATTAACACCATAGCTAGTGAAAATATTAATACCACAACCAAGTTAAAGACATCATCTACATAGGTAATATTACGAAACAAGGATAGTCCCATTAATGAAGCAATGGCTGCACAAAATATAGGAAATCCCATTGAAGCATATTCTTCTTCATATTTCTTTTTATTATTATATTCAATTACCACATAGTCTCTTAGCACAATACCATAGAGCCAGGTAAACAAACATCCAATAATATAAACCAAACTAAAGACTCTAAAATCTGTTCTAATAGCAACAAAAGAACTGCCAAGTAATAAGGCACCTAAGATATAATTTACTATTTTAATTACTTTAATCTTTTTTAAACGTTCTTCTTTATTTTCCACAATGCCATTTGAATCATCAACTGCTGTGTTTTCTTCAAAGTAATCACCAAGTGTGCTTACAGTCTCGCCCTTTTCAAATTTATCAAAATCCTCAGGTGAAGCAATTTCTTGTGCAAATCTGTCAGCGTTTACCATATTAAGCTCAACACCTGCAAGCTTTTTGCCTTCATAATCATAAAGAACCACACATTGATCTTGAGGTGAAAATTTAACAGGGCGAATCTCTGATTTTGCCACATCTGATCTGAAAAAGTGTTTTGAAGGCCCAATAAAAGGCTTATAAATATATTCTTTTCCTTCTCGAATTATGTAAAGGCCTCTTCTGTAGAAATCCAGTAAGAAAAGCCCTCCTATGGCTGCAATTATTCCTCCTGCTATTAAGCATACATAGCGACCATTTTCTACGGTTATTAAAAGTCCTAACCCGGCAACACCTATCCCGATTACGATAAATGCAATTCCTAAAATCTTAATGAGTACGGATTCCTGTACCCTATATTCATATTCTTTCACAACTTTTTCCTTTCCTTACTTTATTTCGCTTCCACCACATTCAACTACAGAAAAGCCTGTTCTTTCTGTTAACGCAAAATCTTCCATTATTCTTCCCATTTTAAACTATCAGCATCAATTTCACAAAGATCAGTTTTTATCACTTCTTGCGTAGTACCTTCTTTAGTATCATAAACATAAACGCAATCAAATCCCCACAAAAACAAATCATAATCAATTGCTTTACAGTACATAATGAACCTTCCATCATCAGAAATTCTAATTATGTAATCAGTAAATTTAAGAGAATCATTTTTCGTATTATCTAATAAAACAGATGTCTCTCCTGTAGATATATTAAAAATTTTAATCTGATTTGATGAGTGATAATAGATTAAATTATTATCTAAAGGTGACGTTTCAAAGTCATCTATCAAATCATCTTGAATTATTCTCTCTGTTTTTTTAGAAGCAATATTTACACGATATACTTCTGAAGTAATAGCACCATTTTCTCCGTAGATATTAAAGGAATAATAAAAATTTCCAGTGCCATCTAAATATTTTTTACTTACATAATAATCATCTGGATTGTTTATCAAATAATCAAACTTTTCATATGAATTTCCCATTGACTCTACAAGTAAATACTTTTTATATGTATTATCTGTACTATTCCATTTAACAATCATACATTCATAAGGATTAAAATTCTTTCCCAAAAATGTAATGTTAGGATATTTACTAAAATCTTTTTTAAGTTCGTAATTACGGTATTCCTCAAAACCTGTAAGAACCAATACTATGCATATAGCAATCCCAATCATTTTAAATGCTTCAGCTTTGGTAAAAAATTTAGTCCTAGCTGCATTTACAATTATACCAACAATACAAAACAGTAGCATGAGTATAATGTGATATGGTAAAAATAGCACAAATGCAAAAGCCACTCCATAAAAGTCTGGCGAAGTAATTGCAAAAATAACATCTAGTAATAATAAAACAACGGATACGATACCATATTTCACATAAAAGAATCTCAATCTCTTTTCTTTTATTAATAAATATACTCCCGCAACTGGACCTGCAAAAATAATCAAAAATAGCACAAATTTTAAAATATAATTCATAATTGTCATTCGCCCTGTAAATTTTTCTTTTATTATGCTAATTAACCTAAAAACATAGAAACAAATTTAAACATCAGAATTCCAAATGGTATTATCATCCCAAGAGCCACTACAATTAATGTAATACCAAATATCTTCTTTTTTGATTTTCCAACCACCTCAGTTCCTTTTGCAGTTAATATGATGCCGCTAATCAAGGCAACCAAGCCTAGGCTTATAGCTGTAGCTAAACCTACAAATATAGCAATACATGCAAGTAAAAATATCAACATCACTAAGAAAATTCCAATAAAAGCCATATGATTCTCCCTTCAAACAGTTTTTATAGTAGTATATTAATACTTATAAATATTAGTGTCAACACTTTATTTCAACTATAAAACAGGCTGCCAAATTATGGCAGCCTGCAAAAACATCAATAGCTATTTAATTATTCCTCATCAACATCCTTAATCTTATTAGCTCTACGTTCCACCTCTTTAGCCTGTACATCAGATGGAACCTGCTCATAACGAGCCAACTCATAAGAAAATGTGCCGTAACCACCAGTCATTGAACGAAGTGTTGTATCATAACCATAAAGCTCAGCCATAGGAACTTCCGCAAGAACTTCGGTTTTTCCTCCAGTTTCTGTTGGATTCATACCAAGTACACGTCCTCTTCTCTTGTTAAGATCACCCATAACATCTCCTGTATATGCATCTGGCACTACAACCCTTAAAGTTTCGATAGGTTCAAGAAGAATAGGATTTGCCTTCATAATACCCTCCTTGAAAGCGCCCTTTGCAGCAACCTTAAATGCCATTTCTGATGAATCTACTGGATGATAGCTTCCATCGTACAAATTAGCATGGATTCCAACTACAGGATATGCAGCAAGTGGACCTGCAAGTACAGCCTCCTGTAAGCCCTTTTCAACTGCTGGGAAATAGTTCTTAGGAACAGCACCGCCTACAACTGATTCTGTAAAGTTATAATGCTCCTCCATATTTCCAGATGGCTCAAAGGTCATCTTTACATGTCCATACTGTCCATGACCGCCAGTCTGCTTCTTATATTTGTATTCAACATCTGACTTACCACGAATTGTTTCCTTGAATGCAATCTTTGGTTGGCTAAGCTCAATATCTACCTTGTACTTTTCATTAAGCTTCTGCACTAGCATATCAATGTGTCTATCACCAATTCCATAAATCAGCGACTGGCTGTTCTCCCCGTCATTAACCACCTTAATTGTAAGATCTTCAGCACAAAGCTTTGCAAGAGACTGAGCAATCTTATCCTCATCCCCTTTATTCTTAGCCTTATAGCGTTTGTAAGTATAAGGTGTAGATAAAGGAGTTCTAATATAAAGAATAGGATTTGCTTTTGTTGAAAGTGAATCCGTTGTTGCAACCTTCTGCAGCTTAGAAAGAGCTCCTATATCACCAGCATGAAGCTCTGGTACTTCCTCGGCCTTACTTCCAGTTAATACATAAAGTTTTCCTATTTTCTCCTCTGTCTCCTTGTGCTTGTTATAAAGTAAATCATCTGTTTTAAGAACACCAGAATTTACTTTTATAAGAGAATATTTTCCTACAAAAGGATCAACAATTGTCTTAAAAACATAAGCACTCTTAGGTTTAGAGAAATCGTAATTTGCTTCGTAAACCTCATTTGTGTTTGCGTTAATTCCAGAGACCTTTCTGTCCTCAGGGCTTGGAAGATATTTTACGATATCTACAAGCATAGTGTATTGTCCACGATTTAGAGTATTTGAACCCATCATCACAGGAACAATATCTCCCGTGCCTACATTAGCGCGAAGTGCCTGTCTAATTTCATCCTCTGAAAATTCTTCTCCACCAAAGTATCTATCCATGAATTCCTCTGATGTCTCAGCAACTGATTCCATCAAGGCTTCACGATATTTCTCCAAATATTCCTTGTTGTAATCTGGCACATCACAATGCTCTGGAGCCCCATCGCCCTTCCAGCGCTTACCAATCTGCTGAATAACATTTACATAGCCAACAAACTCGCCATTTTCTCTAATAGGCAAATGGAAAGGTGCAATCTTTTTGCCATAAAGCTCCTGAAGTTCTTCAACAATTTCTCTATAGCTGGCATCATCTATATCCATGTCAGTTACAAAAACCATCCTTGGAAGATTAAATTTATCGCACATCTCCCAAGCCTTCTTTGTACCAACCTCTATTCCGCTTTTACCTGAAATAACAATAATTGCTGCGTCAGCTGCACTTACAGCTTCCTCAACTTCTCCAACGAAATCAAAAAATCCTGGTGTATCTAGGAAATTAATCTTTGTGTCGCCCCACACGATTGGTGCTAAAGATGTGTAAATAGAAAACTTGTTTTTTTGTTCCAATTTGTCGTAGTCACTAATGGTATTACCAGCCTCTATAGTGCCAGGCTTGCTGATTTGACCAGCCAGAAAAGCCATTGATTCGATGAGACTGGTTTTGCCCGCCCCGCTATGACCAAGTAACACAACATTTCTAATTTTGTCCGTAGTAAAAACCTTCATGTGCTGTACCTCCCATTGTTTTTTGACGCCTTCACCCCGCAGCGCCTTGTTGTTTATAAAACTTATAATTATTATATTTAATATTCAGACTATTTACAATGCATAAATATGATATTATTAAATAAAATAATTGCTTTAACACGTTAAAGTAGCATAATAAAGGGGCATGCTTATGAAAACAAAAACTATTGGCTTTGTGGGCTTGGGACTAATTGGTGGAAGTATCGCAAAAGCAATATTAAAGATTTATCCTAATACTAGAATTTTGGCTACTGCATCCAGAGAATCTACTATAGAAGCCGCTTTTGAGGAACGCTTAATTGACAACAACGGACTTTTAAAACTACATCAGTTTGGACAGTGTGACGTAATCTTTCTATGTTCACCTGTAAAAGTCAATTGTGATTACTTACGTAAACTTAAGGACATTGTAAAGCCTGATTGCATCATTACTGATGTAGGAAGTGTTAAGGGTGATATAACTTCAGTAGCTCGTGAGCTTGGTATCACAAATCAATTTATTGGCGGACATCCAATGACTGGTTCAGAAATGACTGGTTTAGAATATTCATCTGCAGCTCTACTAGAAAATGCATACTATATTTTGACAGCCGATTCTGATATGAAGCGTGAAACCTTGAACGAATTCACCAGCTATATTAAAAGTCTTGGTGCCATTCCTATTCAGCTTACCCCCGAAGAACATGATGAAGCTACTGCCACAATCTCTCACTTACCTCATGTGATTGCAGCAGCACTGGTTAATCTTGTAAATGATAATGACAATGAAAAAAAAATCTGCAAAACAATTGCTGCAGGTGGATTTAAGGATATAACTCGTATTGCCTCAGGTTCACCTACAATGTGGCAGCACATATTTCTTAGTAATAAAAATGCTATACTTAAACTTATTGGGGATTTCAAAAATGAGTTGGATGAATTTGAAAATGCTATAGCCCAGTCAAATCCAGATGAGATTATTAGCCTTTGGACAAAAGCAAAGGATTATAGAGATTCTCTCACTATTCCTGAGAAGGGACAAGCCCGATTCTTTGAATTATACTGTGACATTGATGATAAACCAGGTACATTAGTTGGGGTACTGCAATTACTAGCCAATGGGGATATTAGCGTCAAAAACATAGATATTATTCATAATAGAGAATATGAACCAGGAGTTTTAAGAATTGAATTTTATAGTCAGGATTCACTGGATAAAGCAAAAACAGTTTTAACACATAACAATTACTACGTACGACAGAGGACAAATTAATGATAACTAAAGTAAACAGTCTAAAAGGGGAAATAACAGTTCCTGGTGATAAATCAATTAGTCACAGGGGGGTAATGTTCGGAGCAATTGCTGAGGGAATTACGGAGCTTACTGGATTCTTAGATGGGGCAGATTGCAGAAGCACTATAGCCTGTTTTCGCGCCATGGGAATTGATATAACCCAGGAGCATGATCACGTGGTAATACATGGAAAAGGACTACATGGTCTAACTTCTCCCAAAAGAATGCTAGATGTGGGAAACAGTGGAACTACTACTCGCCTTATTTCAGGGATTTTAGCTGGGCAACCTTTTGTCTCCTCACTTAATGGGGATGAATCCATACAAAAACGCCCAATGGGACGTATTATCACTCCTCTTACACAGATGGGTGCTTATATTAAATCTATAAAAGATAATGGTTGTGCTCCACTGGAAATTGGTGGCACACCACTACATTCAATCCACTATGATTCTCCTGTAGCAAGTGCTCAAGTAAAATCATGTGTACTTTTAGCTGGATTATACGCAGATGGAATAACTTCAGTTACTGAACCTGTTATTTCTCGCAATCATACAGAATTGATGTTAAAGGGATTTGGTGCAGATATTAAATCAAATGGATTAACAGCATCCGTTCAAGGAAATCCAAGGCTTATTGGACAAAAAATTGTCGTCCCAGGTGACATATCTTCTGCAGCTTATTTTATTGTAGCAGGTTTAATATGTCCTAATGCTGACTTACTAATAAAAAACGTAAATACAAATCCAACCCGTGCAGGTATTATCCAGGTTGCAAAGGATATGGGCGGAAATATTGAATTATTAAACAATCGAATTGTTTCTGGTGAACCTGTTGCAGATATCCATGTAACTACCAGCTCCCTTCATGGATGCGAAATTTCAGGGGACATCATCCCTACCCTTATTGATGAAATTCCTGTTATCGCTGTTATGGCTGCTTGCGCCTCTGGAACTACAACAATTAAAGATGCTGCAGAACTAAAAGTTAAAGAAAGTAACCGCATTGAAACAGTTACTGAAAATCTTAGAAATATGGGATGTGATATTACACCAACAGATGATGGTATGATTATTGCTAACCAGAAGCCTTTACACGGTGCATTAATAAAAACTTATAAAGACCATCGCATTGCCATGTCATTTGCAATTGCTGGTCTTGTAGCAAATGGTGAAACCACCTTTGATAACGAAAACTGCTGTGTTATTTCCTACCCAAATTTCTTTGAAACCTTAAAAGCACTATCGTAAATACGATAGTGCTTTTCACTTTATACCAATAAGAGAAATCATTTTACTATTTGGTTTTATTAATCTTATAGAATTTTCTAGCGTGTCAAAAGGTCCCTGACTAGTATAAAATCCCGTTTTAGAATCAATTTTGTAATTATTATGGATGTAATATCCGTTTCTTTTTCCTGTAATACATACTGTGTGAACCCCACTAGATAAACGATTTACATCATTAAAAAATGTCACAATAAAGGTTTCATATCTATTTTCAATTGCTTCTATAGATTGAGCCGTTCCATCCAAGGAAATGGCAGTATCATAACCCTTCTTGGCAAAATATCTTTCTATAGCTCTAGGGGATGTACCAAAAAATCCTCGCAAGGCTGAACCATGCTTTTCAAAATAACTAATCAATTCAACAATATTATTACAAGACTGCTCTTTATTCAAATTAAATAAAGCATTATATACAGCTATTATTTCACAGCCAGAATAATCCATAGTTGAACTTCCATAAGAAATCCTTTTCCACCAGCTTTGATTTTCAATATATCCTTCTTTTAACAAAAGCTTATCTATATTTTTTGTATTAATTATCGCATTTGTTTTCGACTTTCTTTTTGATATTTTAATATGCATTATATCAAAAAAATTCAATACAGCTTTATTAGATAATTTATTTGTCAAATCCAGTGAATCCACAAATCTAAAAAACGATTTTTTTAGCATTAAATATTTTAACCTCTCCCTTAGCTTTAATCTTATGGAAGCATTTAAAATGTATCATCCTTAAAATCTATAAAATAATAATATTCCATGGAATTACCACCAACTAATTCATATAGGGTATCCCCCTCTTCGTCAAAGGTTGCTCCGTAAAACAATATTCTGTCAACAGCTTCGTCATCAACAACTGTTCCATCATATGCATATTCAATAAGATTATCAAATACTAAAACAACATAATCATTGCAATTATCAAAATCCTCTTTATTAGCATCCACGGCACTTTTTAATTCATCATATGTAAGGCCATATTCAGGGTACCCTAACTCGGTGTAATACATGCCAATCTCACCTTCCATAACAGTATAAGTTCCCTCATAATAACCACCATCCTCAAAAACCAGCTTACAGTTCTTATCATCCAAAAACTCCCAATATGAGCCAGCCTTTGTTTTACCATCATATGAATAATACAATGTCTTATCACTCATATCTGTAGCATCTACTGTAAGCTTCTCAGCAATTGATGCCTCCATATCATAATCTCTTTCGAAATCATCATCATCATAATCGTAATCATAAAAGTCATCATAATAATCATAGTCAAAGTAATCCTCATCATAATATGAGTAATCATAGTCATAATCCTCGTAATCATCATATATCTTGGATTTTGACTTATTCTTATGCTTCTTAGAGGTTTCAGAGCTTATCTTTTTAATATTACTTTCATTTGTATAAGAAACGTAAGCAAAGACACTACCGCCGCCAATCACTAGCATAAGAACAATTGCAATAGCTATACTCACGCCCTTTTTCTTAGATGCCTTTGCTTTACGCAAATCAGTACCACAGTAATAGCAAAATCTATTATCATTTAAAATCTCTTTACCACAAATTTTACAATACATATCGATTACCTCTCTCGATTCATTATGGTAGCATTTTACTATTTATTAATTCTTATGTCAACACCATTTGCAAAAACTTATTGTTACTATTCACACAATCTCAGAAAATGTACTTGCCGAGCCCCTGGCCTCACACCCCAGTAGGGGGAAACAATCGCAGATTTTAGATTATCTAAATGTGGAATCTTGCATATTTATTTATAGGTGTTCTTACAAAGTTTTACAATTCTTTCGTCCAAGTATGCTGAGGACGGACATTCTATAACTTATAGAATCATCAGTCTTAAGCTAATTTTAGTATATTTACTATTTGCTTTGGAATGAGCTTAGTAGAACAAAAAGAGATATTTGATATGGAATTGCAGCTGCCGCTACGATGGCGGCAGCAGTGGTCACGTTGAAACACGATGTTGAATGTGCCACGGTGCAATTTCCATACAAATATCTCTTTTTAGTTCTACTTAGTGAATGTATCAGCAAATAGTAATATACAAAATTAGTTAAGACTAGATGATTATTACAACAATATTGTCCGTCCTCATCATACATGTCCTTAGAATTGTAAAAGCTGTGTAAGTACACCTACATATGCAAGATTATACACATAAAGATAATCTACAAATCTGCTCAAATGATTTCCCTACTGGGGTGTGAGGCCAGGGGCACGGCAAGTACATATCCACAAGCAGTGTGTGTGAATAGTAACTAAAATTAAAAAACGCACCTCCTAGGAGATGCGTCAAAATACTATTTTTTGTTCATGCAGCAATGCTTGTATTTCTTTCCTGAACCACAAGGACATGGATCGTTACGTCCAACCTTCTTTTCAGAACGAATAATTGTATGCATATTTTTAGCTTCCTTTGTAAGAGACTTTCTAGTCTCTTCGTCAAAGATCTTCTCCCACTGTGGAAGACCATAAAGCCAATCAGCCTTTGCATCAATCATGTTCTTGAAAAGCTTTTCCTTGTCAAATTTGAGAGAAACCTCTGTGTTCTCATCCATTGTCTCGATTGGGTTTGGAGTAACAAGTGATTCATTAATACCGTCCAAGAAACCAACCATAGGCATAACTTCTATTTTATACTTCTCAGCAAGCTCCTTAACTGTGCCCTTAACTTCAGTATCAGGGTCGTCTAAAAGCTGCTCGTAAATACCCTTTTCTAAGAGAAAATAATTCTGCCAAAATCTCTGTAAATCAGCCTGTGACTGATTCTGATTGTAGGCAATTTTTTGCCAATCTGCAAGTAAGCTCATTTCTGTAACTATCCTTCCTTTATTAATTATTTAATCATAAATTACTCTAACACATTTGATTGGTGTACGATAGGTATAGTTAGAAATTTTTATTCCATCTCTCTTATTAGACGCATGTACAATCTGTCCACCACCAATGTAAATAGCAACATGATTTATTGTGCTGCCCTTTCCATAGAAAATTAAATCTCCAGGCTTAAGCTCTGATGTGGAAATAGTTGTTCCCTCGTTAGCCTGTGCCCTAGATGAATGTGAAAGGTACACTCCATATTGTGCCATAATTTGCATTGTAAATCCAGAACAATCTACACCATTAGTTAAGGATGTACCGCCCCAGACATATCTGTTTCCAACGAACTGAAGGGCGTAATCACAAATAGCTGAACGAACATCAGAAACGCCCTCACCATATCTTGCCTCTGTAAGTGTCATGGCAGTCTTTAAAGATAAATCAACATCAACGTATTCTGCTGAAACATATCCCTCATCACCATCAACATCTACTTTAATCCACTCATCATCCTGAGTGCCATCTAAAATAGCTATTTCTTCGCCTTCTGCAAGCTGATAAATGATTTCTGATTCTGTATTTCCCTCTGCACGAACTCTTAGACCGCCTGTGGTAGATGTGGCAACATACTGAGCAATTTCTACTGCCTTGTCCCAAGCCTCATCTCCAGTAAGAAGATATTCGGTAAGAACATAGCCCTCTACCTCACCAGACTTGATGTAGCTCCATTCTCCCTCCTGGCTAACTATTTCACAACCAGCATTTGCAGGGAATTTACCAACAAGCTTACCATCTGTAGAGGCTGTTTCACGAATATTAAGATTGCCCTCAGTTACATTGCATATACCTAAATTATTGTAACCATAAATATCACCAAGTGATTTAGCTGTAGCAATAGCATCAGAATCCTCTACTGTAAGTGCATCAAGTGATGCTATATCAACATTAGTAGCTGAAATAACACCAGCAATTGTAGAATACTCTGCTGCTTCAGATGTCTTTGTATTATTTTTCGAATCTAAGCTATAATCAAAAATAAGCGCTGTAGCACAAACTAATGAAAATGCCGAAACTATACGTTTCTTCATAAAACCTCCAAATATGTTTAAAACACAACAAATGAATTATAACAATAGGACGAAGCTATGTCAATATTTTGTAACAATTATGAAATATTTATCTAAAGAATTATTTATTAAAATAACTTTTAGCTTTTAGCTTGTCCCTTTTCATTTGATTTTTTAATTCTTCAACGGAATTAAACTTCATCTCTGGTCTTAAAAAGGATTGAAATGTAACTCTTACATATTTACCATATAGATCTCCATTATAGTCCAAAATGTGTGTTTCTATGCCTACTATATTCTTTTCTGAAACTGAAGGCTTTGTCCCAACATTAGTAACTCCATGATATATTCTTCCATCAAAATCAATTGTGGTAACATATACCCCAAACTTTGGAACAAGCTTGTTACGTTCAGGCATAATATTGATTGTAGGAATACCTATTTTAGTGCCTAGATGTGCTCCATGCACTACCTCCCCCCAAACAAAATACTCATAACCAAGCATTTCATTTACCACATCAATATGACCTTCTCTAAGCTCTTCGCGAATATAGGTGCTACTGATATCACGATTATTCCTTTTAATCTTATCAATGACTCGTAGTTCAAAATCATACCGCTCAGAAAGCTCTTTTAACAGCTCTACATCTCCTGCACCTTTATATCCGAATGTAAAATCTGAGCCAACAACCATGTACTTCATGTTTAGATTATTAACTAGAAGCTCAATAAAGCTGGTGGCATCTGTCTGCATTAATCTATCATCAAAGGGGCACTCAACCATATAGTCCAGACCATTGCTCTCTAGCATAAACATCCTCTCTTTATTAGTAATAAGAGATGGACTGTCGTCGTTATAAATAGCCTCTCTGACAGAGTTTTTAAAAGTTACAAGACAGGACTTATACCCCTTACTGCCCTTTGAAATAATATCATTTGTAAGCAAATTATGTCCCTTATGAATTCCATCAAATTTGCCAACTGTAACTGCAGTCGGTTCTTGGATATTTATATCAAAAAGTGAATTAATATATTCCATAATCATTATTCTTTCATTTATTCAAGAAAAAACTTTTCCAATACAAATTGTGATTCCTGATAGCTATACACTCCCAAAAATCTGTTATCAGGTAAATATATCCGATATTTTTCACCTTCATTAAATTCGCTTATAGACTCGGCGAAAACTAGACCTTCAGATATTTTACCACCATTAACAGCAAGCTTTATGGCCTCCTCAGTAGGCACAACAAACACAGTCCGCATACCCTCAAATACCTGATCAAGTGGAAGCAGAATGCCTTTTATATTGCCATTTTTTGCAATACGTTCTATTTCATCCAATGTTCTTGCATCAGAAATATCAAACATGCTAACCCTAGTTCGAACAAGGGATTTCATGGCGCAGCCGCAACCAAGTTTAGCACCAACATCATGGCAAAGAGATCTGATATATGTACCCTTGCTGCAATGTATCCTGATACTTACCTCTGGGATATTAATTTCCAATATATCAATACTAAAAATACTTACAGGCCTTGCCTTGCGCTCAACCTCCTTGCCCTCTCTGGCAAGCTCATAGAGCTTTTTACCATTAACCTTTAGGGCAGAATACATAGGTGGGACCTGCATTATATTTCCAACAAAGGAATTAATCGCATTTACGATTTCATCCTCTGTAGCTGTAACCGACTTACGTTCTAAGATACGACCACTCATATCGTAGGTATCCGTCTCCACACCTAGCTTCATTACACACTCATAAACCTTGTCCTTGTCTGTGAGCATATCGCATACCTTTGTAGCCTTACCAACACAGACTGGAAGTACTCCTGTTGCATCAGGATCCAATGTTCCTGTGTGTCCAATTTTTTTTACCTTTAAAATGCCACGAAGCCTGGCAACCACATCAAATGAAGTATACCCGGCTTCTTTATAGACATTGATTATGCCACTATCCATTTAATATAATCCTAATTCTTTAAGTTGTTCTTCAACCATAGAAACAATATTATCAATGACCTTCCATGGTTCATTAGTGTTTACAGAAAATCCAGCAGCCTTCTTGTGACCGCCACCACCATAAGCACCAGTAATAACAGTCAAATCAACATCTCCTGAGGCTCTAGTACTTCCCTTGAAATCTCCATCTTCAAGCTCATAAAGGAATACTGCCACTTCAACACCAGTAGTGTCACGAAGCTGCTGAACTATGCCCTCTAAATGCTTACTCTCGGCACCATACTCGGCCATGTCTTCCTTTGTAATAACTGCCGCAATTACTTTACCATCAAGAAAAGTCTTACATGAAAGTAACGCTTTGCCTAACATGCGATTTTGAATCATGGTCTTAGCAAAATATGTGTCAGTACAAATCTTTGGATAATCAATACCCTTTGACATTAAAAACCCAGCTGCTACCATAGTAGCTTCTGTGGTACATGAATACTGAAACACACCAGTATCATGAACTATACCTAAATATAAGCACTCTGCAATATCTTTAGTAATTTTATCTCTGCCAAACTGATTAAATACAAGCTCACAGGTAGAACTATCATCTGGAATAATATAGCTATGCTCAGCAAAACCACCATTGGTAAAATGATGATCTATACAAATAGTATGCTTAGCCTTTTGGAAATAATTGAAAGCATCTCCTAATCTACCACCCTCACTACAATCTAGTGCAATGTATAAATCAAAAACCTTATCCTCAGCAAGTGTATGTATATCTTCTATCTTGTCCGCGTTCTTCAAAAACTTGAATATATTAGGAATTGGATCAAGATATACATGAACGTCACAAGCAGGATAATAGGTAGCTATATAATTGTATACAGCAAGGCATGAGCCTACGCAATCACCATCAGGGCGAATATGGCCGCTGATGGCAATTGATTGGGCAGATGCTATTAATTCATTGAAGTTATTAATCATTTTCTTCTCTTTCATGCAAAGGTGCGTTGACCTCGTCGATTAATTTGCTCATTTTAGCAGCATAAGCGATTGATTGGTCTGAAACAAATGTAATCTCAGGTGTGTTTCTAAGATTAACTCTGTGGGCAAGCTCACGGCGGATAAATCCTGCTGAGCTTTTAAGACCTTCAATAGTCTTTTTAGCAGCCTCATCATCACCTAATACTGAAATATATGCCTTGCATGTCTTAAGGTCTGGAGCCACCTCTACAGATACAACAGATGTAACTGGAGAGATGCGTGGATCCTTGACCTCAAGACGTATAATGTTAGCAAGCTCACGCATAACTTCTTCGTTAATACGTGTGTTTTTCACTGAATTCTTTCTCATTATCTTGGTACCTCAACCATCTTGTAAGCCTCAATAATATCCATTTCCTGAACATCATTAAAGTCTTCAATAACAAGACCACATTCAAAGTTAGACTTAACTTCCTTAACATCATCCTTGAATCTCTTAAGAGATGCAAGCTTGCCTTCGAAGATTTGCTCGCCACCACGATTTACGCGGACCATACAATCTCTTTCGAAGAAACCGTCTGTAACATAAGAACCAGCGATGTTACCAACACCAGAAGCCTTGAATATCTGACGAACCTCTGCGTGACCAATAATTTTTTCCTCATATACAGGATCAAGCATACCCTTCATAGCAGCCTCTACATCATTGATAGCATCATAGATAACCTTGTAGAGACGAAGGTCTACACCTTCCCTATCTGCAGTAGCCTTAGCCTGAGGATCGATACGTACATTAAATCCAATGATAATAGCGTTAGATGCAGATGCAAGAACTACATCGGATTCGTTGATTGTACCAACACCGCCGTGAATTGTCTTAACAACAACTTCCTCATTAGAAAGCTTCTCAAGTGACTGCTTAACAGCCTCAACAGAACCCTGAACGTCGGCCTTAACAATAATATCAAGTTCCTTAAGATTTCCTGACTCAATCTCGCTAAAGAGTGCATCAAGAGACATCTTAGATTTAGTCTGTTCAACAAGACGATTCTTGTGCTCTGCAACGAATGTATCTGCAAATGCATGAGCTTCCTTCTCTGAATCAAATGCCATAAATACTTCGCCAGCATTTGGAACCTCAGAAAGACCAAGAATCTCAACTGGTACAGATGGACCAGCAGTCTTTACACGTGCTCCTGTATCATCAATCATAGCACGTACCTTACCATGACAGCTTCCGCAGGCAACAGGATCACCAACATGAAGTGTACCCTTCTGAACAAGTACTGTTGCAACAGCACCACGTCCCTTATCAAGCTGAGCCTCAATAACAAGACCACGGGCCTTACGCTTAGGGTTAGCCTTAAGCTCAAGTACCTCAGCTGTAAGAAGAATCATTTCAAGAAGGTTATCAATACCTTCCTTAGTGTGAGCTGAAACTGGACAGAATACTGTGCTTCCACCCCAATCCTCTGGGATAAGCTGGTACTCAGAAAGCTCCTGCTTAACTCTGTCGATGTTAGCGTTTGGCTTATCAATCTTGTTGATTGCAACAATGATTTCAATGCCAGCAGCCTTAGCATGGTTAATAGCCTCAACTGTTTGTGGCATTACACCATCATCAGCAGCAACTACCAGGATAGCGATATCTGTTGAATTAGCACCACGCATACGCATAGCTGTAAATGCCTCATGACCTGGTGTATCAAGGAATGTGATATCCTGTCCATTAATTGATACTGTATAAGCACCAATGTGCTGTGTTATACCACCAGCCTCACGGTCTGTAACCTTCGTATCACGGATTGCATCAAGAAGTGATGTTTTACCGTGGTCAACGTGACCCATTACACAGACAACAGGTGGACGTGATGGGAAGTTTGATGTATCCTCCTCTTCTTCCTTAAGAAGTTCTGCAATAACATCTACCTTTTCTTCTTCCTCGCAGATGCAATTGAATTCAAGAGCGATTTCTGAAGCCTCCTCAAAGTCAACTTCCTGGTTAACTGTAACCATTTTGCCCTTCATAAACAATGTCTTTACAACAGCAGAAGGCTGAACCTTCATCTTGTCTGCAAGATCTTTGATGGTAATTCTATCAGCAATTGTAATTGTAAGAACTTCATTCATATCACGCTCAGGTGCCTTAGGAGTATTGTTCTTTTTCTTCTTACCACCGTTCTTTTCTAGGTTGATGAAGTTCTCTTGCTTCTTGCCACCTAAATTGTTGTTATCTCTATTATTCTTCTTTTTCTTGTCGTCACGGCGACCACCCTTATTAGAGTTTGCTGGAACTACATCAGCAGCTGGTGCAGCAGCCTGTGATGGGCGATTGTTACCACGCTGGTTTCTGTCACCTCTACTGTTGTTATCAAATTTATCACGATTGTCTTTTCTATCGTTTTTGTCACCACGAGCTGGCTTGTCCTGACGATTATTTGGACGTTCATTTCGCTCAGCTCTATTTGGACGTTCGCTACGCTCTGGTCTTTCTTGGCGTCTCTCCTGCTTAGGTGCTTCTTCCTCTACTGGCTTTTTCTTTGAAACAAACTCAGTATCAGTAGATTGAACAGAAGCTCTCTGAGAAGGACGAAGTCCGTCAGAAAAAGAACGTGGACGAATTGGTCCTCTTGTTGCCTCGTTATTCTGAGGTCTCTTCTCACGATTTTCTCTTCTGTCGCCTCTATCATTGCGAGATGAATCAGAATTATTACGTCTCTTTTTGTCGTTTCCATCTCTACGTACTACATAAATATTCTTTTTTGCAGCACCTTCTTTTTCTGTTGGACGAGACTTCTTGACCTTAGCACCATCATCTGCCTTTGCTTCCGCCTTAGCCTCTTTCTTTGCAGGAGCAGCCTCTTTTACTTCTGAGCTAGAAAAATTCTTTCGAACCTTCTGTACCATATCTTCCTCTAAACCGCTCATTGCCTTAACTTCTATACCATTAGAGCCTAAAAAAGCAATAATATCTTTACTTTCTTTTCCTAGCTCTTTAGCTAATTCATGTACTTTAATTTTTGCCATCTAATATCCTCCTTATCAAGCCTGACCTATCTTATTTACAATGCTTAAGGATAGATTTTCATCGCACACTACAATGGATGCCCGATATTCTTTTCCAATTGCATGACCTAAAGATTCTTTAGTTCCGTATTCTATATACTGAACATCATAGAAATCGCAAGAATTTGAGAATGATTTCTTTGTGTTTGCAGAAGCATCAGTAGCAACTACGCATAGGATACCACTGCCATCTTTGATAGCCTGTTCACAGGCAAACTCACCACTAACAAGCTTTCCAGCCTTCATAGCCATGCTAATCATATTAAGTGCTTTATCTACCATTCTCCAACTCCATGTATAATTGATTAAGTACCTCCCCAGAAACAGCCTGTCTAAGAGAGCGATTGAATGCCTTTTTCTTAATAGCATTATCAACACACTCCTTTTTCTTGCAGACATAAGCGCCTCGTCCCTGAGCCTTTAGGGTAATATCAACACTGATTCCATCACTTGTCTTTACCACCCTAAGTAACTCATTTTTAGGAACCATCTGTCCGCAGGAAACACATTTCCTAAGGGGTAATTCCTTGGTAATCATTACTCTTCCTCAGATGACTCCTCAGACTCCTGATATTCTTCTGCAGAATCTTCATCTGTGTATTCGCCATCCTCGTCATAGTACTCGTCGTCATCATAGTACTCGTCATCATCATACTCTTCTTCATAATCAAGGAAATCTCCAGCTTCTTTTGCCTGAGTCTCACTCTTGATATCGATTTTGAAGCCTGTAAGTCTCGCAGCAAGACGTGCATTCTGACCTTCCTTACCAATAGCAAGTGAAAGCTGATAATCAGGAACTACGACCTTTGCGCTCTTTTCATCTGCATCAGCAACAACTGCAACAACCTTTGCAGGCGAAAGTGCATTTTCGATTAAGTAAGCTGGGTTCTCATCCCACTCAACAATGTCAATTTTCTCACCACGAAGTTCGTTAACAATTGCATTAACACGTGAACCATTTTGACCTACGCATGCACCTACTGGATCAACATCCTCATCTTTTGACCATACAGCAATCTTTGTACGGCTACCTGCCTCACGAGAGATTGATTTGATCTCAACAATGCCATCACGAACCTCAGAAACCTCTTCCTCAAAAAGCTTCTTAACAAGCTCTGGATGAGTACGAGACACAAGAATACGTGGTCCCTTGTTAGAGGTCTTAACCTCTACAATGTATACCTTAATACGATCCTGTGGCTTGTAATATTCTCCACTAACCTGCTCAGTTTCTGAAAGGAAGCCTTCAAGCTTTCCAAGATTGACATGAATATTCTTTCCTGAAAAACGTGTAACAACACCTGTAACAACCTTGTGCTGAAGCTCATAATACTCCTCATAAAGCACCTTACGTTCTTCCTCACGAATCTTCTGAGTGATTGTATTCTTTGCTGCTGTAGCTGCTATACGTCCAAAATCCTTAGATTTAACTTCCACACGAACTACATCACCAATCTGATATTTTCCATCAATATTCTGTGCATCAGCAAGTGATATCTCCTCAACTGGATCAAACACCTCATCAACTACTGTCTTAGCAAGAAAAACATGATACTCACCTGTAGCCTTATCAATTTCTACAGTAGCATTGTCTGCCTTTCCATAATTGTTCTTACATGCAATGAGAAGTGAATTCTCAATTGTTTCAATCAACACATCCATGCTGATATTTTTCTCTTTTGCAAGGTCTGTAAGAGCATCCCAAAAATCATTTGTATTAGCTGCCATTATGTCCTCCTAATATTAAAAATCTATTGTTAATCTAACCTGAGCAACATCTGCTCTAGAAAATATTTCTGTACCATCTTCAAATTCAATGGTAATTGTATCCTTATCAAAGGCCTTTAGAGTACCTGTAAATTCTTTAGCTCCATTAACAGGCTTGTATGTCTTGATATCAACATCTTCTCCAATGGCTTTTTCTAAATGCTTATCTTTTTTTAGAACTCTGCCAAGACCAGGTGAACTAACTTCGAATATGTAACCATCGTCACCACCAATCTGAGGCTCTGCATCAAGCAAATCGTTCATGCGACGACTGACTTCAACGCAATCATCAATTGTGATTCCACCTTCCTTGTCGATGTAGGCCCTAAGATAATAATCTGCGCCTTCCTTGACGTATTCTACATCATATAGCTCAAAGCCCATCTCATCAAGAATAGGAGTAATCAATTCTTCCGTACGTTTTTCGTAATCGGTGTGTTTTGACATAAATGTCCTCCTTATTCAGTTTTAACGTTAAAAAGCATAAACAAAGAGAGAGCAAATATTGCTCTCTCTTAAGTCGCTCTCATCAATAACAAAATTAATTATATCAGAATTATTTGATTTTTCAAGCTTTTTTAACTAATTCTGCAATTCATTAGCCATTCTGTAGACTCTTGTAGCATTTTGCTGAATCTGTGTTCTTGAAATTGAGCCATCCTTTAACCCTGCCATAATTCCATCATAGTCAGCCTCGCAGCCTGGCATAAACAAATCTCCACCAGCTTTTACTACCTCTGAAGCAAGAGCGCCTCTATACTTAACATCTGGAGCTGAGAACATTGCAATAACCCAGTCTGTCATTACAATACCCTTAAAGCCGTATTCACATCTTAGAATGTCCTCAATTAAACCTCTATGTTCAGATGTATGAATGCCATTCAAAAGATTATATGAGGTCATAACAGCCTTTGGCTGACTATTTCTAACGCAAATTCCAAAGCCCTTTAAATAAATCTCTCGCATAGCACGCTCTGAAACGTGTGAATTGTTATTGTATCTATTTGTCTCGGCGTTATTAGCAGCATAATGCTTTATAGTAGTGCCACAGCCCTTATGCTTTTGAACCCCCTCTGTAATTGCTGCCGCAAACATTCCTGAAACTAATGGATCCTCTGAATAGTACTCAAAATTACGTCCACACAAGATGCTTCTGTGAATGTTAAGTGCTGGTGCAAGCCATAATTGTACATGGAATCTCTCCATTTCATCACCAACTATATCTCCATAGCTTCTTGCTAGATCATAGTTAAAGCTCTGAGCAATTGCTGTGCCAATAGGAATTGCTGTAGCATACTGATATTCAATATTCTCATTATCTGGTGCAGAAGCAACAGCCTTAGCAAGAGCCTGTCTTTCTTCTTCGCTCATTAAATCCAACATGCTTTGTGGCAATCCGCCACCAATACCATGTGCTGTTCCATTTTCATCTCTATAGAATTTCTGAGAAAGTCTAAGTCCAGCAGGTCCGTCAGCCATTACCATACTCTTGACACCTGCTACCTTTGTAGTTGTTTCTCCAGCAGCACCGGCAACGGCGAAGCCTGCATTTCCAATAATAGATAAGCCATCATTGTCAGGAGTAAATGCACCTGTATTAATATATGTAAGTTCTTCATCAGAAAGCTTTGCAATAAAATCATCTATTGGATAATCAACATCATATTTTACAGTTTCAGTTTCAAAATCCGCTGCAGTAAGTGTAATAACTGTTTTATAATCGCCTGTCTCTTCCTTTTTATCTGCTTTGTAATCCTTAAAGCCAGGATTTCCAAGACAGTTTCTTGTCTTCTTCACCTGAACAAATTCATCTAGGGTAATACAACCAGCCGCTGTAACATTATCACTACTATTGCCAACTAAAACTACATAATTTCCCTTATCAAGAATATATGCACTGTCCTCCTCATCATATGAGGCTAAATCAGAAAGCTTAAAAGTAGCAGTTACTACCTGACTTTCATTTGGAGACAATTCTTTTGTCTTTACAAAAGCAGCTAAATCCTTGCTTGCCTTATCAAGCTTGCCAGCTGGACATGAAACATAAATCTGAACAACCTCTTTTCCTGGGAAATTGCTGGTATTTGTAACCTTTGTGTTAACAGTAATCTCCTGTCCCTTGTTTGTAATAGATTCGTTTTCGATAGTAAAGGTACTGTAGCCCTTTCCATATCCAAATGCAAACATTGGCTTATTAGCTGAAATAGAATCAAAATATCTGTAGCCTACATAAATACCTTCCTTGTAGTTTACATCATCCTTATCACCAAAATCACCGATTTTGCTGTAATCGCTTGCCTTTGCCCAGGTAGTAGTAAGCTTTCCTGATGGATTTGTTTTGCCTAAAATAATATCTGCAAGTACGGTTCCGGTTACAACTCCAAGCTGAGATAAAAGAAGAATGTTTTCTACCTCTGATACCATAGATAAATCGACAGGTCCGCCAACATTTAAAACCAGTAAGAACTTTTCAAACTTGGCATTTAGAGCAAGAATGTCTCTAATCTCTGAATCAGTTAAAAGTACATCACCTTTTTCTACCTTTCTATCGTTACCCTCGCCTGAATTTCTTGCAAGCACATAAATAGCCACATCGCCCTCGACTTCATTTGAAATGCTGTGTTCTGGCTCTGGTTCTACTGCACCCATACCGTACATCATTGGAGGAACTCCTGCCGCAGCTGCCTCTGCTTTGATTTTTTCAATAAATTTAACATGGTTTCCTTCTAAAACCTTATCAAATTCATCCAACCAGTTTTTTGTTGTAATTGTAAATCCAGCCTTCTCAAGTCCTTCTTCAATAGTAACCCAAAATCTGCTGTTAACTTCCCCAGAGCCTGTGCCACCTTTGATTGTGTGTCTGACGCCATTTCCAATTGCAGCTATTTTGCAAGGCTTTTCCAAAGGAAAAGCGTCGTTTTTCTTTAAAAATAATGTGCACTCTGATGCAGTGCTTTCAACAAATTCTAAATGTTCCTGTTCGTATTTCTCCATTGCTCTTCTCCTTGCTTGAAATATTTTTATTGTTAAATAAAAGATATCACTTATAATATTATATAATATATCATTTCGAATATAATTATATGATTTCGTATATCAAATTTAGGAGGGCAATTATGTCTCAAACACTGGTTACCGCAAAGGCTCTTTATGATTTATTAAACTCTGAAAACATAAAAACAACCACCACTTTTCAGCCAGGCAAAGCTGTTGCTGAATTACACGACAACATAATTAAAGCATTCAATCATCAGTTATTTATGGAAACTGAGGGGGAAGGTACTCCTATCTCATATAAAAGAATCAGCGAAAAAACTATTGAATACTATATTACCACCGGAAATGTGGAAAAAATTTCTTCACTTATAAATACCTATTACGTTTCATCAAACCATTACAATCCTGGTTTATTTTCTGATGTAGGTGAACTGTCTGAGAATCCTTTGCTCCAGGCCCGTAGTATGTTCATCTGTGGTATCACATTATATACAAGAGCTGCCATAGCAGGTGGGCTTACAGAGCATGTAGCATATGCCCTTAGCGATAACTATATAAAATACTGTCTGCCTATAACAGATATATCTAAAATTAATCAGCTACAGGATTGCGCTCTTTATGACTTTACTGCACAGGTTCGAGATTCAAAATATCGTAAATACGGATTGCATTTACGCAAGTGTCTAGAATACATTTCCAGACATCTTCATGACAAAATCACCCTTTCCGATTTAGCAAAAATCACAGGAAAAAGTACTGGCTATATATCAAAAATTTTTCATGATGAAATGGGTATAAGACCGACTACCTATATAAGAAAAGAAAAACTAAGCTATGCAAAAAGTGCCTTAGAGCTATCTGATTTTTCAATCTCAGCCCTATCAGATTTATTGGCTTTTCCTAGCACTAGTGCTTTCATTAAATATTTTAAAGAGGAGTACGGCTGTACTCCTCTCGAATATAAAAACAGAATTTAATTCTAAATAGTTAATGGTGGAAAAGGCGAAGACCTGTAAATGACATTACCATATCATATTTGTTACATGTCTCTATTACATTATCATCACGAACTGAACCACCTGGCTGTGCAACATATTTAACGCCAGACTTATGGGCACGCTCAATGTTGTCCCCAAATGGGAAAAATGCATCTGAGCCAAGTACAACGTCTGTCATTTTATCAAGCCATGCACGCTTTTCAGCCTTTGTAAACTCAGAAGGACGCGTCTTAAAGGTCTTTTGCCATACATCATCCCCAATAACATCCTCAAATTCTTCACCAATGTAAAGGTCTATTGCATTATCTCTGTCAGCTCTTTTAATTCCATCAACAAAATCAAGATTTAAAACCTTTGGAGCCTGACGAAGCCACCAGTTATCAGCCTTTTGACCAGCAAGGCGTGTACAGTGAATACGTGACTGCTGACCAGCACCGATACCAATTGCTTGACCATCCTTTACATAGCAAACTGAATTTGATTGTGTATACTTAAGTGTAATCATAGCTATAGCCAAATCAATCTTTGCCTGCTCTGTAAGAGCTTTGTTATCTGTAACAATGTTAGAAAAGAAATCATCATCAATAACAAGCTCATTTCTACCCTGTTCAAAGGTGATTCCAAATACTTCCTTGCGCTCAAGCTGCTTGGGAACATAATTTGGATCAATCTTGATTACTGCATAATTTCCGTTCTTCTTTGCCTTAAGTATTTCAAGTGCCTCTGGCTCATAGCCTGGAGCAATAACACCATCTGAAACTTCTCTTTTAATAAGCTTTGCTGTAGCCACATCACACACATCTGAAAGAGAAATAAAATCTCCAAATGATGACATTCTATCTGCGCCTCTAGCTCTTGCATAAGCATTAGCAAGAGGAGTAAACTCCATGTCCAAATCATCACACCAGTAAATCTTACGCTCTACGTCTGAAAGAGGTAATCCCACGGCAGCACCTGCTGGTGAAACATGCTTGAAGGAAGTAGCTGCTGACAATCCTGTAGCCTTCTTTAATTCTGAAACAAGCTGCCAACCATTAAATGCATCCAAGAAATTAATGTAACCTGGTTTTCCACTTAAAACCTCGATAGGAAGCTCGCCTTCTTCCATGTAAATTCTTGAAGGCTTCTGATTAGGGTTACATCCATACTTTAATTCTAATTCTTTCATTTTTTCTCTCCTAAGTCCGACTGTTTTCAACTATATTTCTCGCTGGTTACGGCTACAAGCATTATTATTTCTACGCTACGCATAAAAAGCTTCGCTTTAGAAATATAATAGCTTGTTGCCTACCAGCTATTTTCACTCTATGTGAATTTATTGCTAAATTATTACTTATCCCCTTACGTTCTTGTTTACGATACGAGTTTCTGTGGTGCCTGTTGCAATGTCGATGTAGCGAACGAAAAGTGAAACCTTATTGTCTTCGTTAAGGTTTTTCCAAATCATATCTGTAAACTCGTCGATATTTCCTTTGATTTCAATTGGTGTTGGCTCTCCTTCGTAAGATGGAAGTGGATTGCCATCGTTCATATAAGTGTGAATAAATCGGCCTGACCCAGCCTTAGGATTAGAATAATCAAATGTGTATCTATTACATGAATCACTATCACCCATGTTAGATTTAAGAATGGACATCAAATAAGAAAATTCTCCATTTTCAACGTGAAGAAGTCCTGAAATACGAGGTGTGAAATTAGGGCCGTCTGGCTCAAATTCACGGCGTCGAAGAGACTGCTCAAATGACTCTCCCTTTTGCATGAACTCATAAATCGTATCGGTCTGGTCACCGTTTGTAACAATTGTATCGTTGCCAAGTACTCTAACCGGTGCGTAGATAATAAGTGAAGGATCTGTAAGCTTTGAAGGATCAAAAGCTTGTGTACGAATTCCTTCTCCATCCTCTACAAATACTCTGTTTCTGGAATTTTCTGAACGTCCCATAATAAAATAAGCAGAGACAGCCTTGGTTCCGTCTTCTGAACGGCCAATGACAATGCCTCTGCCTGGATACGTGGTTTCAGATAATTCTTTTGCTAAAGATTTTACTACCATGGGTTCCTCCTTTAATTTGCAATTACGCCACAAATTATAACTGAACCCATGGGTTATGTCTAGCATAAAAATTAGATTAGGTGGTGGTATTGAATTTACTCAGCATATCATCAGCAGATAATGAGTAATCACCAGTGTTTGTATAAGATTTACGACCTGTTGCTTTGGCAAGCTCATTGCTTGCATAGGAGTTAGCCATTGATGATTTGGTTGCTACCTGATAAGCATAGCTTCCAGTTCCATTAAATAAATCCTTTACATAAGTCATGTTGGCTTTGTTCTTAAGAAAATCTTCATCAACATTAAGATGGTTGTTACTATCTATAGAAATTCCTGCCTTAGCCAAAGTCTGTGCCGTTTTTGCAGATGTTGTAACCATAGATGCAACCTGGGATAGAATTCCTGTACTATTTGCCTTTTGACCACTATCTACAAGCTCATTATATGAATCAGCAAAGTCTTTTATAGCACTATAAATCTTATCCTTATCGTAGCCTTTTGTAGTATTGCCATCCTCGTCAGTGGTTTCTACCTCGTCCCAAATAGAATTTTTTCCCTTAGCCAAAAGCTTATCGGTAGCTTTGCTTAAATCAGATGAATCATTTCTAATTTCAGATAAAGTAGAATCTGCCACCTTAGATTTTGTGCTAGAATCAGACTTTAAATTCCCATCTGAATCATACTTTGAATAGTATGCTTTCACAAGCTTTCCATATGAACCTGATTTAATCTGGGACAAGTTGCTAAGAGAACCTTCAAGTCCTCCAAACATAGAACTCACACCTGATGAACTGTTTCCACCAAACAGTGAGTATATTGAATTGTTTCCAAATGAATTAATAGTTAAAGACATAAACATCACTCCTTTGAAATATCTCGAACATCCTTGTTCATTTGTTTTGTCTCAAAGCATTTACACTTTTACTTACTAACATAATAACAGGGATATGTGTTATTTTTGTTAACAATATCCCCACTAATTAATATTTATAGTTACTATTTATAACCGCACTGGTATCCCCTCATTTTGGAGGTACTTTTTTAAGTCATAAATTTCAAGCTCTTTATAATGGAACAATGAGGCAGCAAGAGCAGCATCAGCTCCGCCTAAAGTTAATGCAGCCTTAAAATGTTCCATTGTTCCCGCTCCACCGGAGGCAATAACAGGAATATTTACAGCATCAGAAACAGCTTTTGTAAGCTCTATATCAAAGCCTGCCTTTGTGCCATCACAATCCATTGAGGTGAGAAGTATTTCTCCTGCCCCAAGCTTTTCTGCTTGAATAGCCCACTCAACAGCATCAATACCACAATCAAGCCGTCCACCATGCTTATATATATTAAATCCACTGGAGTCTGAACGTTTTTTTGCATCAATTGCAACAACTACGCATTGACTTCCAAATTTGTCAGCTGCATCTGCAATTAATCTTGGATTATCGATTGCAGCAGAATTAACAGAGATTTTATCCGCTCCCTCACGGAGTAAAGCTTTAAAGTCATCAACAGTACGGATTCCTCCTCCTACTGTGAATGGGATAAATACCTGTTCTGCAACGCGACGAACCATATCTACAACAGTATTTCGGCCATCTGAAGATGCTGTAATATCCAAAAAAACTACTTCATCAGCCCCAGCCTTATCGTATGCCGCAGCTATCTCAACAGGATCGCCAGCATCCCTTAAATCAACGAAATTTACACCTTTTACAACCCTGCCATCCTTTACGTCAAGGCAAGGAATTATTCTTTTTGTATGCATTATGCTCTCCTACATTTTATAATTTGGCAAAATTTTCAAGTATCTTTAATCCAACAGTTGAGGATTTCTCTGGATGGAATTGGCAGGCGTATATATTGTCCTTTTGTACTGAAGCGTGAATATGACAGCCATATTCAGTTGTTGCTGTAACAATGCCTTCTTCCTTTGCCTTTAGATAATAGGAATGAACAAAGTATACAAAGGCGCCCTCATGGATACCCTCAAACAATCTACCTTTGTTTGGAAAGTCCAATGAATTCCATCCAATATGAGGAACCTTTATTCCTTCAGCATCTGGTATCCTTTTAATCTCTCCTTTTAAAAGACCAAGTCCCTGTACTCCTGGTGATTCCTCGGAAGAATCAAACAAAAGCTGTAATCCTAAGCATATCCCAAGAAAAGGTTTGCCACTGGCAACAAAATCATATATAGCTTTGTCACATTCATATTTTTTTAGATTATCCATTGCGGCAGCAAAAGAGCCGACACCTGGTAAAACCAGTCTGTCGGCGTCCTTAATCACACTAAAATCCCTGGTGAGGATAGTCTCCTCACCAAGGATTTTGAATGCTTTTTCTACACTTTTTATATTTCCTGCATCATAATCAAGTATTGCTATCATGTGTCCGGTAACCCTAGCTTTCTCAGCACCTTTCTAAGTTCTATTGTGTAGTAATGTCTGTTTGGTTGCTTGTAAATAGCCAAGGCTTCCTCTTCACTCAAACCAAATGTACTTTCAAGTTCTGATATTATGGTAGCTCCATAGGCTTCGTACTGTTCGGAAATACCATATTCAACAGCATCATCCTTATATTTATCGTAGCGACCAACACCTACAATCAATGAATCTAAGGCAAAGTTATATTGCTCATAGGCAATAAAGGCCTCGTACTGCTGTTGACATTGTTGTAAATCTGCTAACGTTCTAGCCTGATTTCTAAGCAGAGCAACGTCTTCATCAGAAAGATCAAAGCCATTGAGCTTTTCATAAGCTGCAAGATAATCCCCTGCCATAAATAGCTCATTAGCCTGTGCCATATGGCGCTTTAATCCTGTAAAGGTCATACCAATCATTACTACAACAATTATTGATATAGATAATACCAAAAATGTTGCAATAATGGAAATAGGAATTTTAGGAGAATTATCTGGCTCCTTTGGTTTCTTTTGTTTTTTAGGCTTTGGAGGCTTTGCTTTCTTTTCTTTTTTCTTGGCAGCCTCCTTCTCTTTTTTAGCTGCTTCCTTTTCCTTCTTTGCCGCTTCTTTTGCAGCTTTCTTTTCTTCTTTTTCTCTCTTCTTCTTTTCCTTAGGGTCTTCCTCACCTTCAGGAATTATAGGATTTCCATCCTCATCATATTGAATTTCAACTGTGCCGCCAGCCTTCTTTTTTGCTGCTTCTTCAGCTTCAGCCAACTCATCCTCATCAGGGGCACCAAAAATAATTAAAAGAAGCTTTTCAAGGAATGGATTTGGCTTTTTTTCGCCTTTTTCTTTCTTTGCCTTCTTTTCCTTTTTCTTTTTTCCTTTTTTGCCGCCTTCTTCTGCCTCTGGCTCCTCAGCCTCAGCAGATTCGTCTATCTCAAGATTTAAATCTTCACCTTCATCATCACCGCTTAAGATTGAGGAAATATCAAGTAAATCTTCGTCTCCGCCTTCAAGCAAATCCTCTAAATCCAATTCACCTTCACCAGATAAATCCGGTTCTTCCCCTTCACCGTATTCTGCATCATCAAGGGCATCCATTTCATCAGGCAAAAACTCTTTTAATGAATCATCAAGAGGTTCTTCCTCGGCTGATAAATCAGTAGCATCATCCAACGAAAATCCAAAATCATCATCTTCAGAAGCTGACTCCTCCTCGGCGCCTTCTTCCTCTAAAAATGTAGATAAATCAATTTCATTTTCTGGAATATTTAAAGGAGCCTCCTCATCCATGATACCCTCATCCAATTGAACATCAGCTGATTCCTCTGGATTTTCCTCACTCATTACATTTGAAAGTAAATCGTCACTAGAGGAAGCATCACTATCTAAATCTAAAACATCACTATCAGCTTCCTGTTCTATTTCAGCATCTGGTTCCTTTTTTTCAAGTTCGTGGTCAGCATCATCATTTAGCTTATTTGTCTCATCATTTACTACAGTTTTTATGTTATCTAAAAGTGAATCAACAACATTAGCTGACTCTGGTAATTCGCCAGTTTCCTGAAAATGCTGCTCCTCTTCGTCGATTTTCTGCTCAAAATTACTGATAAATAGATCTACATCTTCAGACTCAAGTTCCTCCTCAAATTGACGCAAAAAATCCTCCTCAGAAAGAACCTTCCTGAGGTATGGATGTGAGGTCTTCGTCTGAATATCTTCAACATTAATTCCAGTTGCTGTAAAAAAATCTTCTTCAGGTGCTACTGCCTTGCGGCTTTCTACAACCTGCTGCTGTTTCTTTTCAGCATTTTCCTGAACCTGTTTAGCATCAGTCTTAGCCTTATTTATTGAGTTTAATAGTCCATCCAAGTAGTCTTCTGACTGAGACATCTACATATCCCCCGTTTAATCAAATAAAGGGGCATGCATTGCATACCCCATCTTTTAAAGGTTTATTTTCCTTTGCGTGCTTCCTCGTATTTAGCAACCAACTCATCTACAACTGAAATAAGCTTTCCAATTTCAGGCTTTGTAAGCTGAGCATCAGCGCCGAGACTCTCACCTTTTCTTCTAATTTCATCATTAATAAGAGAAGAGAAAATAATAACAGGTATGTTCTTTAAAGTATCATTCTCTTTAACAAGCTTACATAATCTGTGTCCATCCATAAGAGGCATCTCAATATCAGTAATGATAAGATGAACATCGTCTAAAACTGTACCAGCCTTGTGCATCTCCACAAGCTTATCCCAACCCTCTTGTCCGTTCATATTGACATTGAGGTTTGTGTAACCAGCCTTCTTTAAACATTCTACAATAAGCTTTGACAAAAGTGGTGAATCCTCACAAAGCATAATAGGTGATTTACTTCTATCCTTTGACTCGTATTCATCCATTTCTGAAACCTTAAGGCCAGTCTCAGGATTAATATCTGTAACAATCTTTTCAAAATCAAGAATAACTACTAATCTGTCTTCAAGCTTAATTACACCAGTAGATACACCAGATTCATCAGAACTGATAGTTGCATCTGGTTTAATAATATCTTCCCAAGATACACGGTGAATACCAAGCACTTCATCAACATGGAAGGCTGTATTCAAACTATTGAAGTTTGTAATAATAAACAGTCCGTCACCAGAAGGCTCATCTGTAATATTCAGGCATTTGCGAAGAGAAATAACAGAAATCATAATATCTCTTGGCATGAATATTCCCTCAATCGAAGGATGCGCATTAGGTAAAGGCGTTACTGGTTGATATAACAAAATTTCCCTTATTTTGGCGACATTAATTCCGTAGAAATTTTTGCCAACCTTGAATTCAAGTACTTCAAGTTCGTTTGTGCCCGATTCCAATAAAATATTAGTATCCATGCAAATCTCCTCTCATTTAAATCATTTAAATCAATAATGATTTATATGGTTGTCCCTCTTGTTGTGCCATCGCTGGTAACAAAAAGCTCCAGGGATGATATATTTTCTACTGACGAGTTGCTGAAAAGAAAAACTAAAACAAATGACTTTGTATCACCAGCTGCCAGTATACCATTGTAGTTTGCTAAGTCGTTTGACAATGGAGTATATTGATTGTTTGTCTTTTCTCCTCCATTCAAAGAAAGGCTATAGGTTTTCTTTGAAAATTGTGAAAAGTCAATCGACTTATCTGTGGTATTTTTTGCCTCAATTGATAAAACCACATATTGCTTACCTGAAACGGAAGTTAATGCGAAATTGTTTGTCTTATACTCTGTGGAGACATCGAATTCTAAACAGGTGAATTCAACTCCTTCAATATCCATTGCCTTTGTAAATGAAAGACCCTGGCTAGTAGAATCAGTTGAGCCATCCTCTACTGTCTCCTCAAGTCCTTCTGTTTCATCAGAATCTGTAATAATAGGTTCTCCCGTAACAGGATCAATCTCTGGCTCAGTTGCTTCCTCTTCCTGATTTTCTGTTGTGCCCTCCGATGTAGCCTCATAGTCTTCATCTAATTCTCCAGGCTTTACTCTTGCGTTTGCAATTCCAATAGTTTGATTTTTATTAAACTTTGAAACAGCCTTAGATGCATATGCAACTATGATGGCCTCCTCTTCATCACTCATAGTATAAAGTGATTCTCCACATGCGGTAAAGGTCAGAGAAAAACACAATATAGAAATCAAAAGGAATAATCTTTTAATTTTCATGTCATCTCCTAGAAGAATAAACCAATCATTAATGGTATGTTAGCATTATTATGTGTATTGTTCAACAGAAAAAATCAGAAAATTCTATGAATTTTTGTTGATTTTTGTGTCTTTTGCCAAAGGTAGTTCGCACCAAAATTCAACTCCATTAGGCAAATTTTCAACTCCAAACTTCTCATGCATAAGGTCCATAGTTGCCTTAACAACCGATAAACCAATACCGCTTCCACCATATTCACGGCTTCTTGCCTTATCAGCCTTATAGAATTTTTCCCAAATATGCTTTATATCTTTCTTGGCAATATTATTTCCTGAATTGAATACACTAATTCGAACTTTTCCTTTTTTTACAAAATCATATCGAACTGTAATAATATTTTCGTTCATAACATAATGAATAGCGTTGCTTACAAAGTTTGTAATAACCTGTTCCACTAAAAATTCATCAGCATGAACTATACATTCTTCTTTATTAATAAATGAATAAGTAATATTTTGTGCTTCAAAATTGATTTGGTTGCTATCAACCACCCCATCAATCATATCAGTAACATTGAAATCCACCATATCCATATTCATTTGGCCTGCTTCAAGCTGGTTGAGGATAAGCATCTCTCTAACCAGTCGATTCATCTTGTTTGCTTCATCAATAATGATGTCCAAATAAATCTGTCTACTATTCTCATCATCCATGATTCCTTCTTGAAGGCCTTCAGCATATCCCTGAATCAAGGCGATAGGTGTCTTTAGCTCATGAGAAACATTTGATACGAATTCCTTTCGCATGTTTTCAGTTTCTTCTTTAACCTCAAGGTCGTGCTTTAGGCTTTCATTAGCAGCCCTAAGCTGAGTAATGGCACGCTTTAATGTGGTGGACATTTCATTGATATGCTCACCTAAATCATCCATTTCATTATAGACCTTTTGAGGCTTATAGTGGGCTTCAAAGTCAAAATTAGAAATACGCTTTGTTATATCAATAATATTAAATAAAGGCTTGGTGAATCTGTCTATAGCAAAATGGCTAAACAAAGCTGTTACAAACAAAGCCAATATTACCATGTGCAAAAAGAATTTATTAGTGATTGAACTAACATGCTCCATGGCTGCTAGATTCGCTCTCATGAAAATTACATTGCCATCTGGCAACAGCCCTAATAGCAATAAATAATCATCCTTTGACCCTGGAAATCTCTGAGTAAAAAGTTCGTACTCCTCTGTGGAGTTAATAACTTTAACTGACTCATCTTTAGAAAACATCGCGTAATTAAGTTGATGTAATAGAACCGCTGAATCGGTATTAGACGAAACTAGAGGCTCCCCATCAGCTTCCGTAATAAGACAAGAAACTGAATAATTATCGAATAAAGCTACAAGTTCTTCGGAATAATCTGAACCATATAATTTATGGGAATCACATCTTTCAGAAAGGTTTGAATATATATATTTCATATCCTTTCTTTTTTCAAAAATATAATAATCGCCTAAAAAGCAGGACGATAGTATACTAACAACCACTAGTGACCCAAGTATTATTAGTAATATCAGTCCTACAATTTGGCGATTAATTTTATTAGACCTTTGCGTCGACTTCAAATTTATACCCCATGCCCCAAATAGTCTTGATGTAATTTCCCTTATCGTCTAACTTACTACGAAGCTTTTTAACGTGAGTATCTATGGTTCGTGCATCTCCAAAGTAATCGTAATCCCATACATGATTCAGGATTTTTTCTCTTGAGAGAGCAATTCCTTCGTTGTTAATGAAGTAATAAAGCAATTCAAATTCTTTTACTGAAAGCTCAACTGGTGTTCCGTCATTTGTTGCAACATGAGCGTCAACATCAAGCTGAATACCACCTGCCTCAACAATTTTCTTACCAATGGAATCATCTGTACTTCTACGAAGAACAGCATTAACTCTTGCCATAAGAATCTTTGGCGAAAATGGCTTGTTAATATATTCGTCAGCTCCTAGCTCGAAGCCATTAAGCACATCATTTTCTTCGCCTTTAGCTGTAAGCATTAAAACTGGAATTGAAGAAGTCTCTCGGATTTCTTTAAGAACAGCGAAGCCATCCACCTTTGGCATCATAACGTCCAATATGATAAGCGAAATTTCGCTATCCATATAGAACATATCAAGAGCCTGTTCTCCGTTTTCTGCTTCGATTACCTCGTAATCCTCCCTGATTAAATAATCTTTGATTAGCTTCCTCATTCGGCTTTCATCATCAGCCACAAGAATTTTGTTTTTTGACATAACACCAACCCCATCCTTGAAATTTATTGTTGACTAAGTTCTTTTTCCTTAAGGGCGTTTTCTCTCTCTGTGAGATCCTGTTCCCAAGAGGAATACTTGTCTATTAGCTTTTCCTCATAATTGAGGATTGTAGGACTGTTTATTGTGGAATTCACATAAAACATACCTATAACACTTAACAAAAGTGTAATACAAAGGATTAATAAAATACTATTGATTCTTTTAAGCTTTTTAATTTGAGCAAAGGCATCCGAATCTGCCGTCCCAACAAATTTATCGGCTTTTTCTTTAGTAGATTTAGACTTTTCTTTTGCGTTTGTAATTTCTTCTGATTGTTTTTTCTCTATTGATTCTTCAAGAGAATAAACCGCAGGTATTTCATCCTCGGAAAAAACATTTGAATCAATAAGATTCTGTCTCAATTGAGACAAAAAGCTCATCCCAATTTCAGTGGAAAACAGCCGTTGCTTAATGAGCTTTTTATAAACAGTAAGTACCCCCTTCTCGTCTGCATCCTTAATCTGTCCCAGGATATATTCTACTGCCTTAAGCTCCTTGGCGGCTTTCTTTGCTTTATTCTCATCATCGAATATGTATCCACCAATATTGTATCTAGCCATATCAATCCTTTTTTACGATTTATATACAATTATTTTAGCAATTTACAATATAAAAATCTATAGATTTTTACGTTTTTATAGGAAAATCAAAAGCTATTTTTCGTTATATAATTTAACTATTTTCTTTAATATTCATAAGTGCCCATATAGCAACAACTGTTCCCAACAAAGTGATAACTGTACTAAACCACATGCTTGCAGAAACTCCTACTACTCTAATGAGCAAGCCACCGATAAGACTAGATAATAAATTTCCAACAGTCATAGCTATTGTAATAAAAGCCTGTCCCTTGACAGCATCCTTTTTAGGCATAATTTCATCCACGAAATGAACTGAAGCAGGAATAAATACTGCAAATGCAAATGCCTGAAAAATCATACTAAAATACAACATGCCAACAGATGTAGCAAGTACTGTTGCAAGCATTTTTACAAAATAAAAAACAGCTGATAAAGCAAGTAAAAACTTTGCCCCAAATCTATCCTTTAACTGTGCAAAGAAAATCATTGCTGGCAATTCAACTATTGCCTGAAGGGCTAGCAATCCTCCATTATCTCCTTCATCTCCACCTACATTTAGTGTAAGTTGATATAGGAAATTATTTATAAATACATGTCCAAAATAAAAACCTACAAGTCCTATTAAAAAGATGAAAAACATTTTGTATTTTTCAATAAAGCTTTTGATAGAATCAACACTAAAAGAGTCATTGCTTTGTATTGTATCTAATGGGTCAAATTCCTTTGTAAGCTTTCCAAATTTCTTTAATTCGAAATAGATCCAAATTATTGTTGCAATAAATAGTAAAGAAACAATCAAACCTAAAACTGGTGCCGCCTTTTCAGAAATTGCCTTCATAAGGTTTCCTGCTATTAGACTCATCAAAAAGAAAAAGAATGAACCTCCAGCCCTGGCAACTCCATAATTCATTTTTACCCCGTATTTTTCTATATGAAAATTGAGGGCGTTTAGAAATGGCTGCATAATTGTTGCCACCATAACCCCAATTAAAAATGTAAAGCCCGTTGCAAACCCCTTTGTGCTGGTTCCTATTGAAGCTATCAAATCCACAACCATTATGGCACCAAGAACAAATAATACATCCACCACATTAAAATTTGTGGAATTATCTGTAGCCACTGAAATCGTCTGTTGAAGCACTGCTGCAAGTAAATAAGCCACCGCAAATAAAGCTCCTATACCTACAGTTGAATAACCTCTATTTGTCAAATAGGCTGACCCCAGACTAATAGTACAGCATACCAGCATCCAGTATAGTCCTTGTATAATCACATATGATGTGTTAAGTCTTAATTCTGCCGATTGTTTGAATTTGTAAATCATATTCTTCTCCTAACTATTTTTATATTAAAAATGACAACTTTATCCAATCCTAAAATCATGCTATATTTATATTAGCAATTTATTGAAAGGATAAAACTAATTATGATTAAAAAAATCATTAAGCCAATTTTGGTTGTCATAATTTCACTTGTTATTATTTTTGTTGCATATATGGCATATGTTCTTATTTCCTATTATCGTCTTGAAGACAATCTTTCGTTGGAAATAGAAGGTAGCCAAAATACAACTAAGGAAGCGGTTACCACTGGTGAAACCTATCGTATTACATCTTCCAATGTAGGATTTGGAGCCTACTCTGATGATTATTCATTCTTTATGGATGGTGGCACCGAATCCTGGGCTTTTTCTGAAGCTGCTGTAAATGAAAATATCCAAGGTTCAGCCGAAAGTGTAAAAAGTCTCGCACCAGATTTCTATTTATTTCAAGAAGTTGATATAGACTCAACTCGTAGCTATCACGTAAATGAGAAAGACTTAATATACTCTATATTAGACGAAAACAATAATCTAAATTATGTTTTTGCACAAAATTATGACAGCCCATTTTTAATGTATCCATTAACACAACCACATGGAAAATCAAAGGCTGGTCTTCTCACAATGACATCCACAAAAATCCAAAGTGCCATACGCCGTTCCCTGCCAATTGAGGAAGGCCTATCAAAGCTTATTGACCTTGATCGATGCTACTCCAAAAGCTATATAGACGTAGATAATGGTAAGAAGCTGGTACTTTACAATGTCCATTTATCAGCTTATACAACTGACCCATCTACAGCAGAAAATCAAGTCGTCATGCTAAATGAAGATATGCTTCAGGAACTAAATGCAGGCAACTATATTGTAGCTGGTGGTGATATGAACAAAGACATGCTAGTTGATTCTTCAGTATATTTTGGAACTACTAGCAGCGAAAACTGGGCACAGCCATTTCCTGATGAATTATTAGACGATTCCTTTACACTTGTAGGACCTATTGATGAAGCTGCTCCTGTTGCCTCCTGTAGAAATGCAGATTCGCCTTATTCAGAGGATTCCTTTGTACTCACCATTGACGGCTTTATTGTATCTAACAATGTAGAAGTTAAATATTCAAATGTATGTGATACTCAGTTTAAGTATTCTGACCATAATCCAGTTTATATGGACTTTATCCTAAAGTAATTAAGCATCCTTTTTTATGCTTGAGCTGGTACCACAAAGCTTATCAACAGACTTAATAATTTCCTGAATTTCAGGCAGGTAGTGCTCATGGTTCGCCATGAGCCTATCTATTTCATCCCGCTCTTCCTGAACAAGCTTTCTATGATCCTCAAGTCTATCTCTAATCTTTTTCCTACGCATTACAAGTCTATGTCTGCAATCAGCCATATCCTGTCTATCTATTAATGCATTAACCTGATTGAGCCAGATTTTGTCGTCAGCCAACCCTAAACTTCCAAGTAATCTTTCCAGCTTGCTGCTGTAGAATTCCAAATCCTCGTTGTTTTCTATATATCGTTGTTGGTCTCTCACCTTATCCTGATATTGTTCCCAAACATATTGCAATTCTGCAGCGGAACGAACATGGTACTTGTCCTTTGAATACTCTACGCTATTTCTAACATTAACGTATTTCATTCGTTCTACATTTAACATGCTTATAGCCTGATTCAAATGTACAATAGCAACCTTATTATCCTTGGCAATTTTATTTTGTCTAAGAAATACAATAAAACCACTAACCGCACAGATAAATAAAACTGCAAGTACCCAGCCAGAAATATCTGTCTTGGAGGCGTTATACATTGTAAATAGTAATATCAATAGAGTCATAAAAGAAACCATGATAACTATCGCCATTCTTCTAAAGAGTTTCACCTGCTCCTTTAGTTCTTCCCTTTCAATCTCCCACCTGCTTTTTTCTCCTTCCAGGTAACCAAGATTTCGTTTAAGCTTTGCTTGATATATTTCATCGGAAGAAAATCGATTAATAATTTCAGGCATATCCTGCTCATCATCAGATATTACCTCAAACTGTTCCTCTGTTATATTTCTCTGAATTGCTCTTGCATTGATAAGATTCTGCTCCAGCTCACAGATTCTTGCGGCTGTAGTACGCAAATCCTTTGCCTTGTCTTTAGGGAGATTCTCAATTGTTTTAATATCATTAAGATATCGCGTAACAATACGATATTCCATTTTTTGGCGCTCCATGGCTTTAGTTGAAGCAATGATTTGCTCACAGGAGTCTAGTATATAATGTTCAAGCTTCTTTGGGTCATTCCAGTTATCGATACCTTCTATCTGGGTATAGACTCTATTGAAAGCATCATCAATTTTAGCTGCACGAAGCTCTTTTTTCTTTTGTCTACTAGTAAATAATCCCATATATTTCTCCCCACAAAAGTTAAATTCTACAAATCCTAATATACTCTTTTTTCCAATTAGCTATAACATTTTCGATTGTAGCCTTAGCTTCTTCACTTGAATTGCCGTACAATAAATCATTTACAGAGCTGTCGAAGCCTACAATATCTTCTTTTACAGTGGCTCTCGAAACAATCTGCAGTACTTCCTCCACATCTGCCCTAGAAACCTGATATTTGGAAACATACTCGTCAAACATCTGCTTATTCTTTGCACATCTAGCTGAATATAAAAGCTGATAAAGTGTTTGCTTTTTCTGATTGCGCTTATACCCCTCATCAAAGCATCTACAGGCTTCTTCAAAAAAGAAAAGCTTTGCAAAGGCACAACCAAGATTATGATACACATCACCTTCTGTAATTCTAGACATGGTCTTAGCAACTTCGTCTGAAAGCAAGGTCTCGTACTCATACATGGCATCTACAAGCTTGCCTCCAGCCATAAGTCTATCTGCTCTAAGCTTTTTTCTTTCTGCCTCTGATTTGTTTTCAAAGGTTGAAATGATAGCCAGAGCATCCTTTATCTCTTTGTTTGATGCATAACCATTTGCATTTAAAATATGTCCCACAAAAATGTGTAATGGCGAATTGTTTTGCACCATAGACAATAATTCGCTTGCAAGCTTTGGCTGCTTTAGCTCTCTACCAATCCAATTACACAATTCCGCATTCATAAGCCTTGTGGATAATAGGTAAATATTATTTAGCATAAAATAGCTAAGCTCTTCCAAGGAATATACATTTAAAGATGCCTCCTCAATATAATAAGGAGTAGCAGCTATTGAATTAGCACAATAAATTAAAGTACTCATTAAACCCCTTTCAGTGAAATAGTATGCTCCCAGCTTTTCCCTGAGGAAGGCGATATTTCACCAAAACCTAAATCCGTAATTACGATAGATACATCAACATCTGAAATCGGTCTTGCTTCAATACGAAGCCTTGTAGTCCGATTTTCTCTCTTAGGTAAATCTGTTAATTCTAAGACCTCCGTATGAGCCTCACGAGATTCAGGACGCTGAATATATACTTCAAATTCAGGTTCGCCATCTAAAATAACCTCACACTCACCCTTGGCGTCATACCAACTTTCACCTGCATCTATCAGTGTGAAAAATTTCATTACATTCTTGTCTAAAATCTTTATAGAAAGATTGAGCTTTAAATCATTATCACCAATAAAAATAAAAGGCCAATCTCTTTTACCATCTTTTATATAACCGCCGTAGCAAGCTCCTTTAGAATAAAGATTTTTTCCAAGAAAAACCTTACGCCCCTTACAAAGTCTCGATAGGCTTTCCTTCATCCAATCACCATCGAAGCCATCTCCCACAAGGTATACAGAAGAAAATAACTTACTTCCAAAGGTGTCAGCGATGATCTCATCAAAAAGCTCATCCTTGTTTTCTGTAATATCACCATGATTGACAACATCAAGAGTAATCAGCTGTGGTCTGGTGGCCTGATTCCTATTCATAACGCAGGAAATCATATTGGTACCGCTATAGTCAAACAATGCAACATTGTACAAAAACAGCTCTGGCTTTCCCGACAAAGCATAATAATAAAAACATTCATTCCTATCTATTATCATAAGTTTCTTGGAATCAATCTTTAGCTTCGCCACCACAAAATTCATTAGTTCCATAACTTGAATACTGATTTGTGGAACGCAGATTACCAGCTTTTCAATCTCTCCCATAGCAGCCATCGGACCTGGTATAGAAAACAGTTTATTAAAAAAGATAACCATTAAATCCCTTGCAGTGTAATCCTCACCATCTAGAAAAACATTTTCATTTGCCAGTGCAAGATTATATAAATCCTCTACAAGGACCGCCTCTTTTACTCTGCTTTTTAAAACAGCCTCATCTCCAAAAAACCACTGCCCCATACCTAGCCTTTTAGCAAGCACAGTTGGTATAGAATAATTTTCCTCACCAAGAACTGTACTGACTGTAGCCGGTTCTTCCATATTCGATTTGTAAATACTAAGTACTGTACTCCTTGAGCTTATGTCTATGCCAAGGTAAGCTCCCTCAGAATTACTCATTTTTTAGTCCTTTAAATAATATTAAATAAATCCCTTGTAACTGTATCTAACCCTTGATAATTTTTAAGGGCTGTAGCAAGCTCTCCATTTTCGCCATACATTTGATATCTGCTGATACTATTCATCAATGCAAATCGACCATTTTTTATATCAGGCTCATCGCTCATTACAATGGTTTGCGACTTTAGTGGCTCATTGGACAATTCATCACAATATATTTCATATCGTAATTCATCTCCATAGAAAAGAATAAACTGCTTTACATAAAGGCCATCATACATTTCTATCATATCCTCCTGGACAGGAGGCTGTCCATTTATAGAATAGGTAATGACAACCGACTTCCTTTTTGCAGTAGTAATTTCTACAAAATGCTTGTCATATAGATGATATTTAATGCGAAGCTTTTCATTACAATTTACAAAAAAGCCAAAATATTGATTTCTAAGTATTGCATCTGCCAAAAGTGCATCAAGCATATCAAGCTCATCTTCTTCTAAATTCTTTTGCATACACAAATATTTTAAAAGAGCTATGCGCATACTCTCGTTAACAGATAATCCCTTTTGATATCTATGATAGATATGAGCGAAAATCTCCTCTGGCACCTGCTTTTGTTCTGATAAATACTCATGGGCCTGGAAAGTAAGAAATGCTTCAACAATCATTTTGTTATTGCGTCTGCTGGCGTATGTGTCAAAGACATCCATTATATTGTCACAGAGAAAATCTCTGTATAAAACCTGTGTGAGGATTCGTTCTGCAAATTCAACTACATCATCCCCTCTCTCGTAGGCATCCTTGTATATGAGAAGCATTGTATCTGTGGGTCCAACAAAAAATCTAACAAGATACCTGACAATTTCCCCTAAATAAATGCCCTTAGAAACAAGAGATGCTGATAAAAGAATCAAGAAATCATCAACCTGCTCTGGCGCTTTTGACACTAAATATTTACAAAGCTTTCCAAGAATCTCAGGCTTGAGCTTAGAAGCATTGGTATTTTTAAGCATATAATATGCTTCATCATATTTGCCATTTGAAATAAACACCTCAAGTACAAGACCAATAACATCTTCACTTAAAGACTTTAAATCGGCTTCTTCCATGAAATGGTGAATAATCATTCCATCTTCATCATTATCTCTAAGTACTTGAATCAGCTTTGGATAAATTCTTCGAACATAATCAAGGGAAATCAAATTTGACTCAAGGACAAGCTTAACATCCTCCACAGCTGGTTGCTGCTCAGGATTATCATCTTCTACGGCTCTTTCAAAATCTGTAAGTACATAAGGTAAGCTTGCGGTGGTAAGCTCTTTAAGGGTGTTATAATACTCTGTAGCGTTAATAACATCCTCTGTTAGAAAGGCTTCATCATCAACAAATAGATAACCATCCTCATCCTCAAGGAAAATAACCCCTTTACTGCCAATGTAGTTTATGTAGGCTCTATGGTCGATAACATTTGAAATGGTTGGGGCCTTGAACTCCTCCTGATATAAAAAGATACGGCGCACATTTGAATTAATAACTGCAAGCTTCTTTTTAAAGGCAAGCTCAGACATAAGTCTAGCCACTTCAGAATCAAAAATCCCTAACTCCATCAAACGTTGATAACAAACAGCCAAATTATCATCCAGCCTTCCAAGCTTTAGCTGCTCTAAGGCAAAGGCTTCAATTGCCTGCTCATAGTGTTCATAAGTATCCAAATCATCACTGCGATGAAGGATAATATTTGCATACAATAAGGCTTTCTTTTCGTATGAAAGATCATTATTGTATTTGAAAAACATAGTCAAAATCTGCGGAAATTTATCTACAGAATATGAAGGCATTGCATCCATGTAAGCCTCAAAAATGCCAGACACATGTAAATTAGCCTCTATTGCCAGCTTGTACCATTTAAAATACTTAGGTTCAACAAAATTGGCTCTAAGTAAATATGACACAATTGAAAGCAATAGCTGCAAATCAGGATAAATCTCGTAGCAGCTTTCAAGAATAGGCATAACCTTCGAATTGAAAACTCTCTCATTATCCAAAACATGAATCATCTGGATAGCAATATCCCGAGAAATAGCATTCTTTTTTCGAGCCCAATTAAGAACCTTTATAGTCACCTCATCAAAGGCTGTGATAAGATATGGATCCTGTACATAAATGTAGTAGGCTTCAATATATAAAAGTGGGGAATCAACACCACGATTAATCCATTCTGCAATATCTCTAAGCTTTGCTGTAGAATTTTTAATGTATTCTTTCCTTAAAAACAACAAAAACCAAAAGATTCTAACATCATTTGGATGTTCCCTGAAAATAACCTCTATATTTTCAGTTAGTCTATCAACATAATCCTCTTCTCGCTCTATAAGGGTGCACACGTAAAGAAGATAGGCCCACTCAGCGCTTCCCTTATCTTCGATTGAACGCTTTAAATCCTGTATTATCCAAAGTGCTTCCTGCTTTTGATTATTAGTCACATGCAAAAGTGCCTTGGTCAACAGGTTAAAATTATCCAGTTCTTCGTTCTTTGCTATTTCAGCAAGAATTTCCAATGTTTCATGACACCATTGGCTAGTGGTAATTCGCCTCAGTCTGAAATCCTCGTATAATCTACATGCCTTTAAAACATACATGTTTTTATTATGAGATTCGGTCTCAAGCTTGGCATCCTCTCTGGCAGTAGATGCAACGATGGTAATTTCCTTATGAATATCCCTATAGTCAAAAGTAATCTTGGCAAAATTCAGCCCCTCATGCATTTTGTCCTTATGGATGTAATAATTCATATTGAAAATTGAACCAAGAAAGAAATCAGAAGTGATACTATTCTTTTCCACAGAAACAAAATCCGCATCGCAAGAAACCTTTATATCGATATAGCCCCATGTAGAACGGGTAATTTCTATCTCTCCCCTGACATTTTCATTTACTTCAAAGTATTTGTCCTCACGTTCCTGTAAATCAAAGGTCATCTTTGGCTTATATCCAGTAGAAACCAGGAACTCATCTACATTTACAGATGCAACAGGGGCTGCCTTAAAGCCTCTATATAAAAGCCTTGTGCGCTTATCAAAATCGGAAATAAACTCTGAAAATCTGTCTGTGTAAAATAAAGATACAGCCTCTGTGAAATGATTCTGAGCAAGCTCACAATATTCCTCCAAGGTCTTGATTTCTCCTACAGAGGACATTAACGGTCTTTTGATATAAGTGATTGTGAAGTCAATTTGCTTTTCTATTCCTACAGCAATAATGGTAAACTTGCCAGTAAGCTTTTCTCCAGCCTTGAAATTGTAATCAGCAACCTTGTACTCAATATGAACATTTTCTTTGTCGAACCATGGTTCTTCAATCTGGACATATGGACTATCACAATAAACTACGCCACGTATCTTAACTCCATTAGTACTTTTAAAATAAATACTTCCAGAAAACTCATCAGAAACAAAGCAGGTCTCATCAATCTGCTCAGCCTCAAACTCTATATCCGGTTTTAAGTCATCGAATTTATCCTCTGATATTCGATAGATTCTTTTTCTCAAAACAATACCCTCAACAATTACTGGAGTTTGGCGGTTAACACACTACTCCTAGCATATTCATATCAAATTATAACACAACATGTTGTGTTTTCAAATCAATAACGAACAAAATTGTAGATAATTATTTTACAAGGTGATACTATGTTAGAAGCGAGGTGACGAATATGATAAAACATAAAGACCATTTTCACGGAAGTGATTTAGAGAAAATAGAAAAAATTTATGGTATTAAAAAAGAAGATATAATCAGTTTCTCTGCCAATGTCAATCCACTGGGCATTTCTCCAATGCTAAAAGCTGGTATTACAGAACAAATTGATTGCATCACCACCTATCCTGACAGAGACTATGTTAAGCTTAGACAGTGTATTGCCAATTACTGCTCAATTGAAGTTGAAAATATCATAGTAGGCAACGGTTCCACTGAGCTGATATCTCTTTTTGTACAAATTGAACAGCCAAAAAAGGCAATGATTCTTGGACCTACCTATTCTGAGTATGAGCGTGAAATTGCACTGGGTGGAGGCAAGACTATTTACTATCCTCTTAGAGAAGAAAATGATTTTGTACTTGACTGCAATCATTTTATAAGCAAGCTATCAGAAGACATTGATATGCTTATAATATGTAATCCCAATAACCCTACAGGCACTGCAATAGACACACATTCTATGCGCCGAATTTTGGACGCCTGCAAGGAGTGTGATATCTTTGTTATGGTAGATGAAACCTATGTGGAGTTTGCTGAAAACGTCGATAAAATCTCCTCAGTCAGTCTCACTAGAACCTATACAAACATTGCAATCCTTCGTGGCACCTCCAAGTTTTTTGCTGCACCGGGACTTCGCCTAGGCTACGCAATCTGCTCTAATGCAGACTTACTTCAATCTATCAACCGCCGCAAGGATCCATGGACTATCAATTCCATAGCAGTTGTTGCAGGAACGTTAATGTTTCAAGATGAACAGTACATTAAAACCACCAGGGCTTTAATCAAATCAGAGCGTGATAGACTTTTCAAGCTGTTTGAAGAAAGCACCCGTTTCAAACCTTACAAGCCAGAAGGCAACTTTATGCTATTAAAAATCCTGGATGATAATATCACTAGCGGTATGCTATTTGATAAGTGCATCCGCCAGGGACTAATGATTAGAGATTGTTCTACATTCCCATATCTGGGAGAAAACTATATCAGATTTTGCTTTATGAATCCTGAGGATAATACAAAATTGGCTAGCCTACTATTGGGCTAGCCAAATATCTAAATCTACATTTCCATTAATTCCACTAATGCTACCTGTTTCAGAATACTGCCACAATGAATATTCATATGGCCAATAGAATTCTTTATTGTAACCTGCAAACCATTTTGGATACTCTGTAAGCTGGGTTAAATCAAGAAGCATTGCCCCCATTTCAGTATTATGATAAAACATAGGTTGATATCCAGCATTTTTAATTGCTTCTAGGAATGTTATTGTAAGATTTGTTCTATCTTCTACTGTCAGATTATTAGTTCTAGCGGAGCTATCCGAAACCTTCTCAACATCAAAAACAATTGGAAGCTGCAATGTATATCCTTGTAGCATGCCAATTACTGTGGAGGCTTCCTCAAGCACCTCTGCCTGATTAATAGCCTGTGAAAACACATACACACCCACATCAATTCCTGCAGCCTGCGCCCCCTGAATATTTTCAAGACATTTTTCATCTATCATGAGCTTGCCAGTGCCATAGCCTCTATACACGGCTCTGATAAATGCAAACTCAACACCATCAGCAGCCACTGCCGCCCAGTCTATGTCGCCCTGATGGGACGATACATCTATACCAAACCTTGATGTAGTTTGTCCATCCACTATATAGGAATATTGCCCTTTTTCATTTTCCTGAAGGTTGTCTATATTGAAGCTGTTCATAGGCAAATCATTATTTATAGCAACAAAATTATACTTTGAGTTTGCAGCCACAACAATGTATTCAGGATATAATGATTTCAGTACTGAAATAACGGTATTACCACTTTCAAGGGATTCCTTAATCTGATTTAAAATGGAGGCCCTACCCTCTATTTGCGCCTCATCTACCAGCTCCGCAACCTCCTGGCTGGTGTAGGTTTCAGTATTCCCGTTATTATTATTTGCTGAGTGATTATGTGTCTCTGCCATGATGTAAATAATGCACACAGCAATAAGTGTAAATATTATCGATAAAATTGAAACAAAAAAATATCTTAATGTCTTTTTCATTTATGTCCTATGGCATATCAGATAGAGACCCTATCTGCTTTCTAAGCCATACTATTCCTTTCCAATTTCCAAATTTATATCCAATATCAGTAAAATGTCCTACTTCTTCAAATCCGAGATGCTTGTGAAACTCAATGCTAGGATAATTATCATCTGTAATAACACCATACATAAACTTATATCCCCCTGCCTTAAGCCTTTTCTCAAGCTCCAGGTATAGTGCCTTTCCTATACCCTTTTGTTTAGGTACATCAGCCGCTAAATAAATTGTAGTCTCAACCGCATATTTATAGGCGTCATGCTGACGAAGTCTGCCACCATAAGCCATTCCCAGAACCTGTCCCGCTTTATCACAGGCAACTATATAGGGATAATTCTTTTTGGTATTTAAAATTTTTTCCTCATATTCACCTACTGAGGGGTTTTCCTCTGAAAATGTAACATAAGTATTTTCAACATAATAGCCATAAATATCATGTATTGCTTTTGCGTCGGAAATTTCAGCCTCTCTAATTAAGTAATCCATTTTTCTCCCTTTCGCACATAAATAATAACTAAAAAAATCATATCAAATGAATTATTATTAATCAACAATAGACTTATGGAAATATTATAATATTGATAAATAGAAAAGAGGAAAAGTAATTATGAAATACGAGACAATTTTATTCGACCTGGATGGAACATTATTGTATACCCTAGAGGATTTAACCGATTCGATAAACTATATGCTAGACAAATATGGATTACCTACTCACTCCATTGATGACGTTCGACGCTTTGTGGGAAACGGGTTAAGAATGTTAGTGGTAAGGGCTCTTCCAGAAGGTGAAGCATATGAACATTTTGATGAATTTTTCCATGAATTCGTGGCATACTATAACACTCACAACCTTATAAAAACCAAACCATATGATGGCATATTAGATACTACTAAAAAACTATCTAAAATGGGTATCAAAATGGCCATAGTTACAAACAAGGGCCAGACCGCCAGCGAATCACTACTTAATGATTTTTTTGCTCCTGACATATCAATCGTTATTGGCGACAACGGAAAACATCCTAGAAAACCTGACCCAGCGCCTATTAATCTGGCTTTGGATGCTCTTAATATTACAGACCGCTCCAAGGTTTTATATGTAGGAGATTCCGAGGTGGATGCTGCAACCGCTGAAAACTCTGGTCTAGACTATGTTCTTTGCACCTATGGATTTCGAGGAATGGATGTACTTGGTCAATTTCATCCTGTTGCATTTATCGACCACAGCAGTGAATTATTAGATATTATAAAATAAAAAATCCCTTGTAATTAACAAGGGATTTCAGAGTGTAGACAAAGTGTCGCGGCTTCCGCCGCGACCTTTTCTTTTTTTTATAAGGAGGAACTGGAGTCTACGGA
>SVES01000038.1 GCA_015057305.1 Pseudobutyrivibrio ruminis | reverse complement strand
ACAAAGGAGAAGAAGATGGGTATCCGTGCTTCTTCTACATACGAGCTTATCTTCCAGGATTGCCGTATTCCAAAGGAAAACCTTCTTGGTACAAGAGGAAAGGGCTTTGGTATCGCTATGCACACACTTGATGGTGGTCGTATTGGTATCGCTGCTCAGGCTCTTGGTATTGGCGAAGGCTCAATCGATGCAACAATCGATTTCGTAAAGGAGAGAAAGCAGTTTGGTCGTCCAATCGCTGCATTCCAGAACACATCATTCCAACTTGCTGATATGAAGGCTAGAATGGATGCTGCTAAGTACTTAGTTTACAAGGCTGCTTGCACAAAGGATCAGTACGCTGTTGATCACAAGACAAGCTACTCTGTAGAGGCTGCTGAGGCTAAGCTTTTCGCTGCTGAGGCTGCTATGGCTGTAACTACTAAGGCTGTTCAGCTTCACGGTGGTTATGGTTACACAAGAGAGTACGATGTTGAGCGTATGATGCGCGATGCAAAGATTACAGAGATTTACGAGGGAACATCTGAGGTTCAGAGAATGGTTATCTCTGGCTCAATGCTCAAGTAAGATTAGGATCATATAAAGGAGATTAAATACATGAATATCGTAGTATGTATTAAACAGGTTCCTGATACAAAGGGCGGCGTAAAGTTTAACCCAGATGGAACTCTTGATAGAGCAAGCATGCTTGCTATTATGAACCCTGATGACAAGGCTGGCCTTGAGGCTGCTCTTCGCATCAAGGATGAAATGGGCGCAAAGGTAACAGTTGTAACAATGGGTCTTCCAAAGGCTGATGATATGCTTCGTGAAGCTCTTGCAATGGGCGCTGATGAGGCAGTTCTTGTTACAGATAGACGCCTTGGTGGTGCTGACACATGGGCTACATCTTCAACAGTTGCAGCTGCAGTAAAGAAGCTTGATTATGACCTTATCATCACAGGTCGTCAGGCTATCGATGGTGATACAGCTCAGGTTGGTCCACAGATTGCAGAGCATCTTGGACTTCCAGTTATTTCTTATGCTGAGGATATCAAGGTAGATGGAAATAGCGTTATTGTAAAGCGTCAGTATGAGGACAGATATCATGAAGTAAAGGCTCAGATGCCATGTCTTATTACTGCACTTGCAGAGCTTAACGAGCCACGTTATATGACTCCAGGCGGAATTTTTGATGCTTTCGATAAGGAAGTAACAGTTTGGGGTAGAGATGATCTTACAGATCTTGATGATGCAAATATCGGTCTTGCTGGTTCTCCAACAAAGATTGCAAAGGCATCTGATAAGGTTCGTAAGGGTGCAGGCGAGAAGGTTGCACTTGACCCTAAGGAGTCAGTTGAGTATATCGTTGGAAAGCTTAAAGAAAAGCATGTAATTTAATAAGAGGAGGCAAACATAATGTCATTAGAAGAATACAAGGGCGTAGCTATATTCGCTCAGCAGGTTGATAATAAACTTAGCTCAATTGCCTTCGAACTTATCGGTAAGGCACATGAGCTTGCAGCAGATTTAGGAACAGACGTAACAGCAGTAGTACTTGGTCACAATATCGCAGATCTTGCAGATAAGCTTGGCGAGTACGGTGCTGATAAGGTAGTTCTTATCGACAACAAGGAACTTGAGACATATCGTACAGAGCCATATGCACAGGCTCTTACAGCTTATATTAATGAGTACAAGCCAGAAATCATGCTCGTTGGTGCAACAGCTATCGGTCGTGATCTTGGCCCTACAGTTTCAGCAAGAGTTAAAACAGGTCTTACAGCTGACTGTACATCACTTGAGATTGGTGATTTCCCACTTCAGGCAAGAGAAGGTCAGGAGCAGAAGCATAATCAGCTTCTTATGACTCGTCCAGCATTCGGTGGTAACACAATCGCTACAATCGCATGCCCAGACAACCGTCCACAGATGGCTACAGTTCGTCCAGGTGTTATGCAAAAGCTTGAAAAGGTAGCTGGTCGCAAGGCAGAAGTTATCAACTTCAATCCTGAAATCAAGCCAAATAACAGATTCGTTGAGATTCTTAACGTTGTAAAGAACGTTGCTACAACAGTAGACATCATGGATGCAAAGATTCTTGTATCTGGTGGTCGTGGAGTTGGAACTCCAGAGAACTTCAAGCTTCTTGATGACCTTGCAGAGGTACTTGGCGGTACAGTTTCTTGCTCACGTGCAGTTGTAGATGCTGGCTGGAAGCCAAAGGATCTTCAGGTAGGTCAGACAGGTAAGACTGTTCGTCCTAATGTATATTTCGCAATCGGTATTTCTGGTGCTATCCAGCATACAGCAGGTATGGAAGAGTCTGATATCATCATTGCTATTAACAAGGATGAGACAGCTCCTATCTTTGATGTAGCAGATTACGGTATTGTTGGAGATCTTAACAAGATTGTTCCAGCACTTACAGAAGCTCTTAAGTCAGAGCTTGCTTCAAAATAAGGACTACATTTAATCAAAAGATTAAATTTTTCCTATAATTTCTTTCTTTAATTTTTTTAAAGGCGAGTCTTAGGGCTCGCCTTTAAGTTTCTAAAGTGGTAAAATCATCATATGAATAAAGCAAAGATAGATATGACTCACGGCCCTCTTCTGGGCAAGCTTATAATTTTTACGATTCCAATTATATTATCAGGTGTATTACAACTTCTATTTAACGCAGCTGATGTAATTGTTGTGGGAAGATACGCAGGTGAGGCTTCTCTTGCTGCAGTTGGTTCCACTGGTTCTCTTATAAATCTCATGACCAATTTGTTCATAGGTATGTCTGTAGGTGCCAATGTATGCGCAGCACAGTTTTATGGTGGCGGTCATCATAAGGATGTAAAAAAGACAGTGCATACAAGCACTGCTTTTTCTATTATATGTGGTATTGTGCTGGTGTTTATTGGTTTCTTTTTGGCTAGACCTATATTAGAAATAATGGGGTCCCCAGAGGATGTTATTGGGCTGGCGGCACTTTACGTACGAATATATTTCATAGCCATGCCAGCTATTATGCTTTACAACTTCCTAGCAGCGATACTTAGAGCAGCAGGTGATACTACACATCCACTTATCTTTTTAACAGTGGCAGGTGTTGTAAATGTTATATTGAATCTAATCCTAGTCATTATTTTTAAAATGGGTGTAGCTGGAGTTGCTATTGCTACAGTGACATCTAATTATATTTCCTGCGGAATGTTGATGGTATTTTTTACAAGGCAGGAGGATTCATTAAAACTTGAATTAACTAAAATAGCAATAGATAAGAAAATATTAAATCGTATTATAAGAATTGGGTTACCTGCTGGAATTCAGGGAACTGTCTTCTCTCTTTCTAATGTTGTAATTCAGTCTGCAATCAATTCTTTTGGAACGGCGGTAATAGCTGGCTCATCAGCTGCTGCTAGTATCGAAGGCTTTGTATATGTATCTATGAACTCTGTTTCGCAAACCTGTGTAACATTTGTTGGACAAAACTATGGTGCAGGTGATGAAAAGAGAGTAAAGCGTGTTATATTTGAGTGTCTTGGAATAGTGACAGTTGTGGGGCTTATTCTAGGCAATCTGGCTTACTATTTTGCTGGGCCGTTGCTTGGTATATATACCGAAAGCTCTGCTGCCATAGTTGCAGGCACACTGCGTCTTTTCTGGGTTTGCTGTCCATATTTCCTTTGTGGAATCATGGATACACTAACAGGAGGACTCCGCGGCCTTGGACGTTCCACAGTGCCAATGATTGTTTCTCTTTTAGGTGCTTGCGCTACAAGGTTGATTTGGATTGCAACATATTTTCAGACTCACAGAACAGAAAGTGTTCTCTTTTTCTCGTACCCAGGAAGCTGGCTACTTACTTTAACTGTCCACAGTATTTGCTTAATTAGCGTTTACCGCAGCTGGACCCGCCGTAAAGCCTCCGAGGTACGTATTTAAATCATGACTTAACAATGAAGCTGTAGGCAACAAGCTCTTAAGTTTCTTAAGCGGAGCTTTTCATGCGAAGCGTAGAAATATTAAGGCTTGTAGCCGTAACAGCTGGGCTGCGGACTGGTGTAGTGGCTTGTAACCGTAACAGCCGAACTCAAGGCTAGGGGAGGGATTATCATGTATTGGAAGGAAATGCTAGGTGCAATTGCAAAGCCTGATAAGAATGGGAAGACCTATGAGCTTAGTACAGACTATAAGTTTGAAGGCCTTCAGGAATATCCGCGACCTCAACTGCAAAGAAGCTCCTATATTAATCTTAATGGATTGTGGGATTACCGAGTTGTGGATGGCAAGGGACGAGTTGCTTCTTCAGGAAAAATACAGGTTCCATTTTCTCCAGAGACACAGCTTTCAGGTGTAAAATTTCGAATGCTTCAGCCTGAGGATACTTTGGAGTATACCCATAGATTTACATTGGAGAAGGTTAAGAAAAATAAGCATTTAATCATACATTTTGGTGCTGTGGATCAGGTTGCCTTTGTATCACTTAATGGGGTCAATATTGGTTTGCATGAGGGTGGTTACACAGCCTTTAGCTTTGATATAACTGACTATGTAGTGGAAGGTGAAAATGAATTAAAGGTAAAGGTGAGAGATTACACAGATAGGATAGGCTACGGTAGGGGCAAGCAATCCTTGGAGCCTTGTGGTATGTGGTATACGGCTCAAAGTGGTATCTGGCAGACCGTTTGGATGGAATGGGTACCAGCCGCTTATGTATCTGAATTAGTAATTACTTCAGATATAGATACTGCTTCTGTTAGACTGGTAATGAAGGTTTCAGAAATAAAGGGTAAGGTTAATATCACATCATCAAATCAAGATTTAATTAAAAGCTTCAAGGTGGATGAAATCAAGGATGATAAAGTAATTGTCACCATTAAATTAGGAAATTATCGCTTATGGAGTCCAGAAGATCCTGCTCTGTATTTCATAACTGTAGACTATGGTAAGGATAGTTTTTCCACCTATTTTGCCATGAGGCATTTTGGTGTGGCAACTGATGAAGCAGGGATTCCTAGGCTCACACTTAATCATAAGCCATATTTCATGAACGGCGTATTAGATCAGGGCTATTATCCTGAGAGCCTAATGACGCCCCCTTCAGATGCGGCAATGATTAATGATATAGAAGTTATCAAAAGCATGGGCTTTAATATGATAAGAAAGCACTGCAAAATCGAGCCTATGAGATGGTATTTCCATTGCGATAGAATCGGCATGATAGTGTGGCAGGACATTGTTAATGGTGGCACAAAATATGATATGAATATGATTTGCAACATACCTACTGTTGTAAGGCCCTTCGGAAATACAAGGGATAAAAATAGATTATTTCTGAAGTTTACAGGTAGAAATACTCCTAGGTCAAAGGAGATATGGTATGGTGAATGTGAAGAGACTATAAAACAATTGAGAAGTGTTCCTTGCCTTGGAGCATGGTGCTTATTTAATGAAGGTTGGGGCCAGTTTGATGCTAATGCCTGCCTTGAATTTGCAAAGAAATTTGATGATACCAGACCTTATGATTCAGCTTCTGGCTGGTTTCATGAAGGCTGTGGCGAGATATTTTCTGAACACATATATTTTGAAGATTTAAAAGCAAAGAAGTCCAATAAGCCTTATGTAATATCTGAATATGGCGGCTTTTCTCTCAAGGTTGGAAATCATGTGAAAAGGGACGCGGTCTATGGATATAAGAAATATGAACAGGCTAAGGATTTGCAAGATGCTTTTGATAAAACTATGGAAACAATAAAATCCCTGGAAGCCCAGGGACTTAGTGCTGCAGTATATACTCAGGTTACTGATATAGAAGACGAGGTGAATGGTCTTATGACTTATGACAGGAAGGTGCAAAAGCTTTATTGAACCAACTCTGTGGAAATGCCATGCCAAAGATTATGCCCATTACAATAGCGCCAGCGGTTTTGATCGTGGATAAACCGTAGCCTGCAAAAATATCCATTTCATTCATAATTAAATAATAGGATGTGTAATAAATTCCCGCACCAGGTACTAAAGGAAATATTCCTGTGATTAGGTAAATGGTGACGGGATTTTTTCGTTTTGCAGCCAGTCCTCTGGAAAAGAGGGTGAGAAACAGTGCACCCACCACATTTCCCAAGGTAGGGGCACTTAAGGTTGTGGATATTATAGAATAGAAAATCCACCCTATGGCCCCTGATAGCCCACAATATAAAAGCTCTGTTTTGGGAGCGGAAAATACAATTGCAAAAGCTAAGGTTGCTATCATTGCAACAACGAATTGAATTATAAATTGAATACACATTATAGGGTTATTCCTCCGATACTACATAATGTAATGACAATACCAACACCTACAGCTATGCAAAAAGCCGTAAGCAAAGCATCAATTGCTCTTATAGAACCAGAGAGATAATCGCCGTTGATAAAATCCCTGATACTATTTGTGATAGGTATACCTGGCACGAGAGGCATGATGCTTCCGATAATGATCTTGTCAAAATGTATTGGAAGACCTGCTAGATAGAATAGTAAAGCAGTTACGGCAATAACTATACTGCCTAGCACATTTGTGATGGTTTTGGTGTGGCCGGTTTTTTCATCCAGGAGAAGAAAAAGTCTAAGAACAGCTCCAACAGCTGATGCACAAAGTGCATCCAAAGGAGTTCCGCCATATAAATATGAAAATCCCCCGCAGCCAACTGCTGTTGCAACAATCATAGCCAGAGATTTGTAGCAAGGAATATTTTTACAATTGTTTAATTCAATCCATGCATCTTCAAGTGAAATCTCCTTGGAGCAAACTCTACGGCACAACGAATTTAATGCAGCTATGCGTGAAAGGTGCATAGGGTACATTGGCACATGTCTAATCATGGAGCTTGCATGCTCGGTTACTTCATCAGCACTTGCAAAAATTCCATTGCTTAAAACATAGACATCACAATCAGTAATGTCATAAGAATTCAAAATTGCAAGTACACTATCTTCAACTCTATAAACTTCTGCACCGTTTCTAAGTAGGATATCACCTAATTCAACTGCAAAAGAAAGAACCTTTTTTGTATCATTCATGTTTATCACCTATAGGTTAATTTTCTAAATATGATTATCTATTATTCCAGTTTGTTTTTCAATAATGAGAATATAAACTTTGGATTATTTACATATGTGGATAACTTTTGGGGAAAACTTTGTTTGTTGAAATTTGAGTCATTAACTGGAAAAATTAGAAAAGCCTTGATTTTATTGGATTTCATTAAAAGCACCTTGTGGATAACTTTGGGGATAATATGGAAAAGTGAAGTTATCCTCAACGAAAAAAATATAGGTGTGGAAAATGTGGATAACTCTGACACTTGGTTGATACGTGCAACAACTTGAGATAGTCATGACTTCTTGTGGGCTACTTAAGGAAAAAGCCCACAAGAACCTATACATAATGGAGTTAATGTATTTATAAATAAACCATGTAATTGTACAACTTATGCTATAATATTTAGCGTGAGCGTTTACAAAGAAAGCTACACATTTCAAAATGGAATTAGTAAGAGGAGGTCGAAATGGCAGAGAATGAATCATGTGCTTCAGCAAGCTCATGTAGCAGAGGTTCATGCGAGGGATGTCCGTCCAAGGAGGCTGCGGCAAAGGGAGTTCGTAACACCGCATTTCTCGAGAAACCAAATAAAAATTCAAATATTAAGCATGTTATTGGTGTTGTATCTGGTAAAGGTGGCGTAGGAAAGTCACTTGTTACATCATCTCTTGCAGGTGTAATGGCTAGGGCTGGATACTCAGTTGGTATATTAGATGCTGATATTACTGGTCCATCTATACCAAAGATGTTTGGCGTCCACGGTCCTGCAACAGGCAATGATGAAGGTACATTTCCTGAGTTAGCTGAGGATGGAACAAAAATCATGTCTATAAATTTAATGCTGGATGATGAGGAGTCACCGGTAGTTTGGAGAGGTCCAGTTATAGCAGGCGTTGTTAAGCAATTTTGGACAGATGTGCAGTGGGGAGATGTGGACTATCTATTTGTAGATATGCCACCAGGAACAGGTGATGTTCCACTTACTTGCTTCCAGTCCCTACCAGTTGATGGTATAGTTATAGTTACAAGTCCACAGGAGCTTGTGCAAATGATTGTTAAAAAGGCTTACAACATGGCTGATATGATGCACATTCCAGTGCTTGGACTTGTAGAGAATTATTCATATATCAAGTGTCCAGATTGTGGCAAGAAAATAGAACTCTTTGGTGAAAGCCATGTTGACGAAGTGGCAGCTAGCCTTAATATCCCAGTGCTTGGCAAAATGCCAATGGATAGAAGCTTTGCTACAGCTGCTGACGCAGGCCGCATTTACGACGTGGATAATACATACCTCGCAGGTGCACTTGACGTACTTAAGGCTTTATAAACCTTTGGCCCGGCTGTTACTTTAAGAAGCATTATGATTTCTACGCTTCGCAACTGAATAGGGATACTCGCCCATGCAAATTGCTGTCGCAATGGGCTCGCCATGTTCTAGATTTGCTCCGCAAATCAAGAATTTTTCCGCTTAAGAAATATAATAGCTTGTTAAAGACAGCCTCATTGGAAAAGTTAAATATTTATTAAATTATTGCATGAGCCGGTAGACAACAAGCTCTGATAATTCTCGAGCGAGATATCTATCGAGCGGAGAATTCATCAGGCTTGTAGGCGTAACCGGCGGATTAGGATTAGATTAGGAGAATTATTATGGCACAGAATCCAGTAGTTACAATTGAAATGGAAAACGGCGATATCATGAAGGCAGAGCTTTATCCTGAGATTGCCCCAAACACAGTAAACAATTTTATTAGCTTAATTAACCATAATTTTTATGATGGAGTAATTTTCCACAGAGTTATTAATGGTTTTATGCTTCAAGGTGGAGATCCTGATGGAACAGGTATGGGTGGTCCAGGCTATTCTATTAAGGGTGAATTCTCAAGCAATGGATTTAAGAATGATTTAAAGCATGAACCAGGGGTTTTATCTATGGCTCGTACCATGATTCCAGATTCGGCTGGTAGCCAGTTTTTCATTATGCATAAGACAAGTCCACATCTTGATGGAGATTATGCAGCATTTGGCAAGGTAATTGAAGGAATGGATGTTGTTAATAAAATAGCTGAGACTGCAACAGATTGGAGTGATAGACCTGTTGAGGAGCAGAAGATGAAAAAGGTTACAGTTGAGACCTTTGGTGTTACATATCCAGAGCCAGAGACAATAGCTTAAGCTGGAACTGGCGTTATTCTTGCAAAAAAATATTTTTCATGTTATTATTACGGCACGCTTTGGCGTGTCGTTTTGTTTATCAATTTATTCCCTAAAATTAAAATGAAATTTAATATTTTATCAAATTGTGTATTATTATGGGCGTTAGTGGAACTTTGTGCCTATATCTTTTTTCTTATCCGAAAAAAGGGAGAAATAAATAATTATAACGCAGCGAATGTTTATATCAACAGATTGATATTTTTCTTGAAAAAGGGAATCCACAAGGAGAAACTGTTTCAAGAGATTTATCTGAGCCTTCCCAAATGTAGGAATAATAAAACTATTAGGACATATCTTATTAAGGCAATAAGATGTGGCAATGTTTATGAAGGAATTGATTACATTGAAGATGTTATGGGATGTGAGCCAATAAGAAAATTGCATAATCTTATCAAAGGTGAATATGTAAATGAGAGGGACCTTAAGGAAATTATTACCACAGATATTGAATTATGGCAAAATAGCAGAAGAAACCAACTGAAAACGGTATTTACTATGAAAACAAAGCTTATTGCTCAGGAAATACTATTGATTGTCGCGAATTTTATGTTATATATCAGGACGAAGAATGATATTAGCTTTGTTATTGTAGTTGTTGTTAATACAATTGGAGCTATTTTGTTTATTCTTCTGGAATATGAGAGCATACATGTAATTCAATTATGCTATGAAGGAAATCTTGCATATTTAAAAATGCTAAAAAGAAAATCCCATCCACCAACCGTGAGCTTTACTAAGTTATTTCAAATGGTAGGTGGTATGGGAATTGTTGCAAATACGGCTATGATTGCTGTTCGTTTTCTTGACGAGGCAATTTAATTCTAAGCTTGGTAATACGTTTATTATCTACTGAAAGTACCCTAATTATGGCACCATTTTCGGATACATAAGTCTCTCCATTTGTTGGAAAGTGATCGAAGGCTCCAACTATGTATCCACCAATGGTGTCATAGTCTTCGCTGGTAAAACCTAGCGGGATAATATTGCAAAGGTCCTCCAGATTCATTGAACCTAAAACCTGATATTCCCGCTCGTTTAGTTTAATGATTGGGTCTTCCTCGTCATCATCATATTCATCTCTGATTTCGCCCACGATTTCTTCAAGAAGATCCTCAACCGTAATCATTCCAGCTAATTCACCGTACTCATCTAAGACTATGGATAGGGAAGCGGCTTCCTTTCGCATCTCGTCAAAGAGGTCAGAAACATTTTTCATTTCAAAGGTAAAATAAACATCCCTAAGGTAATCTCGCACATTAAAGGAATCGTCAGGAACTAATCCGAGAAAATCCTTCATGTTGACTATACCAATGACATTTTCTGTGTCTGGTTCGCAAACAGGAATACGAGTAAACATATCTTCTTTAAATACAGCTATCAATTCATCGTAAGAAATATCTGCATCCACCATAGTCATATCAATTCGAGGAATCATAACCTCTTTGGCGCAAGCATCTGAAAAATCAAAAACATTGTGAATTAAATTGCGCTCATCCCCTTCGATTTCGCCGCTTTCGTGACTGGCATCTACCATTGTACGGATTTCTTCTTCGGTAATAGTGTCGTCCTTGAAATCCGGGTCAATGCCAAAAAGTCTTATAATCAGTCCAGCCAAAAAATTAATAATAGCTATCACCGGGGTCAGAACATACATTAGTAGATTGATGGCAGGTGCAAAAATTAAGCTAAGGTTTGTTGCATTAATAGTTGCAAGGGATTTAGGGGTAATCTCCCCAAAGATTAAAATCAGTAGGGTGAGAATACCAGTGGCTATACCAGCCCCAACACTGCCGAAAAGCTCTATAGCAAGGGTGGTTGCAAGGGAAGATGCTGACAGATTTACAATATTATTTCCTATTAATATTGCGGAAAGCATTTTCTTAGGGCGGGCGGTAACTTTTAAAACTAATTCCGCTTTTTTATTATCCTCGTCAGCCATGGTTTTAAGTTTAATTCTGTTTACTGTAGTAAGAGCAGTCTCTGCTGATGAAAAAAACGCAGATAGCCCTAAAAGCAAGATTAGAATAATAAGTCTAATTAGCAGGTGTGTGTCCAATTTTGTAAACTCCTTTATTTTATAAGATAAATAGTAAGAATAGTTTTGAAACTTATTACATATCATGACTTTTTGCGGGACAAACAATGAAAACTCCCGCAAAAATCTGGCTTCGCCAGATACGCCTTTGCATAAATGCAAAGCCTAGTCAAATACGATTATTGAAAAACTGATGTTTTTCAATAATCTATAATATCATATTTTTCCTACTACACAAAGATAACGTACTTTGTTAAAATTAAATGCATGAGAAATAAAGTTATTGGAATTGTATTAAGTTTATATATGGCCATTTCTTTAGTGGGATGCGCAAAATATGATGAAGAAGAAATCTCTCTTAGGGATCAGGGAATTTCGGCAATGGATTCTGGTGATTATGAAGGGGCCATAGATTTGTTTAATCAGGCTCTAGGGAAATCTATAGGTAAAGTTACCGACTTGGAGATAGATATTAATTACTATAAAGCGGCAGCCCAATTCTCAGCAGGATTGTTTGATGATGCAGCAAAGACTTACACTTATCTTATTAAATATGACCCGGACAACTATGAAGCATATTTCCTGAGAGGAAGCATTTATGCTAACGAGGGTGAAATCGGCGAGGCTATTACTGATTATGACGCTGCGGTTGCCATTGATGAAAAGAACTACCTATTATATATAGAAATATATGATAATTTAAACGCTCTTGGCTATACTGACCAGGGCCTGGTATATTTAAACAATGCCCTTAATGTTTCAGATAAGTCTGCAAATGCCAAATACTACAAGGGGCGGATTTATTATATGCTTGGTCAAACCTCGGAGGCTAGAGAGAATCTGCAGACGGCGGTAGATAAGGATATTTCTGAGGCAAGGCTATATTTGGCTAAGCTTTACCAGGATGAGGGTGACTTTGATACAGCCCTGTCACTGCTGGAGGAGTATGCGGCTTCCGATGATGTAACAAGTGATGCATTGGCTGCTCTTGGGGATATAGAGCTAACCAATGGAAACTATGAGAGCGCATTGAATTATTATCAGGCTGGGTTGAGTCTTGATTCAATAGACAATATGCCAGACCTTATGAAGGGACAGGTTGCAGCCTTAGAAAAGCTTGAAAGATACTCTGAGGCCAGAGATATATTGACACAATATCTTGAGGATTATCCCAATGATGAAGCAGCTGAAAAAGAGTTAATTTTCTTAGAAACAAGATAGATAGGACATAGAATAGACACACAATATATTGTGTGTCTATTTTGTGTTTAAATACCAAATATTGTATGTGTTGAAACGTAAATCTACCTAGAATTTAATCAAATTTGAAAGAGGTTTTTAGGTAATAATGACGAAAAACACAATATCTAGTTTTTGTCCGTTGAATAATACCCTATATTTTGATAACATATAAGCAAGTCGAAAGTACCTTAGATGTTGAACACAAAGTCGCGACAACAAAAAGGTGAAGGGGGAGTCCTTTTTTGACACACATAAGGATACTAGAGAAAGGAAATTGGTGAGTAGAATTGTTTGATGTTGTTAAAAGAGATGGAGAAATCGCAGAGTTTAATTTAGGAAAAATTAACGATGCAATCGCAAAGGCCTTTGAGGCCACAGGCAAGGCTTATAATGATGATATTATCGGCTTATTATCACTTAGAGTCTCAGCTGATTTTCAGTCAAAAATTAAAGAAGGAAAGATTTCGGTTGAAGATATTCAGGATTCTGTAGAGAATGTCTTAGAGCAAACTGGCTATACAGATGTAGCAAAGGCTTACATATTATATAGAAAACAGCGCGAAAAGATGCGTAACATGAAATCTACTGTTCTTGATTACAAGAATGTTGTAGACAGCTATGTTAAGGTTGAGGACTGGAGAGTAAAGGAAAATTCCACAGTTACATATTCAGTAGGTGGTCTTATTCTTTCAAATTCAGGTGCAATCACTGCTAATTATTGGCTTTCAGAGATTTATGATGAGGAAATAGCACAGGCACATCGCAATGCTGATATCCACATTCATGATCTTTCAATGCTTACAGGATACTGTGCAGGTTGGTCACTTAAGCAGCTTATCCAGGAGGGCTTAGGTGGAATCACAGGTAAGATTACATCAGCTCCTGCAAAGCACTTATCAGTACTTTGCAACCAGATGGTTAATTTCCTTGGAATCATGCAGAATGAATGGGCTGGAGCACAGGCATTCTCATCATTTGATACTTATCTTGCTCCATTTGTTAAGACTGATAATCTTTCATATGACGAAGTTAAGAAGTGCCTTGAGGCATTTATATACGGTGTTAATACACCTTCACGTTGGGGTACACAGGCACCATTTTCTAATATCACATTAGATTGGACAGTACCAAACGATCTTGCAGAGCTTCCAGCCATTGTCGGTGGCAAGGAAATGGACTTTAAGTACAAGGACTGCAAGAAGGAAATGGATATGGTTAACAAGGCATTCCTTGAGATTATGATTGAGGGTGATGCTAATGGACGTGGATTCCAGTATCCAATTCCTACATATTCAATCACACGTGATTTTGACTGGTCTGACACTGAAAATAACAGACTATTATTCGAAATGACAGCTAAATACGGAACACCATATTTCAGCAACTATATCAACTCAGATATGGAGCCAAGTGATGTGCGTTCTATGTGCTGCCGTCTTCGTCTTGACTTAAGAGAGCTTCGCAAGAAGTCAGGTGGTTTCTTTGGCTCAGGCGAGAGCACAGGTTCAGTAGGTGTTGTTACAATCAATCTTCCTCGTATTGCATACCAGGCTAAGGATGAGGCAGATTTCTATGCAAGACTTGACAAGCTTATGGATATCAGCGCACGTTCACTTAAAATTAAACGTGGGGTTATCACAAAGCTTCTTGATGAGGGATTGTATCCTTATACTAAGAGATATTTAGGTACATTTGACAACCACTTCTCTACAATCGGTCTTATCGGTATGAATGAGGTAGGCCTTAATGCTAACTGGCTTCGTGCAGATATGACAGACAAGAGAGTGCAGCAGTTTGCAAAGGATGTGCTTAATCACATGCGCGAGCGTCTTTCTGATTATCAGGAGATGTACGGTGACCTCTACAACCTTGAGGCTACACCAGCAGAATCTACAACATACCGTTTTGCAAAGCATGATAGAGAGCAGTTCCCAGATATTATCACAGCTGGTAAGGAAGGTGATACACCATTCTATACAAACAGCTCACACATGCCAGTAGAATACACATCTGATATCTTTGATGCACTTGAGGTTCAGGATGAGCTTCAGACACTTTATACATCAGGTACTGTATTCCACGCATTCATTGGCGAGAAGCTTCCTACTTGGGAGTCAGCTGCAAATCTTGTTCGCAAGATTGCTGAAAACTATAAGCTTCCTTACTATACATTGTCACCTACATACTCAGTATGTAAGGAGCATGGCTATATTGCAGGCGAACACTTTACATGTCCTCACTGCGGCAAGCCAGCAGAGGTTTACAGCCGAATCACTGGTTACTATCGTCCAGTGCAGAATTGGAATGAAGGCAAGACTCAGGAATACAAGAATCGTAAGCTTTATGATATTGCTGGAAGTATTTGCAGACGTGCTGGAGAGAAGCATGTGGCAGAGGCAGCAAAGGAAAAGCCAGAGATAAATCTTTCTGTAGTGTCAGAGGAGCCAACCACAGGCGTTAAGTATTTATTTACAACAAAGACATGTCCTAATTGCGCTAGAGCAAAAGAAATCCTTGAGGATGAAGATTACATTCTCATTGATGCCGAGGAGCAGGTGGATATGACAAAGAAGTACGGAGTTATGCAGGCCCCTACTCTTGTAGTTGTCAACGGTGATGAAGTGAAGCGTTATCCAAATGCAAGCAACATTCAAAAATATGTTGATGAAAACTAAATAATAATAAATTAAAGTGTCTCGGTGGTTCCGAGGCACTTTTTTTGTGCCATCAAGTCACACTTACACTTTCCAAAAATATAGTGTACTTTTATAATGATGATAGAAGCCTCTATTTGAGGACATTTTTGTAGGAGAAGCATTTATGGACAATGTTGGAATGATGTATGTTGTTAAAAAAGCAACAATAGAAGAGGGCACAATACAAACAAATCTCAGCATTTTATATATTCTGGAAGGGTCAATGACTGTAGAGTATTATGATGAAAAATATTTGATGCAAAAGAATGATATATTGCTAGTTAGCCCTGGAATACAGTTTGCCATAACAGAGTGTGACAGTGCAATGTATGGCATGGCCTGCTTTGGTGCAAATATTATAGCAAGTATTACTGGCACAAGAAACATGATATTCCACCTGAATTCCATGACAGATGTAGACAAATCCTTTGACGAGCTTAGAGAAATATTTTTTTGTCTTACAAAGGAATATGCAGCACAGGAGCATAAAACAGGGGCATACACAGACAGCCTGCTGCTCAAAATGATAGATATTCTTGTAGAGGAGTTTCAGGTTAGCAGTATTACCCCAGGTAAAGCGTCATCAGAATCCGACAGTAGAATGAAGGATGTGATGCAGTACATAATTGCAAATCTGGATAGGGAAATCAGTCTGAATGAATTGGCTGAAAAAATGTTCATATCCCCGTCAACCCTCTCTCGTATTTTTAAAAAGAATACAGGACAGTATTTCGCAGATTTTGTTATGGAAATGAGGCTGAAAAATGCTATGAGCCTTTTATCTCATAGCAAACAGAATGTGACGCAAATAGCATTGACCTGTGGGTTCACTAACTCCGCCTCCTTTAATCGTGCCTTTAAAAAGCAGGTGGGCACTACACCCATGGAGTATAGACGCAGCCATTGTGACAATCATGAAGAAGATAAAGCTAGTGATGTAAACGAGGCTATAAAGCGAGAACTGGTTGAAAAAGGCTACACATCTGAGCAGGCTAAAAGAACTGAAAATGTTTTCGTAGACCTAAAAAAAGGTCTTGACGCAGAATATAAAAAGCAATGGCAGGAGATTATAAATATAGGTGCTATCAGCCTTCTTTCCGCTGCAAATATGCAATATCACGCTCTTTATTTATACAAGCAGCTTCATTTCAAATACTACAGGGTGTGGAATATTTTTGATAAAAGGCTGATGATAACTGATGGTACACAGATGGGAGGCTACAACTATGATTTGATAGACCAGATTTTAGATTTTATGGTAACCAATCATCTAAAACCGTTTTTGGATTTTGGACGGCGTCCCAGCACTGCCTTTAGCACCTACGGTAGTTCGGTGTATATGCTACAGGAGTGCGTTGATTTCAAGTCAAAGGCAATATGGAAGCATGCTATTAATGATTTTATCAATCATTTGGTGGCACAATATGGTATTGATGAGGTTTCGGGATGGAGGTTTGAATTATCAAGAAATGTATTTCATGACAATGATGTAGCAGATAATCGATTGTACGAGGATAAAAGCTATAGCTTTTTTGAGGCCTTTGAAATTTTTTACAATATTATAAAGACAAAGCTTCCAAAGGCCAAAGTAGGAGGAATAGGAGGAATTGTAACAGTGGATAGAAGCTATCTGTCCACCTTCTACGAAAAATGTGTTAGTGCAGGCATAAGTCTTGATTTTGTTTCGATAATTCTTTTTCCCTATACAAAGGGAAGCGAAGCAAATCCTAAAGCGGATGTAGGGCTATATGGAAATGAGGATTATGACATCAATATAATAAATGATGTGCATAAGATATTGTCTGATGCAAAAATATCCGCTGATACCAAAGTTGTTATTACGGAATGGAACAATTCCCTGTCAAACAGAAATTTTTTGAATGATTCTCCATTTCGTGCGGCCTTTATTGCTAGCAAAATGGTAAAGCTTTTGGGGAAGGCTGATGCAGTGGGCATCATGGGCGGCTCGGATTGGATAAGCAACTATATGGACAGTGTGGGCATTTTGAATGGTGCTGTAGGGCTTTTGTCCAAGGATACAATTAAAAAGCCGGCGTATTATGCACTGGATTTTTTAAATCAGCTTGGGGACAGGCTGTTATTAAGGGGGGAAAACTATATTGTCACCCAAAAGGAGAGCGGCGGCATATACATTATTACCTTCAATCAGACCTGGATAAAAAACAGCTATCTATATAGTACAGAGGCTGTTAGACTTAAAATGAGTAATGAAAATATTTTTACAAATGACAAGCCTCTTACCATAAAGCTTCATATTCAAGGGCTGGATGCAGACAAGGTCTATTGCATTAAAAAGAGAACTCTAAACAATACCCATGGAAATGCATTGAACGAATGGAAAAAATTTCAGTTCGATACAAGGCTTACAAGGCCGGATGTGAAATATATAGAGGCTATCAGTATTCCTGACCTGACTCAGGAAAAGCATAAAATCACGAAGGAAAATACATCACTTGATATAGAAGTGACCATGGATGTACATGAAATTGATTTGATTCATATTTTTAAAACAGAATAAAGGCCATGCTATGAGCTGATGCAATAAATGAGTTTCATTTGTTGCATCGGCTCTTTTTTTTATGTCTTTCAATGCAACAAACATATCTAATTTCAAAACTAATGCAAAGATGATTTCACAAAATTTTCATAAAATGATAATCACAGACAGCAAGTAGAACAGCTCAACCGGTTGGAGTGAAGATTAAATAATAAAGTGAAGGAGATACAAAAATGTACAGATACGAAAAGAAAGGACCAAAAAGAGGTGTAGCCCTTTACAGCTATTCAGCAGAGTTTGGTCTTACAAAGACATTGGAGGACTGTTTTGAGGATATCCATGATATGGGGGCACATGGAATCGAAATTTTGGCAAATACACATATTGAAAACTATCCATATCCTACAGATGAATGGGTTGAAAACTGGTGGAGACTGTGCGATAAATACGAAATTGTTCCTGTAGAATATGGAAACTGGATAGATTCTCATGTGCTAGGTGACAGAGATTTGACTACAGAAGAATCTGTAGAAATGCTAAAGCGTGATATCAGACTTGCACACAGACTTGGCTTTACAGTAATGAGAACAAAGATGCCGGTTATCAACGATTTGCTGGAGCCGGTTGAAAACTGGAGAGAAATCATAAAGGGAGCACTTCCTCTTGCTGAGGAGCTTGGAATACAGATGTGTCCTGAAATTCACACCCCTTCAAATTTAAAGGGAAAGCTTGTTAACGATTTTGTAGATTTTATAAAGGAAACTGGCACTAAAAACTTTGGTTTGAACATTGATTTTTCAGTTTTTAGAACAGAGTTTAAAGAGGGTGAATGGGTTGACCCAAACTATACACCAAATAAGCCAGAGGATATCATCCCACTTCTTCCTTATATTTACTGCTGCCATGCCAAATTTATCAACATGAGCGACGATTTCAAGGAAACAACAATTCCTTATGAAGAGGTAGTAAAGGTTATGGCTGACAATGGTTATGAGGGCTATCTGCTCAGTGAATATGAGGGTGCAGACAAATATGATGAGGGCTACGAGGTAGGACAGACACTTCGCAAGCATCATATCCTTCTTAAAAATTTGTTGGGAGATTAAACATAGAAAGGAAAGCGCAAATGGAAAAGCAGGTAATTCAATCCGTAGGATTCAGAAATACAAAAAACGATAAAGGAGAAATCACAGGATTTCAGTTCAAGGTAAGGCTTCCATATTATCGAGGAATATTCTTATCACAGATTAGACCAGGAACACTTTTTATCAATGGCAAAAAAATAGAAAAGGAACAAATCACCTGGATTATAGATGGCGAGGAATTTACCAATGAAGAAATGGCTGTTGATTTTCATACCCACTGGTCAACAAGTAAACCAGCAGTATTAAAGGTGAAAATGGCAGGTGGACTGGCTCAGGGCTATCACGATTTAAAATACGGCTTTTGCTTTACATCAAGCTATATGCCACCAATCATCCAAAGCAATTTAGACCCTGACAAAGAGCCATTCGTGTTCATGCCAGAATTTGGACACCATGTAAATGAGAGAAGATTATTGATTGTATAAGGAGATGTGAAATGATTAAAAAATTTCCAGTAGGAATTCAGGTGTACGGCCTTAGAGATTTACTTGAAAATACACCAGAGAATTTCAAAAGCGTAATGACAGAAATCAAGAAAATGGGCTACGACGGTGTGGAGCTTGCAGGGCTATATGGCTTGGAGCCAGGATTTGTAAAAAAGACCCTTGATGAGGTCGGACTTGTTCCAATCAGTGCTCATGTAGCCTTTGCTGAAATGATGGATTACATAGACAAGGTTATAGCTGATTACAGCACAATAGGAGTTAAATATTTGGTAATGCCATACATGGCCGAGGAATACAGACCTGTAAATCCAGAGGGCTTTAAGGAATTTTTACCACTTTTAAATGAAATCGGAGAAAAGATTCATAAGGCAGGCATGACCTTCCTTTATCACAATCACGATTTTGAATTTGTGAAGCTTGAAAATGGCAAATGGGGCTATGATGAAATGTTTGATTCCATCCCACACGACAATTTACAGTCTGAGCTTGATACCTGCTGGTGTGACGTGGCCACAGGAGAAGCACCAGAGTTTATTGAAAAGTACACAGACAGAATCCCAGTAGTTCATCTTAAGGACTACATCAAAAAGGGTGAAGTAAAAAATATGTACAAGCTCATAGGAATAGATGAGGAGAACAAGGGCGAAGACACAGGTTACTTTGGCTTTAGACCAGTCGGCTTTGGTCAGATGATTTGGGAGCCGGTTCTTGAGGCCGCAACAAAGGCTAACGCAAATTGGGTAATAGTAGAGCAGGATGAGCACTACGAGCTTGCACCGCTTGAGTGTGCACGACGCAGCCGCGAGTACCTACGTATATTAGGTGTATAGAATAGAAATAATTGATAGGAGAAACATTATGAAAGAATTAAGAATTGCAATAATTGGATGCGGTATGATTTCACACCGCCACATGACGGTAATCGAAAACCTCAATAAAAGAGGACAGAATTTAAAGGTTGTTGCAGCAGCCGAAATCGACAAGGACAAGCTTATGGCCTGGGGCAAGCAGTACGGAATTGATGAGAAGGATTTGTATGTAGATTTCCGTGAGATGCTAAAGAGAGATGACATTGATGAGGTAGAGGTTTGCGTTCACAACAATCTTCACACATCAGTTGCCACAGCAGTTATGGCAGCAGGCTTCCCTTGCTATTCAGAAAAGCCAATGGCTGCAAGCTACGCAGATGCAAAAATTCTTTATGATGCACAGAAAAAATATGGTCAGAAGCTTGCTGTTCAAATCAGCTCTATCTACAACCCACAGACACGTATCGCAAAGGAAATGATTGCTGATGGAAAGCTTGGAAAGGTTTATCACGCACGTTCAGTAGGTCACAGACGCCAGGGGCGACCAGGATATGATATGCCATTTTTCAGTCACGATTTCGTAGACCCTGAAATAGGTGTTCATGGCCCTCTTTTTGACCTGGGAATTTATCACATTGCACAGATGCTGTATGTAATGGGTATGCCAGAGCTTGAAAGTGTATATGGTGCAACCAGCTGTGACTATTGGAGAGACAAAAGAATTGATGATGCTGTAAATTGCCACACACCAGTTGAGGATTTATCAGTTGCAATCGCTCGTTTCAAGGGTGGCCTTTCAATGGACATTTACGAGGACTGGGCTATTCACATGGATGAGGTTGGCTCATCATTTATCGCCGGTTCCTTAGGCGGTCTTAAATTTACAGATGTAGACCAGACAGGTGGCCCAATGGCTGTTCCAGAGGGCGGTGCTATTGTAGGCGGTGGCGCATTACAGCTTCCACGACTTGAATATTTTGGTGTCGATGAAAAGGGACGTCTTTTTGATACAAAGCTTGAATGTGCTATTGGTGATGTTACAGGCATGCAGGAGCTTGCACTTCATCCTGAGATGGAAATGTACAACGACAATCAGCTTCAGTGGTATTCATATCTTCGTGGTACTCTTACAGATGAGACAAGAATTGATTCACCATATATTGCAATGCAGACAGCATTTTTGTCAGAGGGCGTAATGCTTTCAAATGAGCTAGGACGTTCTGTAACAGCAGATGAAATCAGGCAGCTGTCAAAGTCTATTGCAATCAGAAAGCAGCAGACACCATTCGGTACTATCGAATATGATTTTGATGATTATAAGGCATAAGTCATACAGGAGGATTTGATTATGGCACAGGATATAAGAATTGCAATAATCGGTCATGGTTTTATGGGACATGAACACGAAAAGATGCTTTACGATTTTCCAGGAATAAAGCTGGTAGGATTTTCAGACAAAGACCCAAAGCAGCTTGAGGATGTAAAAGAGGGTCTAAAAAGATATTCAAGCAACGAGGAGCTTTTTGCTGACCCTGAGGTTGATGTGGTTATTATTGCAGCAAACAATAATCAGCACAAAGAGCTGGTTATTCAGGCAGCCAACGCAGGCAAGGATATTATCTGCGAAAAGCCTGTAGCTATGAGCCTACAAGAGCTTGATGAGATGGAGGAGGCTGTAAAGAAAAATGGTGTAAAATTTACAGTTCATCACCAGAGAAGATTTGACCCTGATTTTAGAACAGCAAAGGCTGTATATGATTCGGGCACATTGGGAGATGTATATTCTATCAAAAATCAGCTTTATGGTTTCAATGGAAATATGCATGACTGGCATGTCTTTGTAGAAGAAGGTGGCGGAATGCTTTACGACTGGGGAGTGCACCTTTTGGACCAGGTATGCTTTATGTTCCCTGGAGCAAAGCTAAAAAGTGTATATGCTGACATAAGAAATGTAATCAACAAAGAGGTAGATGATTATTTTAACATTATGCTTCGTTTTGATAACAATGTGACAGCTAATATAGAGCTTGGCACATATTATCTTGCTGATAAGGTTCAGGATAAGTGGTTTGAGCGTCACTGGTTTGTAGCCGGCAACAAGGGTACAGCTTATGTGGATGGATTTTTCCCAGAGGGCAAAATCGTCCGCACTACACACTTACTTACAAATGTGGGTGGCAAAAGAACCATGACTGCCGCAGGCCCTACACGTTCCTTTGGTCCTGCACCAGAGGGGACAATTGTAACAGAGCCACTTCCTCAGGTAAACACAGAACATAAAAATTATTTTGAGCATTATATCAAGGCTTATCACGGAGAAGAAGAGTTCTATGTAAAAATTCCAGAGGTGCGTAGGGTGCTAAGGCTTATGGATGCAGTTAGGGAATCAGGTCGAACAGGTAAATCCATCGACTTTGAATAAAATAATATGTATTAAGGGAGGTTATTTATGAGCGACGTAAGAATTGGTGCTGCAATTAGCAGCACCAGCAGCAAGGCTGCAAAAAGCAAGGCTGACCCAAAGCTTGCTGTGGGCTATGCCTTTGGAGAGGTAGGATGTCAAATGTCATGGTATATGATAAACAATTACCTGACACTGTTTTACAGAGACATAGTAGGTCTTACCGCATCTGCAATTTCACTAATCATGTTGATTGCTCGTGTGTGGGATGCAATCAACGACCCAATGATGGGATCTATTGCAGATAGAACAAATTCACGCTGGGGGCGCTTCCGTCCATATCTGTATTTTGCACCACCATTTTTGGCAATATTCAATGTGCTGACATTTACAGTTTGGCCGATGCAGGGAACAACCAAGGTGATTGTATGTCTGCTTTGCTATGTAGGTACAGGCATGGCGTATACTGCATGCTCTATTGCTTACCAGGCACTGCAAAATGTTATTGCTATTGATTCAAGGGTGAGAATGTTACTTGCAACAAGTCGTAACATTGGCTCTTCAATAATAGGTATTATTCTTTCAGCTACAGCTGCTCCACTTCTTTTGAAGCTATCTAATCCAGGGGCAGAAGCCGCTGATGCACAGGGTTATTTTAGATTTGCTGTTATCATGGCTGTAGTAATGATAATTCCATTCTGGATTTGTGCTGTTATCTGCAAGGAAAAATATACAGACGAGCTTCATGCTAAAAAGGGAAAAACAGAAGCACTTGGATTTTTTGCTTCAATTAAAGAGATTGCAAAGAATGACCAGCTTCTCATGGTAGTTCTTGCTACATTTTTAGGCGCTATCTGCGTATCAGGTCGTATGGGACTTTTGACCTTTTATATTATTTATGTAGTTGGCGATTTCATGCACATTGCAACCTTCTTTACAGTTATGACTATTGCACAGCTTATCGGTAGTGTGCTTCTTCCATGGGGAACAAACAAGTTTACAAAGAAGGGCTATCTTATCATTCTTCAGATGATTATGAACGCAGGCTTCCTTGCAATGTTCCTTCTTCCAAACGCAGGTATACCTGTACTGCTTGCCATCTCCTTCGTTTGCGGCCTTTGCAATTCTGCATCAGGTATTTGCTACGGATTAGTTGGTGATTCTTTAGAGTATGGCGATTGGAAGCTTGGCCGTCGTCAGGAGGGCGTCGCAGCGTCTATGCTTTCCTTTGGTGTAAAGATTGCCACAGCAGTTTGTGGCGCAGCAGGTATTCTTCTTCTTGACGCTGTAGGCTATGTTCCTAATGCAGAACAGACAGAGGCAGCAAGACAGGGTATCAACGCAGTGGTAAATCTTATTCCATTCGTACTTGGTTTGATATCACTTGTGCCAATGCTTTTCTACAAGCTGACACCTGAAAAGGTAGAGGAAATCAGAACTGACCTTGAAAATGGGGTTCATGCATACGATAAATAAAGAATAAAAAGAAATAATAAAAGGTTCCTTGTTAATTGCAAGGAACCCTTTCTTTGTTTGCGCGCCATGGGCGCGCAGGAAAAGACAAAAGGGTAATCGCTAAAACCGGCAGGAAGTAATTAATCCTTGCCGTTTTTTTATTGTTTTTTCACGATTTGTATTTATATTTGTGCTATGATTAATTACTAAATTATAAGGGGAGAGGAAAGGCTGAAAAATCTATGGGAAAGTCTGCTAGTACTGAGTTTGATGAATTTATTGCAAATGAAATAAAAGCCCTTGCAGGTGTTGCCATGCCAGTAAAAGTAGGGCTGCTTAGCCGTATTTTTATTAGGAGTACACCATGCAAAAAACTTCATCCTAATCCAGATGATGAATTTTCTATTCCAGAGGTAGGACCGAGCTATCGAATAATTTCGGAATATGAAAAGAAGTTCATTAAAAATCACAATATGAAAGGAAAATATTACGAGGGTGAGCCAATCCTGGTTGAAAAGATACGCCCTGATGGCTACATGATTTTAAATGGTCATCACAGATGGGCGGCCGCACTTAGATTGGGGTATCCAAGGATTCCTATTCGAGTTATTAATGTAACTCATGAGAAAGAAATAAGAGAAATCATTAACAATTCAAAGCATGATAAGCGAGTGACATTGGATTTGGATGAGGTGGTTTTTTGGAATGAAAAAAGGGGTTCAGCTGAAAAAGGGCTAAGCTTTCCTTTTAGCAGAATTTATAAAGAGAAGCTACGATTGGGAATACCAGCCCTGTTTAATGCTTTTAATAAAGAGGGATATGATATTTGGATATATAGCTCTGAATTTTATTCCACAGAATATATTAAAGCGTTGTTTAAACGATATCACGTTCATGTGACAGGAATTGTAACAGGTACATCAAATCGTAAACAGCTTAAGGATGAAAAGAATTCGGTGAAGGAGTTGTATTCTAGAAAATATGTAGAAACATTACATATAGATAATGATGTTGTATTAATGATTGATAATAAGGCAAAGGATTTCAGAGAATATAGCATCTCTGGAGATTCTAATTGGTCCAAAGCAGTTTTAGATATATTAGAAGAACTAGGCAAATAGAAGAGGTCGAAGGGATGAATAAAGATAATTATTCTGAAGAAAAGATGAGAGTATCTTTTGATTTGGATGAAGTGCTTTTTGTATCTCCAGATACTCATAAAACGGAACCGCCTCTTAGGTTTCCCTTTAACAAAATATATAAAGAGCGCCTCAGACTTGGCACACCAGGGGTGGTTAATGAATTGCAGCAGTTGGGGTATGAAGTGTGGGTTTATACATCCTCATTTCGAACAGAAAAATATATCAGAAGGCTCTTTAAACATTACAAGGTTCACTTTGATGGAATTATCAATGCTCAGAGACATCTTAGGGAAGTGCAGAGGAACAATAAAACAATACTTCCTCAAAAACTTCCAAGCAGATATAGGATTTCACTCCATGTTGATGATGAAACAGTAGTGTGCTCCCTGGGACCCCAGTACGGTTATAGGACATATCAACTGGAGGCTGAGGATGATAATTGGAAAGAAAAGATTATTAAGGAAGCAGAACATATAAAAAATATGCCCAAACAATAGGAGGAGGGATATGGTGAAAAAGAGATTATCATTATTTATGGTTGTGTGCATGACTATTACTTCCCTAGTGTTTTCTATCAGCCCAATTACAGCAAGGGCTGAGGATAAGATTATGGATATGGTTGAAGGCATGACTACCCAGGAGAAGGTAGCCCAGATGCTGATGCCATCATTTAGATACTGGGGCGAAGGCGACACAAAGGAAGGGGTTACGGAATTAAATGATGCTCAGAAGGCAACACTAAGCAAGTATAGCTTTGGTGGTGTAATAGTATTTGCACAGAATTGCCAGAACGCCAAGCAGACAACTGCATTGATTAAGGCAATGCAGAAGGCCAATTTGGATGGTGGGGCAGAAAGTTCTCTACTGGTGTCAATCGATCAGGAAGGTGGATATATCACAAGACTTAACACAGGAACTGCAATGCCTGGAAATATGGCAATCGGAGCTACAGGGGAAACTGAAAATGCATATCGTGCAGCCTATGTTATAGGAAAAGAGCTGGCAGTTCAGGGAATTAATGTGGATTTTGCACCTGTAATGGACGTAAATAATAATCCAGCAAACCCAATAATTGGAGTAAGATCATTTTCTGATGACCCAGAGGTAGTTGCACAGTTTGGAGCAAAATATATTGAGGGACTACACAATAATGGAGTAATGGCTGCATTAAAGCACTTCCCAGGCCATGGAGATACGAATACTGATAGTCATACAGGACTGCCTAAGATAGATAAGACCTATGATGAGTTAAAGCAGATGGAATTGATTCCTTTTGCAGGTGTGGCAAAGAATGCTGATTTTATCATGACAGCTCATATTCAGTATCCAAAGATTGAAGCTCAGACATACACCTCTATATCGACAGGAGAGGAAATATATTTGCCAGCCACGTTATCCAAAACGATTTTGACAGATATTCTTAGAACTGATATTGGATACGAAGGAGTGGTCATTACAGATGCTATGGATATGGCTGCAATTGCAGAACATTTTGACGAAATGGATTCTGCTAGGCTTGCAATAAATGCAGGGGCTGATATGATTCTTATGCCTGTAGATTTATCAAACCCGGAGGGCTTGGCTCATTTGGATGAATATATAGATGGTGTGGTATCGCAGATTAATTCTGGAGCAATATCAGCTGACAGGGTAGATGAATCTGTGTATCGAATTATGAAAATGAAGGCGAAATACGGATTGCTTCATGATGATTCCTTGAATGTAATGAAAAAATCCTCAAGAATCACTCCATCAGAGGTATTGGCAGAAAATACTGTTGGTTCCAAGGCTCATCACGAGGTGGAATGGGGCATTGCAGTAGATGCTATTACTGCAGTAAAAAATGATGATGCATTCCCAGTAACCTCTGACAAAAAAGTTGTAGTCCTTTATCCGGCGGCAAATCAGGCAAATTCAATTGTTTATGGAATTGAAAGGCTAAAGGATGCAAAGGTAAGTGTAAATAGTGACAATATAGTGAGCCTTTGTACAAAGGATATGGCAGAAGAAAATGTATTAGCTGCAACAGCTGGTGCGGATGTTGTGATTATGATTTCAGCTAATTATTCAGCGGATTTCACAAATCAGGATTTGGCAAATAAGCTTGTGGCAAAGACTCATGAGAATGGTGGAAAGTTTATTTTACTAAGTGCTCAATTGCCTTATGATGTGACAATGTGCCCAGAGGCTGATGGCATAATTGCTTGCTACTGTGCAAAGGGAATGGCAGAATTACCTACGGGAAAGCCTAATTCAAAGCAGTATAATCCTAATATTCCAGCGGCAATTTATACATTGTTTGGAGGAAGCAACCCAACAGGAAAGCTTCCGGTAACTATAAAATAATGCAGTAATAACATAAAAAAAAGACGGTTTAACTTATTGTTAAAACCGTCTTTTTTGTTTATAATAAATGAGAATTTAGTCCGAAACCGGACAATCGATAGAAATGGAGGAGATTTAATGTTAAGGTTAGCGAAGATTTTTCAGTCGGGGATGATTTTACAGAGAGAAAAGACCGGTCATATATGGGGAATAGCTGAGCCTGAGGAAAAAGTAACACTTGATATACAGGGGCAGCATGTAGAAACAATTGCAAGTAGTGATGGTAAGTTTTGCATTGAATATGAACCGCTCAAGACATCAGCCTGTGAGGAAGTGATTGTAAAATCAGGTGTTGAGGCGGAAATTCTTGAAAATGTTGCCATTGGTGAGGTGTGGATTGCCGGTGGACAATCAAACATGGAATTTCATATGCGTTATGAAAAGAATCTAGCCCAAGTGAAGCCAAATTGCATTAACTCAAATATCAGATTTTACGATGTACCAGAGCTGGCATTTGATGGGCAGGAAGAAGCTTTTGATTATAGCCGTATGGGAGTTTGGCGACAAGCCACACCTGATGATATAGAGTATTTTAGTGCAGTGGGATATTATTTTGCAGCTGATTTGCAGGCTGATTTAAAAGTACCAGTTGGAATAATTGGTTGTAATTGGGGCGGCACATTTGCAGCAGCATGGATGAATCCTGACACAGTTGAAAAATGTGGCAAAGAATGGATGGATGAGTTTAGAGAGTTTGCTGCAAGAACTAATATGGCAGAATACTACGAAAAGCAAAAGAACAACATGATGAATGACACAGGAAATCCTTTTGCCAATCCATTTAGTGAGATGATGATGCCACGTACACCTTCACCAGAAGAAATAGGAAAATTTATGGCTGAAATTGGCGGGGCTGATTTAGAAAATTTCAAAAATGCAGATCCAATGCCATTTAGTATTCCAGGCGCTTTGTATGAGCATATGTTAAAGACTATTTCTCCTATTGCAGTAAGGGGCGTGCTATGGTACCAGGGAGAAAGTGATGATGAGCATTTTAGGTCACATTTATATGAATTTATGCTGACAGGCCTTATCTCAGATTGGAGAGAATGCCTTGGGGATGATAATCTGCCTTTTATAATAGTTCAATTACCAGGCTTTGAGCATTGGCTTCAGGTATCTAACAATAGATATGACCTGATTCGAAACGCACAGTATGCCGTTACGAAAAAAGTAAAAAATACTTATCTTTGCTCGGCTTCTGATATGGGAGAACAATTTGATATACACCCTAAAAATAAAAAGCCTGTAGGAGAGCGCATGGCATTACTTGCTAGGGGATATGTATATAATGAGGATGTTTTGTGTGATGCTCCTGAGGTTGAAGGTGTAAAAAATGAGGCTGATAATATAATCATTTCTTTTACTAATGCAAATGATGGTCTTATTTTGGAGGGAAATGAGATAAATGCCCTAAAAGTACTGGATGCAGCGGATGTTGAAATTGAATTCAACTATGAAATATCGGGAAACACTGTTAGGATTTCACCTAAAAATTGTAGTGTAGAAAGTATTGCAAGAATACAGTTTGCCAAGGATAAGTTTTATGTGGTGAATTTATATAATAGTAGCCATATACCTGCTATTCCGTTTGAAATCAGCATCAAATAATAACTAATCAAAAGCAGAGATGTTAGTGCAAAGCAGTTTGAATAAACTCAATAATTAAAGAGGGGGCTGTAAAATAAGTCACTGAAAAAAGGAAGGAACTCAACAACTGCTTTATCACAGCTGTTGAGTTCCTCTTATT
>SVES01000037.1 GCA_015057305.1 Pseudobutyrivibrio ruminis | reverse complement strand
AACAGGGCTCCTTATGGAGCCCTGTTGAATTTTATTTATGTTTATTTTTTTAGTTCAAAGCGTTCAACCAAGTCCTTTAATGAGCCGGCATGTTCATTCATTTCGTAGCTAAGCGCAAGCGATTCTTCAGAAGTAGCTGCATTATTTTGGCCAACTGATGAAATCTCATTAATATTAGCTGACATTTCCTTTACAGAAGCCGCCTGTGAATTTGATGCTTCAGCAATAGTTTTTACCTTGCCCGCAATTCCCTGAACCTGAGCTACCATACTGCTTAGCTTCTCAGCAGTGTCATTTGCGATAGCAATACCTTCTTGGACACTTTGAAGGGAAGCATTAATAAGACCAGCGGTATTTTGCGCTGCATCTACGGTCTGTCCTGCAAGCTGTGAAACCTCTGTAGCAACTACGGCAAATCCCTTTCCAGCCTCTCCTGCTCTGGCTGCTTCAATAGAAGCATTTAAAGAAAGAAGGTTGGTCTGGTCTGCGATGGCATTGATAGTATCTATAATCTTTGAAATCTCCTGGGATGATGCAGAAATTGCATCCATTGCGTTGACCACATCCTGCATTCTCTGATTGCCTTCAACAATATTCTGTGCAACCACTTCAACTTCCTTGGAAATCTGCGTAGCATCTGTTGAATTGCTTGAAATCTGATCCGTTATATCATTAACAGTTACAGACAAATCTTCAACGATGTTAGCCTGTGATGTAACTGTATCTGCAAGGTTCTGTCCAGCGCCTGCAATCTGATTCGCACCTTCAGATACCATATCAGATACTTCCATGATTTCAGTCATAGAATCTGAAATCTGCTGCGAGAATGATTCAATAGCTGTTTGGATGGCTCTGAAATCACCATTAAAATCCCTATCAAAGCGGATGTTGAAATTTCCATTTGCCATTGTAGACATCTTGTTTCCAATCTCATCAATATAGAATACTAATGAATCTACAGCAGTTCTAAGCTCATTTACAACTTTGCCAATTTCATTATCTTCATCATAATCGATTTCCACATGAACACTGCCTTCAGCAATTTCTCCAGTGGCTTTTAAAAGAACATCCAAATCTTCTTCAATATTTTTTATTAAATTCTTACTCTTTTTTCTGCTAATTGTGCTGACAATGATTAAGCCACCAATAAGTATTACGCCACCTGCTACGATAATGATAATAATTGTTCTATATTTACCAGCTGCCGCATTTTCTGCAAGAGTTCCTGTCTCATCCAATGAGTCTGCAAGAGTTTCTGACACATCATTTAATGTTGAATTGTAGTATTCCAAAGCACCAGCGGAATCACCAGCTTCAACAAGTGCAAGCATCTCAAATGATGATTCTTCGAAGCCTTTCCAATTTGTAGCAAGTCGATCTCCCAACTCGTCGTTGTTCAAGTTTGCAGATATTGTTGAAAAATAACCCTCAATCTTTGGAAATCTTTCCACCAAATCCTCTTTCTGGGCTGCAGTTACTTCCGAATCTTTTGATGCTACGGCAAAAAGAAGTCGCTTGTTAATGGTTTGGACATCTTTTCTGATTTCCATCTGATATGTTTCGGTTACAAACTGAACATTGTAAAAGCTGTAGATATTTACAAAAACTACTGCAAGAAATGCCAGCATTATAACTGTAACAAGCAAGAACATCTGAATTGTGAATCCCGAAAATGAACCAAGCTGACCGGCAATGGTCCCTTTTCTCTTTCTAGTTTCTTTTTTAGACTCCATTTTTATCCCTCCGTTTTGAACTGTAGATCATTACTTAGTTTGGTTTAAGGATATTATAAAATAAAGATTGCGCATTATGGGATTTTTCACAACATGTTCATTAAAAAGTTGTTTATTTGTTGATATAATGCTTCTCAAGGAGCAAAAAATTGAGATTTATCAGGGAGGATTTTCCGTTTGCTCAAGAGTTAAGGCGGTGACACAATTATTTTTATTAATTCCTCAAACTGCATTTGGTGCCTCCATCAATTCTTTGCTATACGCTTAAGCTTTTCTACTTCATCAACATCATTTACAACATTCGTTTTCTTATTTTCATAGCGGTCTCAATATCTTTTTCTTCAATCTGTCTTATTTCCATATGTTTATAAATTCCCATTTAAATAATGAAACTATTGTAATAGTGTTATTCCATAAATTTAAGCTCACAAAAATACAATCGCATTTGAAATTTAATTGAATAAACCAAAGAAACGTTGTAGCAAGCTCTTTTTTCTTTTCTTAAAAGTGAATTTGAGCTTGCTATATTTTGTTAGTGGATCGGCGCTTGCTTCGATTTTTTCTATAAAAATACGCATCCAAACAACATCTTCATCTTTTCCCTGATAATCATCAAAGCTGGCTTCAGCATTATTTAATGACTCAAAGCGGGCCTTTATTTTTTCGAAGCGTTCTATAGTTGGCATCCATTCAGGAAGCTCATCCTTTACCTCATAGATTGCCAGCTTCATGCGTTTAACATATTCAGTCACACCGTTTTCGTCCACATTTAGATAATCAGCTAGATATGCGTCGAAGTATGAATATTCATCGAAAAAGTTTTTATTCGTGATTCTGTTTCTATGCATATAAATCACCACCTATACCAATTATTCTTCAACAAACATGCCTGTAAGCCGTGGTACATTGAAACGGTTTACAAACAAATCGCATTTACATAGGAATGTAAAGAATGCATGAAAACCCTCTCCTGCAAAGGATTCGTAATTTGCCTGCCCCTTAGATAGAATTACATCTGCATTAGAAATGGCAGCTTGGGCTTCTTTGGGCAGCCGATGGAACACAGTCCCAGCAGCTTTTTCTCCATTCGTAATCACTTTAAATTCCTTTGAAAGCCCTACATATTCTGCATCTTCTAATGTAGCATCATTGGACACCTCTCCCCCTCTGACCATTACAGTGATATCAAGATTTGGAAATCTTTTTTTCAGCTGTCGTAGCATTAATTTATCTAGAACAATTTCACCACAGTTGTCAGTGAGAAGCAGGAAACTGGTTGCCTTTGCACATTGGTTAATAAAGGATTCATAGGTTTGACGCTCATCTGGGCGCATTTCAGTTTCTTTAAACAGTTCCAAAAAGGTTTCTTCATTAACATCCTGCATAACACCAAAATCAATATAGTTCCCGATGCGTGCCATTACAAGAGCGGTGGCAAGAGAATCCCCACTGGCATTGATTTTAGCTGTTAATTCATCTTCCATAGATAGAACCAAGTCATTGTACTGCCTGTTTATAGCTTTAAAGCTAGGCACTGGACCGATATACTTTTCATAAGCCTCATTAAAAGCTATATTCATTTCAGTGCTACAAGCTTCCTCATCTCTATTATCAAGAATCCACCTTATAGCCTTCAAAAATTCCTGGTTATTGGATTTTTTTGCCTGTCTGTCATACATGCATTTTACACAATTATCATTAAGCTTCATTTTTTAATTCTCCTTGTAATGTAGGATATCATTCCAGTACTTTCATATCAATAAGTGCACATGATTACACCCTATAAAAATTTTTTTAACAATTTGTTCGATTTACAAGAATGCTTGTTCGGGTGTATTATCTATTTACAAAAGCAAACACATTTTCGGAAAGTTTGTTCGCTAATTGAGAGGAGGGATGGCCTATGGAACTTACAAATACAATCATCGCAGTTGATTTCGACAACACTTTGTGTTTTTCAAACTGGCCAGCACTTGGTGCACCTAATCTTCCACTTATAAGGTACTTACTAAGGCAAAAGGCTGCTGGCAGCAGAATAATCTTGTGGACTTGTCGGGCTGGAAAGCCCTTGGAGGATGCCATTGAATGGTGTAAGCACTATGGTCTGTTTTTTGATGCTATCAATGATAATCTTCCAGAGATAGTGGAGCTTTATGGCAATAACAGCAGAAAAATCACCTGTGATATATACATAGATGATAGAAATATGAAGCTAGACGAATTGGTAGGTGTTTCCTGATGGATATGACCGAGCATTTCATTGCCCCCAAGTGTTATATTGCCATAGATATGAAGTCCTTTTATGCTTCGGTGGAATGTGTTGCCAGAGGACTTAATCCCCTTAAAGCAAATCTGCTTGTTGCAGACTCCAGCAGAAGTGACAAGACTATCTGCCTGGCGGTCTCTCCTGCCCTCAAGGCCATTGGTGTACCCAGCAGGCCAAGGCTTTTTGAGGCAAAACAAGCAATAGAAAGATACGAAAGGGCTCACCACACTAAAGTTTTATATATTACTGCTGTTCCACGTATGCTGGAGTATGAAAAGGTCTCTGCACAAATTTATGGAATATTTCTAAAGTACGTTGCTCCAGAAGATATCCATGTCTATAGCATTGATGAGAGCTTTATTGATTGCACTCCGTATTTGCATTTATATGAAAACGCGGCTAAAAAAGCTGGCAAAAGCCCTGCCCACATTATGGCTCTTACTATGATAAAAGACGTCCTAAAGCAGACTGGAATTACCGCCACAGTAGGCATTGGAACCAATCTGTATCTTGCAAAGGTAGCGATGGATATTGTTGCTAAAAAGGCTACTGCAGATAATAATGGTGTTCGCATAGCTGCTCTCACAGAGGATTCTTACAAGCGTATATTGTGGCCTCATAGACCTCTAACCGATTTTTGGCAAATAGGAAATGGCAAGGCCAGGCGCTTGGAACGAAATATGATGTTCACCATGGGTGATATTGCTGAGCGTTCTCAGATTGACGAAGAATGGTTTTACAAGACCTTTGGAATTGATGCCGAAATCCTAATAGATCACGCCTGGGGTGTGGAACCAGTGACTATGCATGATATCAAAAACTATAAAACAGATAGTCACTCCCTTTCCAACGGGCAAGTGCTGCCTCGCCCCTACAAATATGAAGAAGCTTGCACTGTCCTAAGGGAAATGATTGATGTCCTTTGTTGCGATATGTACAAAAAGAATCTGGTCTCCTCCAGATTTACCTGGTGGGTAAGCTATGACTACAAAAGCCTGGAATACTGCCCTCATTATGATGGACCACTTGCTATAGACTGGTATGGAAGGCTTCATCCAGCCCACTCAAACGGCACGGTAAATCTTCGCAATGCAACAAACACATCCAAACCAGTAAGTGAGGCCATCATGAATGATGTGATAAAGAAAACCGACCATAGGATTTTATTTCGCAGGCTAGGTATCTGCGCTTGTAACGTTCAAAGTGATGGTGGCTATTTTCAGATGGATCTTTTTACTGATTATGAAGCTATCAATAAAGAAAAACAAATTCACGCGGCACTATTAGATGTAAGAAGCAGATATGGAGCTAATGCTATATTAAAAGGAACTAATTTCCTAGAAGGAGCAACTACAATAGAACGAAATTTGCAGATTGGAGGGCACAAAGCCTAAAGACAAAGCTGTTCTATTTTTCTACGCAATTAGGTAAATGATATGATTAATGATAGATATAAAAAAGTATACGAAAGAGGAAAACCGCGGCATGAGCCATATGATGATTTTTCAATCAAACATCCTTCCATGGACTTGTCGCGGCGTGCAAAGATTTTTAACCCCTTTGACGCCCTAAAGGGCTTCAACGAAGAAATTGCAGGTACGGAGCTCGCTTTTGAAGCAAACTGTTCTGACGTTGAGCGAGTACCTGCAGAGGAATACCCTTAGTGACCAGCATACATAAGTGACTAAACAGAAAAATACGCCTAATCTTTGCTAGAAGCTTGGGCTGAGACTGATTTTTCAAGCATTTTGATATAATTTTTGGTCATTTGTGAAAGTGGAGTATGGCCTGGAATTATGTATCCTATTTCCATGTAATCCTCCACTTTTAGGGGCTTTGCCACAATGTTTGGGCCGTTAAGCTCCTCACTAATTACCCCAGTACATATTGTATATCCGTCGAGCCCAATAAGCAGATTAAAAAGAGTGGCGCGGTCTCTTACAATTATTTCCTTATCGCTATCAATTGTGCTGAGAATTTCTTCTGCAAAATAAAATGAATTGTGGCTCCCCTGTTCGTAGGAAAGGCGTGGATAAGCCTTTAAATCATCTAAGGTCAAAAAATTCTTTCGCCCCAATGGACTGTTTTTTCCTACAAATACATGAGGTTTGGCCTTAAACAAAGGGTGAAACTCCAGACCATTATCTCTTAAAGATTTATCAATGACAGTTTCATTGAAGTCGTTTCTATATAAGATACCTATTTCACTTCGCAAACAGGCTACATCTTCAATTATGTCATAGGTTTGGGTTTCTCTTATATGGAATTCGTACTTATCTTTACCAAATTCCTTTAATAATTCTACAAATGCCTCAACCACAAATGAATAATGCTGGGCTGAAACGCAAAATCGTTGCTTGTTGTGTCTTACGCCAGTATATTTTTCTTCGATTAAATCGGCCTGCTCTAACACCTGCCTGGCATATCCTAAGAACTCATCTCCCTCTGTGGTTATCTCGATACCTTTTTTGGACCGTGTGAAAATGGTAATATTGTATTCATTTTCGAGCTCCCGAATTGCTGCAGTTAAACTAGGCTGTGCAATAAAAAGCTTTTTGGCAGCTTCTGTTATATTTCCTGTTTCTGCTACTTTAATTACATATCTAAGTTGTTTTAGAGTCATGACAATTTTCCTCATAGCTTAATAGATTCAATAGTAATTATAATTATATCCATAGATAAAATCTATGAATAATCTTTTATTTTTTATATTTTACCTACACGATTGCTAGGCATATAATCCTCACTATAAGAAAAATGGAAATTGCGCAAGACATTTAAAACTGGAAAAGGAGATAAAAATATGACTAAGCTACAAACCCCTTTTAGATATGATTTTGTTGGCAGCTTTCTTAGACCACAAGCTTTAAAAGCTGCAAAGGCTGAGTATCTCGCAGGAAAAATCAGTGAGGATGCCTTTAATAAAGTAGTTGAGGATGAAATTACAAAGGTGGTAGCCAAGCAGAAAGAACTTGGTTTTCATGTGATTACAGATGGTGAATTTAGAAGAACATTTTGGCATCTTGATTTTATGTGGGGATTAGAAGGTGTCGCCCATGAGAATACAGGCGGCGGTGTTGATTTTGACGGGGAATTTGCTTTGCTGGATGATACATATTTAACTGGAAAAATCAAAGCAAAGCCTCATCCATTTGTTGAGTACTATAGATTTTTGAAACAGTTTGAGGATGAAAACACAGTTGCCAAATATACAATTCCTGCCCCAGCCCAAACCTTCCAACAAATGATTGTTCCAGCAAATTATGAAGCAACCAGAAAATTCTATCCAACCAATGAAGAATTGATTCACGATATAGGCATTGCCTATCAGGATGTCATTAAACAATTTTACGATGCGGGGTGCCGTAATTTGCAGTTTGATGATTGCACATGGGGCGCTATTGTTGGAGATGCCGCAAAGCTAAGATACGCAAATATCGGTGTAGACCTTGAAGAAATAAAAGAACAGTTACTGGCAGTAAACAATTTGGCGTTGGAAAACAAGCCTGAGGATATGGTCATTACATCACACATCTGCCGAGGCAACTATCACTCCACATTCTTTAACAGTGGACCATATGATTCTGTCGCCGACTATGTCTTTGCCAATGAGCATGTAGATGCCCTCTTTTTGGAGTATGACGACGCTCGCTCTGGGGGATTTGCCCCTCTTGCCAAGGTTTCACCTGATAAAAAGGTTGTCTTGGGCCTTATTACAACAAAGAAACCTGAACTAGAAAATAAGGAAACAATTATCAAACGTATATACGAAGCTGCAAAATATGTACCACTTGAGCGTTTGTACCTTAGTCCACAGTGTGGATTCGCTTCTTGCGAAATTGGCAATAAGCTTACCGAGGATGAACAGTGGGCAAAGCTTAAGCTGGTTAAAGAAATTGCAGAAACAGTCTGGGGCTAATTCTACTTTTGTATTCCCTCAAAAAAGCTAAAAAAACAAGCGTAGGTATCGCCCTACGCTTGGTTGCCTTTTGCCCATATAGAATTCCCAAATACATTAAGAATATATATCTCTGAGTAGTTATCTATTCAACATATTCTGCATTAACATACTTTGTAGCTCGTGCGTTTCCTATTTTCTTCACAGCACCTGATTTCACCATTTTGCCAAGAGCTGCCTCTACTGTAGTCGGACTTACATCTAATAAAATATCACAAATCTCAGACTTTGAAATTGGAATAACACTATTTAAAACTGTCTGTTCTATCCTTTCAGTTTTAGTGAGCCTCTTACCATTAACCGTTGAAAAACGTTTATCCAATTCCTTATAACATTTATAAAGAGTTGATAAAAAGTTTTTCATAAATTCAAAATATGAGTTTTTATTTTCATGCCATCCCCTAGATGATGCTTCTAAAGCCTCATAATAAAAATCTTTAGAATTGTTAATCTGCTCCTCAAATGAAACGTATTTGCATACATCAAATCCACTTTTATACATAAGCAATATTGATAACAATCTGGAAATTCTACCATTACCATCTCCAAAGGGATGAATACATAAGAAATCTAAGATAACACATGGAATTAATAATAAATTACTTATGTTAGGATTACTTTTAGCATCCATATACGCTAGTATCATCTGTTCCATAGCTTCCTTCGTTTCTGATGCAGATACTGGGGTAAATCTAACCCTTCGCCTCCCATCTTCTCCTAATTCCAAAATTAGATTATCCTCATCCTTATACTGCCCTGAAAGCTCATAGCCAGCGATGCTAGTCATTACTTCATGTAAATGTAAAATAGTATTCTCATTAAATACCATATTTTTATGATTTGAATGTATTTCGTCAAGTGCGTCTCTATATCCGACTATTTCACGCTCACTATGATTTAAAGGGGCACTATCTCTATCTACAATTTCCTTTATTCTGGCGTCAGTTGTAATAATGCCCTCTAGAGCATTTGAACTTTTTACAGATTGTACTCTTGCTATTTTTTCCAGCTCTGTGTAAATCCTTTTATTTGCATCTCTCCTGTCAGACGAAATTACATTAAATGCTGAAATAGAAGCCGTCAGGTTTACCATATCCGCAGGCAATAATCCATTATCTAAAAAAGAGTAGTCAAATATATGCATAGTGCGCCTCCATATCTGCATATATTTTAGCGTTATATATGCAGATACGCAATATTTATCTGCATATAAACCATAGGATTATATGCAGATATGTAAATTATACGTATTCGGTAAGCAAACCGGTTGTAGAATAACCTAAAAATAAGCAAGTAAAACCAAAAAATCGGTTATTTTGGCGGATATTGCTTCCATTAGTTTTAAATAACAGCAAATATTTAAAAGTAAAACCAAAAAATCAAAAAAATGGTTTTAAAAATAAAATTCGGGGTAATATTAAAACCATAAAAAGCTTTAGTGCAAACAAGCGCAGGTATCGCCCTACGCTTGTTAACATTTATTTGATTATGCTTAAGCTATTAGCCCCTACATTTCTATTTTCTTTGATATAAGCTTTAAGGGCATTTTCATCCTCTTATCTTTGCAATCTCTTCATTTTGTTCATCAACCTTTTCCTTAGATAATGGATAAAGTACTGCAAATACTAAAACACCAAGTAAACCAAGAATTGCAGGTGCACCAATTACACAAAAGACAATTGCTGAATTAACACCATTTGCCTGTGTCGCTGCTGTGGAATCAAAACCAACTGATGCTAAAATATATCCAGGGATAGCGCCACCTATGCCCATTGCGCATTTGGTTATGAAGGATGAAAGTGCTGCTACTGCGCCCTGTGCTTTTACACCTAGATTCAATTCAACATAATCAGTGTTATCTGCCTGAATCGAATATGTAAGTGGCATGCAAATTCCCGAGCCAATACCTGTAGCTGCTGTTGTTATCAAAAGGATTGGCACATTTGTTACATTTAAAAGTCTTACAAGTGGAGTCAGTGTGATTAATGCTAATGCAACAGCATACAAACGTTTCTTACCAAATTTGTTGACTAGTGGCACTGCCAAGATTGTAAAAGGAATCAATGTTGCTAGCTGAATTACTGAAACGATACTGAGCAATGATAAATCTCCAAGCACATAAGTAAAGAAATATGTGTTAGATGTGTTTAATATGTATGTTCCCACCATATATGCCATAGTCGAGAGAAATGTTACCCAAACAGGACGCTGAGTTAGAATCTTAAACAAATCACTAAATTTATATGATTCTGAATCAGGAGCAGCTTGAATTCTTTCCTTTATTCCCAATGTTCCTACAACGGAGCATCCAATAATAATTACTGTTGCAATTGTGACTAATTTAAGGTAACCCGATGCTACAGTGGTATCTCCAATGATAAGTGGTGCAGCTATATTGAGTCCAAAAATTCCAGCCATATATGCAAAGCCTTTGATTGAGCTAAGGGCATTTCGCTCTCTAACATCAGCAGTCATAACAGGAAGCATACTGTTTAGAGAGATATCCATAACAGGGAATAAAATTCCTATCAAAATGTATGTAACGTAAGCAATGACAAGTTTTCCACCAGTGGCCATGTATGGACCATAAAACATCAATAAGAAGTTTATACCGCAGGCAATCGAGCCAATTATAAGTGTTGGCCTAAAATGTCCCATTTTTGTAGTAGGGCCATGATCAATCAAAAAACCAACAACAGGATCATTTAATCCATCTAAAATACGTGCTATTAAAAATAATGTTGCACAGGCTGCTGGATTTAACCCAACAACATTAGTGTAAAAAATCAATAAATACGAACCTAATATGGCCTGTACTGGAATGTTACCAATGTTTGTCAGGGCATAAGCTAACTTTTCAACTATTCCCACCTTTTCTTTTACATTTCCCATTTTTCTTCTCCTTCTAAAGTGCTACTTCAAAATCATATACTCCGCTACCAACCTCTTTGTATTCATCAGATTTAAGATTGATAGAAGCTTTTGTGTTAACAGGTATTTCTACATGCAACAGTGCATGCGTATCCTTTAGTTTCCATGAAACAGCAATTTTACCATAAGGTGTATTGTGCTCTGTTTCAGCGAAATCCAAATTGAAACTATAATCTGGATCAACTGTAAAATGTTTATATCCAGGGCTATCGCATTTTAATCCACCAATTGTTTTATACAACCATTCACCAACACAGCCAAACGCATAATGATTGTAACTATAGGTGCTTGTACTTCCATCTTCTAATACAGCACCCCAGCTTTCCCACATTGTTGTTGCACCGTGCTCTATTTCATAAAGCCAGCTTGGACATTTATTTTGATACAATATTTTAAAGGCCAAGTCCTTGAGACCATTGTCACAAAGTACATCCATAAGAAATAGCACACTCAGGAAACCAGTATCCAGCTTGTTATCATTCGCTTCTATCATTTCTCTTAGATGATTAACCATTTTAGGTCTCAATGCATCTGGAACCAAATCCATTTTTAAAGCAATTACATACAAACCTTGCAGCTCTTGAGGAAGTAAACCATTTTCATCTACATATTCTTCTATATATGCCTGTCTGATTTTCTCGTATAGGTCACTATAATACTTACTTTCTGCTTTCAACCCTAACACACTTGAAATCTCACTCATGTTTTTGGCACTAAAAGCGTAGTAAGCAGGAGCTACATAATCCTTTGTTGCAAGAGCGGTGTTAATCATTGCTGCTCCATCAGGATTTCCTAATACCATGCTTGGTACGAGCCAGTCACCAAAATGAAAATCTGTATTCCACAAATACTTACTTCTTGCTTTGTGTGCCTCGTCCCAGCTTTCATAAGCTTCAGGATGATGATTCTCTGCTCTATCCTTGATGTAATCCATCCACTTAGTCATTGCATCATAGTTTTCCTCAAGAATCCGCTTGTCTCCATAAGCCTTATATACGGCATATGGAACTATTAAAATCGCATCACCCCAACCGCAGCTTGTGTGAGACCCGAAATCAGGATTACTGTTTGTCAATTCATATGCTTTTAAGTATGGAATAATATCAGGCACTGCACCGTCCGGTCTTTGATCAATGCGCATGCTTCTTAACCATCTGGTTAAAAACGAATCTGCTCCGCGGTTGAAGCATAGCGTTGGAGCAAATGCCATAATATCGCCAGTCCAGCCTGCACGTTCCCTTTGAGGGCAATCAGTTGGAATTGATAGTGTGTTCGAATATGCAGACCAGACAATATTATGTTGCAGTTGGTTAAGCTTTTCATTTGATGTACTAAATTGCCCGGTGTTTTCCATATCTGTTGACAATGCATATATTTTGACATTATCTACCGTTAGTTCACCTGGCCAGCCTGTTACTTTTACATATCTGAATCCATGATAGCTAAAATATGGTCTATACACCTGGGCGCCGTCTTTTGTAATGTAATAATCTGTCTGCTCTTTGTTAATACCTAAGATATTGTTGTAATAATTTCCCTCTTTTGATAATACCTCAGAATGCTCTAGCTTAATTACATGTCCTGCTTTAGTATCAAGCGTAATTTCAATTTGACCTGCAAGAACCTGTCCAGCGTCAATAACAGTTTCCCCCGCTGGGGTGATAATTATTTTTTCTGGTGTAAATATAGAAATAGGCCTAACGACCTCCCCATATTGGCCCACTAAATTTGATTTGTCATATTCTACTTTCTTTAAAGGGAACCATCTGGAGTCATCAAAAAGCGGCTCACTCCAGCCATCCAATTCCTTTGTAGCATCATATTTTTCGCCAACGAAAATATCAGAAAAAATAAGTGGACCATTTGAAGATTTTCCATTTAAAGCAGAAAAGCTTTCTTTTGTGCCATCCTGATATGTTACTTCAGTTTCTACAATTAAACCTAATGTCTGTCCAAATTGGCAAGAATCTCCTGTTAGCCCTACACGTCCTATCCACCAGCCATCTGCAAGTATTACACCAACAATGTTTTTGCCATCATTCAAAAATTGTGTAATATCATAAGTCTGATACTGCAGCAATCCCTGGTAGGATGTGATACCCGGTGCAAACTCCCTGTCGTCCACACGTTTTCCATTTACGTATATGCGATATATTCCATGAACTGAAATGTATGTACGTGCTTTACGAATATTCTTTTTAATTTCTACAGGAATTCTGACATATTGGCATGGTCGGAATTCAGAGAAATCTCTATTTGGGTCTACTTCTATATCCAAACTGATTGGAGAAAAATCATTTTCATCCCAAGTCCTCTCAGTTGGAATTTGCTCTGGTTCATACCAGTCTACCTCAAATTTTGTACCCAGATAACCAGTCTCAAAGTATGTCTCTTTTTCAGCCTCATTACCCTTATTGTCCCAAACATGGAGCACTACCTTGTATTCGGTTTTGGGCTCAAGCGAAACGTTACCTAACTCCACCTCTATGCTTGAGTCTGATTCTATCCTTCCCGAATCGAAGACCATTTCAGAATCAACATAAAGATTCAGCTGATATGCTACTTGTTTAACTTCTTTGTCAGCGAGATTCTCTAAAATCCATCCAAATCTGGGTGATACAATATCAATACCAATTGGATTTACCATGTGCTCGACTGTAATTCTTTGCACCTTTAGATTTCCCATCACATTACCTCCTCGTTTTTTCTTGTAAAAAAGATACCTTGTTTTTTATATAGATATAAGCTAGATTAAAGACATTAAAGATAACTTTTCGGACATTCATTTGTTTTTGAGGGCAATTTGTTTAAAGGAGTAATAAATGGAAAAATATCTGACTTTTGATGAAATTTTTACTATTCCAGACATGTTGATTGAAGAAACAGCTTATTGTAAAGAGTACTATTATTCTCATACTGATGAAGATTGGTCTACTCCAAAAGTAGCTGCAGATTATGATGATTTTTTTAAGAAATCACCCTTTGGAAAGGATGAGGCATGGCAAAAAATGCGTATGGATTACTATGATAACTATATGGCGGATGATGTACTTGATGCATATCATACAAACGTATATGCCATGATTCCACCAAATTATTTTCCTGCACTCTGGCACTACCATACTTATTTTGAATTGGTATATGTGCTAAGTGGTACAGCTACCAACTATTCAGCCAATGGTACATTAGAATTGCACGAAGGTGATTTAATGATACTAGGATTGGGGAGTAAGCATGCTATTTCCTCATATAACGACGATTGTATTCTTGTAAATATTATGGTAAAAAATGCTACATTTTGGGAAATTTTTTCGGACAATACCTACGAGAATGATATTCTTTATAACTTCTTTACAAATGTGCTTACTCATTATGTGGAGGATACGTTTATTTTGTTTCATACCAGGGATGATGCTCTTTTGCGAAGTTTAATTATTAGTCTTTTAGAGAAAGATCAGTTTTATCATAAATACTCTGATTTAGAAAGAGAATCTGCCATTTCACTACTCTTTTCTCGACTAATGAATAAATATGCTTCCACATCAGAGCTTATTAATAATGATTCAACTGAAAAGAATTATGATATAACTATGATTTTAAGCTACATGCAACAGCACTATAAAGATATTTCCTTGCCGGCTCTTTCGCAGTTTTTTGGTTATAGCGAAAGACAAACCAGGCGCCTTTTACTGAAATTCACAGGTAAGGGATATCAGGAGAACTTAGACTTTATTAGAATGAAGGAAGCGAAAAATCTGCTTCAAAACACTAATGTCTCTATAGAAGAAATAGCCGGTGAGGTAGGCTTCTCATCGGTTTATAGCTTTAGAAAAAACTTCAAGCATTATTACGGCCTTACTCCATCTAATTATAGAAAATCTCTTTTTGTTTCAAAATAATAGAACCCCTGTCACCATAAAAAAATCGATGACAGGGGACATATTTTTAGCAAAACACCTTTACATTCTTATTTTCTTTGGTGTAAGCCTCCCACTCATTTTCATCCTTACTTGGCTTTCCATACTTCATAAAGTTAGTCCAATATGAAACCATGTCCTCGGAAAGCTTGGCGTCATGCTCTCCCATAGGTCTCCATGATCTTTTATATGTTCCAAATGTATACCACAATTCAGAAGAATGAAATGGACCGCTATCATCTCCTGGCAGATTATACTCAAATGAATATACAAATACCGGTTCGCCAGTAGCATCTTCCGCTTTTATAGCCCACTTCTTGCACTCATCCTCAATTACTCCAGGCTTGTTTGCTTTTGCATCATCTTCGGTTTGCCCAATGTCATTACCAACAAATCCTGTGATATAAGGAATTTTTTTCATTAATCCTTTATCGTATACTTCCTTGACACTCTTAGAAAGTAGGTATCCGTCAACTGTTGGCACAAACACAAAACCTAATCCTTTCTGGAAGCAGTCCATCATAAATTTATCCTGACATTTCATCAACTCCTCAGTTGATAAGGCTCTTAGTTCCGAAATGCTACTAGCACCAGTCAATTCTACAAAGTTTTTACCGTAGCCCATTTCCTCTTTTAGATTAGGAGTTATTAAAAAGTCAGATTCACAGGAAATTCCGCTTTGCAAAATTGCCTTGCTTATCATGTTTTTAGTTAAATCACTTGAGACTAAAACCTGTGTGCTCATACTGCCAGCAGATTGGCCGAATACAGTTATATTATCAGGATTTCCGCCGAAAGCAGAAATGTTTTCATACACCCACTCAAGGGCTTTTATCTGATCTAGAATTCCATAGTTTCCAGATATTCCGTTTTGATTTTCCTGGGATAGCCACTCATGTGCCAAAAATCCGAATACCCCTAGTCGATAGCCGATTGTTACCAAAATCACACCTTTGTCGGCATAACTTTCTCCATCAAATTCTTCCTCAGAGCTGTATCCCGACATAAATGCTCCGCCATGAATATAAAAGGCCACAGGAAGTGCTGAAGCTTTGGTACAATTCGCAGGAGTCCAAATGTTTAAATACAGACAATCCTCTGACATTGGGCGCTTAAATTCTTCTTTTGAATAGAATTCTTTGCCATAGTTGAATCCCATCTGTGGTCCATCAGGATCTTGCTCCAATTGTGGGCATTTTGCAGCAAATTTATCTGCAATAAAGGTCCCCTCAAACTTATCTGGATCCTCCGGAGCCTTCCACCTCAAGCTTCCAATAGGTGCCTTTGCATATGGAATACCTCGATATACCACATAATTTCCGCAATCCACTCCTGCAATATTTCCATACTTTGTATTAACTGTTTTCAAAATTTTCACCTCTAAAATCTATTTTGCCTCTTTCAGCATTTCTTCATTTCTAGCAACAATAAAATCTTCTTCCATTGAATCAAGTGACTCTTTCCAGCCCATTTTGGCCAACTGATTAATGGCCTCTTCTCTTGTAATTTTGCCATTATTTGCTTCAGCCATAATCTGAACATTTTTATCACGAAGCTTGTATGTAAATAAGATAATAGCTGCCAAAGCTGTTCCAATTGTTGGAGCAAGTGCTGTGCAAACCCAAATTCCATTTACTGCTGTTGCTGTTTGAATTGCATTTTCTCCTGTCTGGAACCCAAAGAAACCTAACAAAGCTACTCCAAGGGCACCGCTTATAGCAGACACAAGTTTGCTAGTAAATGTTTGGATTGAAAACATAATTCCTGAGCCTGTAGCACCATTTTTAAAAACACCATATTCAACAAAGTCAGGTGTAAACATAAAAGTAAGCATTGCTGTTACCGAAGAGAAAATGCCCTGTGTCACAAGCAATGTGTAGAAAAGAGCCTCATTTTCATATCCAGCAAAATATCTGGCAAATCCTAATACTGTAGCAATAATCAAGCATGTATGATAGATTCTAAACTTATCAAACTTCTTAATTGCCATTGGCACAATAACCATAATCACAAAAGAAGGAATCATTGTACAAAGTGACACAAGTGATGCTTTTGCCTCACTTCCTAAGCAATATCTTGCAAAATACAGGCTTGTTACGGTTGCAAAGTTTAAACAACCTGAAAGCATATATGCACTATAGTAGATAAGCAAATACTTATTTTTTAAAACGCCTGTAAGCATTTCTGATAAATGTAAATTGTTGGTAGAGGCTGTTTTACTATTCTCTCTAATATTTAATGCGGCTGGTATCATCAAAAGTCCGCCTATAATAGAAAATAGCAAGCCTGTAGCTGTCCACCCCAAATTAGATCTTAGGATTGGGAAAAGTAAAGTGATAAAACCGCCAGCAATAGTACATGCAATACGTCCAAAAGAAATGATAACGGATCTTTCTTTCACGTCATCTGTCATTCCTGTTGGTAATGCATAGATAGGAATATCACACATTGTGTAGCTCATTCCCCAGCAAATATACGCTATTCCAACCCATGCAGTTTTCATTCCTGTTGGAAGTCCTGATGGGCAAAGAAATAAGGCTATTGATGTAGCTGTTATTAATCCAGTGGAAATTTTTATCCAAGGAAGATATTTATTACCACTCTTCCACTTAGTTTTATCAACAATGATTCCAAAAATAGGATCATTAATTGCATCCCACACTCTAGCTATAACAAGAATAAGACCTACAGCAGCAAGTGGTATTCCGATATCCGTCATATACGTACTGACAAACACTCCAACCAGGCAATAAAAACACAACTGGCCTGCAAAGTAAATTGCATAACTAATCTTTCCTAACTTCCCCAAAGCACCATTAGTTTTCATAATAATCCTCCTCATAGATGTTACATATGCAATTGCAATTATTTGCACAAACATTTCTTAGACGTGTATTGCAATTGTTTTAATATGCTAGTATGATAACCGCATATAGTTTATTTTTCTTTACGTAATTTGTGTTATATAATTACACTTTTTTGCACTCAACGAGGACAATCTTATGAACAAAAGCGAATCAATCATTAATGAAATAGTTGAATATAATGAAGGCATACCATGTCATATTCTCACGTCTTATTATGATGGTAGTCCATTTTATACTCAACCAGGCAAAACCTTCGTTCCGCTACACTGGCACAAGGATGTAGAGATAAATTTTTCTATTGAAGCCAATATTGCTACTCAAATTAATGGTTGTGAGTACGAAGGAGAGGATGACAGTTTTATTATAATAAATTCTGGGTACATTCATGGAAATACTTATGCTACGAAAGAGCTCACTGATAAAACACCTCGTCTTCTTGGAATTTGCCTTAGGATTAGTGACTCATTTTTTAGAAAAATTCTACCTAATTTTGATTGTTTAGAGTTTAATACTATTTGGAAGCCTTATACCGGCAGACCTAAAGAAATTGCCATTGAGCTTTCTAAATATGGATATCCCGACTCTCACCTTGGAAAATATGAGAACCTGTTGGTGGATTCCCTTATTTACGAATTAGTTTATTACCTCTGTAAAGAAAATCTCATGGTTAAGGATGATTCTCTCTCTGATTCTGATAAAAGGAATTTGGATTGCGTCCGTGAAATAATGACTTACATAGAAAATAACTACAAAAATCCAATAGATGAGGTTTCCCTTGCTAATAAATTTGGATACACTCCAACATATTTTTCTAAAATATTCAAAAAATATGCCAATATCACCTACAAAGAATTTCTCACTAAAACAAGGATTGCCGCTGCCAAACAGCAGCTAATTGAATCAACCCGTGATGTTACGAGTATTGCAATGGACTGTGGATTTTCCGATGTTCGTGGACTCATTAATTCATTCAAAAGGATTGAAGGGACCACTCCTAATGCTTATAGGAAAAATCTGACTAAATAATATAAAAGGGAACCGCTTTGGTTCCCTGTAGGGTCTTCGCCTTCTAGTAATTACCTATTCAACATATTCTGCATTAACATACTTTGTAGCTCGTGCGTTTCCTATTTTCTTCACAACACCTGATTTCACCATTTTGCTCAGGGTCACCTTCACATATGAATTTTTAATATACAGATATTGAAACCATGAGTATTAAAACGTAAGCTGGCCCACTATACAGTTTTAGAATACCTTAAAAATAAGCAAGTAAAACCAAAAAATCGGTTATTTGGGCGGATATTGCTCCCATTAGTTTTAAAAAATAACAATTATTTAAAAGTAAAACCAAAAAATCAAAAAATTAGTTGTAGAAATAAAATTTAAGGTAATATTAAAACCATAAATAAAAAAACAATTAACAATCATTCTAAAATAAACAAGCGTAGGTCAAAACCTACGCTTGTTAACGATTATTTGATTACGCTTAAGCCATTAGCCAACTGGGGTGCTGGCTTCTATCCCATATATTTCCTAAAGAAATCACATTCTTCGTCATTGCATTTTTTAGCTGCATCCTCCCGAATCCTTAACATAAATACATGGCCTAACTGGGTGTCTTTATCGCCATAAAAATGAAACTCATGAGTAACAGAATTTTCAATAAGCTTTTCAACAATAAGAACTGGTTGATTTATCAAGAAATCATCAGTGGCTGTTACCACAAAAACTGGTGGAAAATCAGAATTAACCTTTGAAACTACGTTAATCATTTCCATTTCTTCATCAGTTCCATGATTTGGCATAAGGTCATACATCAATCCTGTATTCATATCCTGTGGGTCATTTGATAGTGTCAATTTAAAGGCTCCACAGTTTAATGCAATTGCCTTAGGTTTAAAATTCACTGGTGGCTTGAAATCAAAATTATTTCTATACTTCTCATTTGTACATAATGCAGTAAACAAGCCTAATATATGAGCTCCTGCTGAATCACCTACCGCAAAGATATTATTAACGTCAAAACCATATTCTGATGCATTGTCTAAAACCCATGTAAATACTGAATTTGTATCCTCTAATGACGCTGGAAATTGTAATTCTGGGGCGAGTCTGTAGGTAAAATTGACAACAGCAAACCCTCTAGTTGCCAAATCCATGCAATAAAAAGAATATCTTTCTTTGTCACCATATACCCAGCCACCACCGTGGACGCTTACTATTACTGGAATTACTTTATCCTTTGCATCCTTTGGTCGGTACACATCGAGAGACTGCCATTTAGAATCTTCACCATAACAAATATCATCATACCTTATTATAGTGTCAGGGGCCGTTAACCCCTTATCCCTTTCGTCGTCTCCTTCCTTAAACATTTTTCTAACCATATCACTTGTAGCTGACATTTTTACCTCCCTAGGCTCTCTTAGCCTCTAAATCTTTTTGAATCTGCTCAATATTCTTGTCAATATTTATTAATAGAATAAGTACTAAGCAAACAGCGGCACAAACAGCACCAAGATATCCATATGCAAATTTGATTGATGCTACTGCAGATTCAGTTTGTGTAGCTGCAAGTCCATCATATCCGCCAAATGCCAAAATCCATGTCATTACTGCTGAACCAAGACCGATACCTACTTTCATTCCAAAGGATGTGCAGCTATTTACAAGACCTTCAGATCTTACTCCTGTTTTCCATTCACCAAAATCCACAACATCTGCAGTAAGTGCAAACACACCTGACATAATAGGTCCCATTCCAAAGCCCTTAATGATAAGACCGAAAATAGCCAATGCTATATTTGAATTAGCTAAGCCTATAATAATACTTCCAATAATCATTAGAATTGCGCCAGCAATCATTGTCTTTCTCTTTCCGTACTTTACAGCAAGAGTTGGATTAACAAAATTTGCTATAACAGCTGGAATTGTACTTGCCATTGATAAGAAGGTTATAACCGTAATGTTTCCAAGCACTGTTGAAGCATAATAATAAGTAGATGCACCATTTGCGACAACTCCAATATAAAGTACTAAGAATAATAAGGCCTGAAGATAAAAATACTGATTTTTAAGCAAGGCTGGCAATGCTTTGTTAAGTGGAACCTGTTCGGTTTTAACAACTCCTGACTCATCCTCTCCAATATGTTCTTTGCAGCCAATAAAGCACCAAACCAACATAATAAACTCAACTATCGCAAATACGATAGCGCAACCTGTCCAGCCAATTATGCCTATAAGATTTGCGGTCACTGCATTGATTATAAGAGTTGTGATTTGAGTCATAACGAATCTCATTGAGGCAGTTGATGCTCTATCATGCACATCAAGTGTCATTCTTGATAGTAATGCATTATAAGGCAAATTATTTGCTGTGTAAACAATACAATTTAGGAAAATATAACTAACATATGCATAAACAAGTCCTGCATTAGTTCCATACATGCTCTTAGGAACTGCAAAAAGTAAAATCAGGCCTATCGCCATAAGTGGAGCCGTCCACATTACCCATGGTCTTGCTTTACCATATTTGCTCTTAGTTTTATCAACCAGGGCACCCATCATCAAATCTGTGATACCATCAAAGATTCTCGCTAAAAGCATCATTGTTCCCACCGCCGCAGCAGCCAGTCCAACAGTATCTGTATAATAACCCGTTAAAAATGTACCAGCCATAGCTACATAGACATTGGCGCCGCAATCACCCATGCCATATGCCAGCTTCTCCCCAAAAGACAATCTTTTTAATTTTCGCTCCATGAAAAATACCTCCATAACATTTCTCTTGTTACTTTTATAAGTTACTAAGAGTATATGTTATAGAGGTAGTATATTCTTTTCTTTTTATGTTTTAAAAATTACCGTTTTTTGACATGCGTTCAACCTTGCGATATTGCAAAGGGGTTATACCATATTGCTTTTTAAAGGATATGATAAACCTTCTACTATCTGCAAAACCGCACTCTAGAGCTATTTCTGTGACAGTTTTGTCGCTGGTAATCAAAAGATTTCTAGCTTGCATATTACGATATCTTGACACATACTCTACAAATGTCATATTCATGGTTTTGTGAAAATAACGAGAGAAATATCCATCTGAAAAATAAAATCGTTTTGCCATTTCAGATTGACTTAACGGTTCCTTATAATGCTGCTCAATGTATGAAACTACGCCCTTAATTCGCTCTAAATTCTTCGCCTTATTAACTGGCAGCTCTACACTTCGCCAGGACAATCTAGTGGACATAAGTCGATAGATTAACTCATAAACCAAAGACTTAATATGAATTATCTCTATTTCACCAATTTCAGGGGTATAATCAGGCTGATTACCATATTTTGACAGCTTGTACATGATTTCCCCAATATCTTCATTATCATGATCATTTTCGGGGGCAAAATAAATCTGTTCATAGTTAGGAATTAATTCCTTCAAAAAATCACGAGATATGATAAAAACAGTAGCAGATATATGCCCGATTTCCACATCATCATAGCAATCAATTATATTGTGTATGCTATCAGAATTTACCACAATTACCTTTCCCTGGGTATCAATGATTTCTCGACCATCCACCACGTGCCTGGTTTTGTTGCCTTCGTGGATATAACAAATCTCCAGCTCGGAATGCCAATGATGTTGTAGTGCTTCGTTTCTAGTCTCTAAATCCTTGTGCCTAATAATATTAAGTATTTGGAAGGGATTTTTATCACTATATTCAAATTGTTCATATCTAACCAACTGCTCACTCATAAAAGGTCACTATTTATCCCGTAAAAAATGCATACGTCCATCTTCGTGCTTTATTTCATGCTGAGGCTTTTCCCCTACATCTGGATTAAAAAATACGCCCTTTAAATTATTAGTTCGTGAGCGTATACAATCTGGACAGAATCTGCCATATCTTATACTACAGCCGCATTTTTCGCATTTAATATAAACTGGACTGCCCTCGGGAATCTCTAATCGCCCTTGTCTAAGCATTCCATCAATCAGCTCAACTGGAACTCCAGTATGTTCTGAAATAAAAATGGCTGGCGCAGGACCATTGGCATCTATATAATCCTTTACCTTACCAAAATCGTCTATTTCTTCGTTGCCACAATCAAAACATTCGTAGCGGCCGCCGCCGATATATTTAATTCTGCCTTTACATTTTGAACATCTAGTAGGTTTTCTTTCCAAAAAAGCTTTGGTGAAAGAATCCTGTTTGCTTTTATTACCCATTACTTTTCCCTCGCGTAATTAGTCAATTAATAACTACATTATAGCAAAGGTAATATCTAACTGTCAGCAAGTAATGAATCTTTGATATAGATATGTATTATCACGCAACCCCAATAATAGAAAACCACAAGCCCAGATTTCACTATTTATCCCCCAAATAATCACATTTATTTGCTACTATTATTGTAAATACGTAAAGGGGGATTGCAATGTCACTTGCGTCAACTTTGTCATTGCTGTCAATATTGTCACTTTTGTCAATCAAACAATAAACTCAACCATTGACCTTTACCGCAATAACGTTCATAATTAATTGCATAAAATTTAATTGGAGAAATGTGATGATACAAGACATATACCCTAAACAGCTTGTAAATAGCTATAAAAAAGACCCTGAGATGAACGCGGAGGCATTAATTGTTGTCCATAATCAAGGGAAGCTTTTACTCAGATTGGATAAAAATAACGGCACAATTAACTATCCAAGACTAAAAGATTTTGAAAACCTTGAAATCCATGGGATTTATTTGTTTGAAGTCTCAGGGGAAAACTTTTTCTGGGCTGACGAATTAAATGAGACTACTATCCCGGCCATGGAAGGTTTTTCCTTCTACAATATGGAGCAGCTTCGGGAATACTATCTAGAGCCCAAGCATTATGTATTTGCTGCATATACAGCTATCCATTTGATTGATTGGTACGAAGCCAATAGGTTCTGCGGAAAATGCGGTGCCAAAAACCAGCTTTCCCACACTGAAAGAGCCTTGGTTTGTCCTAAATGCGGGCATATCAGATATCCCCGTATCAATCCAGCTGTTATCGTTGGCGTAAAAAATGGTGATAAGCTGCTTCTCACCAAATATCGCACTGGCTTCGCCCACAACGCACTAGTTGCAGGCTTTACTGAAATCGGCGAAACCATGGAAGAAACTGTTCAGCGAGAAGTCATGGAGGAAACTGGCCTTCATGTCAAGAATATTAAGTATTACAAATCTCAGCCTTGGGGTATCGCCAGCGATATTCTTCTTGGTTTCTACTGTGATGTGGATGGGGATGACACAATTACAATGGACCAAAATGAGCTAAAATATGCCCAGTGGGTAAGCCGTCAGGATATTGAGCTACAGCCTCTTGACTATAGTCTTACCAATGAGATGATGAAACGTTTTAAGGATGGTTTAGAATAATCATATAAGGAGACGTGCATGGTTCAAAAAACCTATAGTTTTTACAACATCAACGAGCTAAAAGATACCCTTCAAACAATTTGCAAAGACCAAGACTACAATTCTTCCTCTGGCATTTTGATGCAAGTATACAATCCACGCCTGGATATTGACGAAGGGCTGATGATTGAGACAATAAAAGAAGCTTGCCCTAAAGCATGCGTAACAGGTATCACGGCCGCAAATATAGCTGGCGAAGAATTTGATATAAGCTCGTCCTTTGTAGAACTGTCCGTATCTTATTTCAAGGATACCACGCTTATACAATATGATTTTGACATGGATTTAACTACATCCTTTAATGCAGGCCGCGTCCTAAACGAAGCCCTGTCCTCTCTGGATAATCTAAAATGCCTACAGATTTTCTATGCTTCAAACAACCTATCAATCAATACTTTTAGGTACGAATTCCGTCACCTCAAGCTACCTATTTTTGGTGTAAAGGCTGGTAGAAGCATCACAAGGCAAAATACTGCCCATGTATACGGACAAAATGTCTACTCCAACGGCTTTGTGGTGGTGGCTTTTGCAAGCCAAAAGCTAAAAATCTTCATGGATAATAATCTTGGTTGGCAGGCTATTGGTGTCAACATGACCATCACCAAAACCACTGGTGTCAATATTATTAACGAAATCGATAAAAGGCCTGCAACAGAAATATATTCAAAATACCTCAAGGTTTCTCCCAACAAATACTTTGTGGAAAATGTCTGTGAATTTCCGCTGATTTTGGAAAGGCGAGGAATCCAAATAGCCCGTGTCCCAGCCGCCTATCAACAGGACGGTTCTATTGTTTTGACTTCAGATGTACTTGTTGGTGACCACTTTAGACTTTCCTATGCCACTAAAGATAATCTATGTGCTCAATCCAAAGAATCAGCTGCCGATATGGAAAATTTCAGCCCGCAAGCTGTATATCTTTTCGAATGTGGTAATAGACATAGATTCTTAAATGTAGACTATCGCAGGGAGCTTGAGCTATACAAAAAAAATAATGAAAACCTTTCTTTCGTTACAGGCTATGCCGAGCTTTTTATCACACCAAATGGCTGTGGCGGAGACTTGAACAGCACACTTGTGGCCGTAGGTCTAAAGGAAAGTGACGAAGGCGAAGATGTAATTATAGAGTCACGATATACCCCAAAGTATTATGAAGAAGATGTGGACACCGATGCCAATAAAGAAATTCCGTTTGTAGAGAGAATCCTTGCCTTTTTGGAAAGCACATCAAAAGAGCTTGATAGCATGAATAAAGAGCTAGGCGAGATAGCCTATACCGACCAGCTCACCAAGATATTTAACAGATGGGAATTAGAAAAAAAGATTGATGAATGTCTGGAGCTTAGCCGCCAGGGTAAATCATATGGCTTACTGTTCTTTGATATTGATCATTTCAAGAGCATAAATGACAACTTTGGCCATGACATGGGTGACCGGGCCCTTTTAGCAGTTGTAGATATTATCAAGGCCAATTTGAAGGAAGGTCATGCCTTTGGCCGCTGGGGTGGGGAAGAATTTATCTATCTCTATCCAACTGACACCAAAGATGACCTTATTAATTTTGCAGAATCTATCAGAAAGACTGTGGATGAAACCTGCTTTGTAGCTATCCAACATTTGACGATAAGCATAGGTACTACTATGGCTAAAGCTGATGATACAATGGACTCATTCATCAAACGTGCTGACAACGCAGTCTATCAGGCAAAAGAAACCGGGCGCAATAAAGTGGTATTTATATAGTGTTCATAAAGTCTAGCAAACTAAACTAATTTTTCCATTTCTTCAGCAAATAGCTTCTGAAAGGCTTCCTCCTCAATAGCCATCTGGCTATGATATTCATTTAATTTTTCCGGAGAGATTATATCGCTTCTAATCCATTTCAACTGATTAACGGCTCTTTCGGATTTAATAACAATCTGTTTGTACTCAGGCCCTATCAGTAGAAGCTTCATAGCATCCTCTTTTGGCAGTACGCCACTAGTAGTGATACCAAGCACATCATAAATAATATCATTAGCGATTGGACCAATAATAACATCCCCATTAACTAAATCAGGCTTATGATTTCTATTATCATAAATATAATCAAACCAATCCTTATCACGACAAAATGTAGTCACCTTAAGACCAGCTATGTCTAACTCATATTCATTTAAAATAGTATCACTTCCAGATTTTTCCTTGGCCCATCTGTATGAAAACTCTTTATCATCAGTCAAGTAAAACCCCTGACCAAAATCAGCATTTTTTCTGCCATAATGAATATCTGGGCATGGAATACTATCAAATCCAACGTGATATAAATGCATACTAACTACCTCTTCTGGTCCCATTTATTATCGAAAACTTTATTATCAATGGGTAAATGAACCGTAAATGTAGTTCCAGTTCCAACATAACTTGCTACTTCTATACTTCCTCCGCAAAGTGAGACAACTCTTTTTACTATAGATAAACCTATTCCACTACCTCTGGCTATATTTGTGGAGTCATTTTGATAGTACTTGTCAAAAATTTTTGCTTGCGTATCCTCATCCATGCCTACACCAGTGTCTTTGATTTTTACAAGTATTTCCTGGGCAGTCATTGTTCCCAAAATTGAAATTGTCCCATTTTTAGGAGTAAACTTGACGGCATTATTTAAAAGATTTAGCCAAACATGTTGCAATAATTCTTCATTTCCATAATAAGGCAATTCTAAATCTTCATCCATTTCTATTTCTATATCTTTTTTGTCCAGCTCCTTTGACAAGAGAATAACGCATTTGCGAAGTTGCTCAGCCAAGTCATATTTTTCTTTATCCGCAACCACCTGCATTGCTTCAACCTTTGAAAGTAGCAATGTGTTCATAGACAGATTAAGCAGTCGTTTTGACTCTGCGGAGATCATCTCTAGCTGCTCTATTCTCTCTTCGGTTTCTATTCCATCAGCTGTCTCTAAAAGATAATCTGAAAACCCACTTATTGCAGTGATAGGTGTTTTGAACTCGTGAGCAAATTCATTTGTAAAATCCTGCATTTCCTCCTTTGTCTTTTTTAACTCCAATGCCATGGAATTAAATTGACTGTAGGCTTCAGTAAATTCTCCTGCTTTTTTAATATTAATTTGATAATCTAACTCTCCATTTGCCACTCTATCCATGGCCTCTGTTAGAGTCTCTATTCTTTTAGAGAGCTTATTTACTACTGGTCGCATGGCAAGATAATATACAAAAGACATAGGCACTATCATTCCAAGCATAGATAAAGAGCTTTCCTCGTTGAAATCAAATGCCAGTACTCCTACCATTCCATAGGCCATGACACCACCAAAAACTACAATTGTGCCTATAATATATACCCAGTTAAATCCTTTAATTTTCTTTTTAGTTTTTGTGTTTACCATCATCTTCTCCTATTCCTATAAAATAAGAAAAACCTTCCACAGCAATTTTACTATAACTGCGGAAGGTTTCACAATATTATGCAACTTAAGCTATCTTACCTGTAGCCTTTAGCCACTGTACTTCGTCATGGATTGTTTCTTTATATGGACGAGTATGATAGTCAAGCTCTTTTATAGCTTTGCTTGAATCAAAGGCATTATTTCTTGCAAGATTATATACTGAAAATGTAGTCATAAGCGGTTTTTCACCAGTTTTTTTAGCTTTATTTTCCATCATCTTGCCCATTAGATTTGCAGCCCAGATTGGAAGGAACATTTTCACTGGCTTGCACCCACTTTCGTCACTGACAAGTTTGCAAAACTCTTTAAAGCTAACTTCCTCATTTCCTAGAATATAGCATTCACCTTTTCTACCTTTATCTATAGCAGCTATTGTACCTCTAGCCAAGTCTCTTACATCTACCAGATTAAAAGAACCATCTATACCTGCTGGCATCTCCCCATTAATGATTTTAATAAGTGTTCCTGTAGTTTCGCCAACAGCAAAATCTTCAGGACCCATGATACCAGTTGGATGAACCACACATGCGTTTAATCCCTGCTTTTCAACTGCATCTAGAACAAGCTGTGTAGCAATGGCTTTGCTTTGAGAGTAACAACCGAGTACCTTGTTGGAATCAAAGTGATCTATCTCTGCAATAGCCTGTCCCTCTGGAAGCTCTGGGATTGCTCCAGTAGAGCTGCAATAAACCAGTTTCTTACATTCTGGATGGCTTAAACACAAATCAATAATATTTTGTGTACCACCTACATTTACATCCATAACCTTCTGATTATATTCTGGGTTTACCGAAACGATACTTGCGATATGAAGCACTATTGTTTCAGTCCCTTCATCTACGGTAAAGAATCTTTCTAATGATTCTTTGTCTGTCAAATCTCCAGCTACCACCTCTGCCTCTGCCGGTACGTACTTCATTGCTGGATCATTTGGAAGAACAAAAGCTCTAACATCATCCCCTCTATCTACCAGTTGTCTGCATATTGTACCACCTAAAAATCCAGCTGCGCCTGTTACTAAAATCTTTGTATTCTTGTTAGCCATAATTATTTACCTCCTTGTATATAATCCTTGTTTCTTTCTTTAACTGAGACAAAGAATATACCGGTTTGGTAAACGTTTGGTTAATTATTGTATCTAAGCTGTTAACATTTTATTACAGCCTTATATCCAACTCCTCTAGCTGAAACAATATCAAATGCATCACAAGCTCCAATTTTATTTCTTATTCGATTTATATAAACTTTTATAGTTCCATAGTCTGACTCTGAGTCATATCCCCAAATGTCATCCATCAGCTGTTGCTTTGTAAAAATAACACCGGGATATGATAATAGTTTATATAGAAGCTTGAATTCTGTCTCTGTTAAACCAATACTTCTACCAGCCATAGTAACAGACATAGACTCCTCTGATATCACAAAATCACCAATTACAATTTCCTTCTCACTGTTTATTTTGTAGCGTCTGAGGATAGCCTCGATATGCCAGGTCAACTCTTCATAATCAATAGGCTTTGTAAGATATTCATCAATCCCCAGATTGTACCCTTTTTTCTTATGGGCAAATGTATCCATAGCGGTGAGCATAATGACAGGAGTATCGTCTTCCATGGCTCTAAGTTCAGAAACAAATTCATAGCCATCCATATTTGGCATCATCACATCTACAATAATCAAATCTGCATGGTCATGCTCTAGTACATCAAAGGCTTTTAACCCATCTTCCGCCTCCAGAATCTCATATTTATTTTTTAGCTTTACTTTTGTGAGTTCCCGAACAGAATACTCATCCTCAATTAACAATATCTTTACCATAAT